>JBMOKZ010000286.1:0-1207 GCA_049324195.1 Candidatus Zixiibacteriota bacterium | reverse complement strand
AGCAGGATACCGCCGACGCCGACATCTATAATAATTTGGGGGCGGCATATCAGGCGACCGGCGATACCGCCCGCTCCCTGCGGGCATACCGCAAGGCGATGTCGCTGGCGCCGGACAATGTCGCTTTCGCCCGCAACCTTGCCACCATGCTGGTATATAACAAGCGTTTCTCCGAAGCCTCCTCGGTGCTCAATCTGGCTCTCAAGAAAGACAGCGCCGACCCGGAGCTCCAGTATCTGATGGGGAATGTCCATATGGCGGGAAATCATCTTTATGACGCCGAATCGTTCTTCGCCAGAGCGGTCAATCTCAATCCAGCCGAGCCGCGGTATATTTACAATCTGGCTGTGGTCAAAGATAAACTTAACAAGAAAGATGATGCCGAAGCGGCGTATAAAAGAACGATTGAGCTGAATCCGCGTCATTTTGACGCTTATCAACATCTGGGGGTGCTCTATATTCTGAGCAAGCGATTCCCCGAAGCGGTGGCGCAATTTGAACGGGCCGTCAAGATTCGTCCCGATGACATGAACGCCCGGGTAGCGCTGGGGGGAGCATATGTTTACAACGATATGCCGGAAAAGGCGGAGGAAGTGTACCAGTTCCTTCTGAAAAAAGATTCGTCATCTGCACAGCGTCTGATAAATCTCATCACACCGGACAAAGAATAGTCTCAGGGCGCAAAACTGCTTCGTTGACAGGCAAAAAAATACCCCCGACCGGAATGCCGGGGGCAGAAAAATCTTGTCGAAAACCCCTTACGGAAGATTATAATTCAAACCCAGAATCAAGCTGGTATAATCGGTCACTTCACCCGGCGTATCAATCCAGTTCCAGCGATATTCGGCGCTGATACCGATTGGGAACGCGGGAAGAGTGACATTGACACCGCCTGAAAGATGATATCCCAGACGAGTCATAGAGCCAGGAATATTAATCCCTTCATCATCGAGAGACAGTGAAAGCGGCTTAACATAGTCGTAGCTGAGATTATGGCTGGAGATGCCGCCTCCGAAATAGGGTGATACCACTTTCAACTTGATAGGATAGACCAGCGATGCCCCGAAGCTGAAATCCTGCATTTTGAATTCAAAAATCTGTCCGCCGAAATCATATTCATTTTTCTTCCAAGCATAATCGCCAAACAGAATCAGATTGACCATCGGCAGCGACGAGAACCGTATCTGGGCTCCAAAGAGATTAATCT
>JBMOKZ010000285.1:0-1207 GCA_049324195.1 Candidatus Zixiibacteriota bacterium | reverse complement strand
ATCAGCGCCACCTGATTTGTAAAGTTACATAAAATCATGACCAACCCCACCGACGGCATCATCATCCATCGGGAGCCGGTCACCCTCAAGAAAGCGGCCCGGGCAACGGTGGTGCGCCTTTACGACGAAGCCGTCGTCACAAAAACCATAGTTGAAAAAATCACCTACCTCTCCGACGGTCTGCAGGTCAAAGGCTATCTGGCTCGTCCCGTCCAGGTGGGTCATTACCCCGTATTGATCTGGAATCGCGGCGGCTCCGGCGACCGTGGGGCGCTCAACGACATGACGGCCTATTTGATTCTCGCTTCGACCGCCGTCTGGGGCTATGTCGTGCTGGGTACGCAGTACCGCGGGAACAGGGGCAGCGAAGGCGAGGAGGATTGGGGCGGCGAGGATGTCAACGACACGCTTAATCTGCTCGAGGTCGCGAACAATATTCCCGAGGCCGACCCTGAGTTGTGCGCTATCGAAGGCGCCAGCCGCGGCGGCCTGACCACCTATCGGGCGCTGAGTATGAACCACTCATTTAAATGCGCCATCGTGCATGCCGGGATTACCGATGTCGTCCGGTTATGCGAGCAGAAAAGCGATTTTAAAAAATATTTGAAAAAACTTTTCGGACATCTTTGCGATGACGACCGGCAGGAGGAACTGCACCGACGGTCCGCCGTTCGGTTCGCCGAGCAATTGCCGAAAGATGTCCCGCTTTTAATCATGCACGGCGACAGCGACGAGGTCGTGCCGCTTGAGCAATCCCAGCTGCTGGTCGCTCGGCTCAAGAAACTTCATATACCCCATAAATTTATCATTCTCGAAGGGGGCACTCACGTGGCTTTAAAAGACGGCACTTATCGGGAAATTGACCGTTACCGCCGCGCCTGGCTTAAAAAATATCTAAAAAAGACTTGAATTAATTTATATTTTTTATAACAGAATATCAATCAATAGGATAACAAAATCGTTCAGTACCGGCTCGGGTTACGGATTATTATAAACTCCTTGCCAATTCAAACGATTATTTTATATTATTTGGCTCTGGTAAACATATTAAGTGTTTACCGAACGACTTTCTATGCCTTTCCAGTGATGGTATGGAATAGAAGATATTGACTGGTTTTATATAGATGTTTGGCTACTTATCGGATAAGCTGGACGGGGTCCTGAAGAAATTAAAGGGCGCCGGCAGGCTGACGGAAAAAAATATCAA
>JBMOKZ010000284.1:0-1216 GCA_049324195.1 Candidatus Zixiibacteriota bacterium | reverse complement strand
ATGTAAAGTCCGTATACGGGGAATATTATCCAGATGAAAGCCGGATTCTTGACGAATCCGAGGGAAAAATATACCAGGGAAAAAATCAATAACCCCAAAGCAAAAACCTTTTTCGCCCCGATTCGGTCGGAAAGCCGGCCGGCGGGGGCGGCGAATATGGTCTGGAAAACGTTGTAAAGCACGTAAGCTAAGGTGACCAGTATCGTCGTTAGTCCCAGGTCTTTGGCCCTGAGGATCAAAAAGGCATCGGAGCTGTTGCCCAGGGAAAAGATAAAACTTGCCAGGAGGAACGTCTTCAATCGGGGATCAAGAGACTTAAAGCTTATTTTGACGAACTGCTTCTTTTCGGGTATGACGGCGGATTTTTTTTCCTTGACCGACAGCATGAGAATCACAACGGAAATAGCTGAGGGGATAAAGGCCAGGTAGAAAACCAGGCGCATATTCTCTTTCATGAGGTAAAGAAAGAACAATCCCAGAATCGGTCCGAATACGGCACCCAAACTGTCAAGGGAACGGTGGAAACCGAAAATGAAACCCCGGTTATGGGGAGTGGTGTTTTCCAAAAGGATACTGTCCCGGGGAGCGGTCCGCAATCCTTTGCCGGTCCGGTCGATGAATCGGGCAAACAGCACCAAGGGCCAGCTTTGCGCCAGTCCTATCAAAAGTTTAGACAAGGCTCCGAAGGAATAGCCCAAGGTAACGAAGATCTTCCGCCTTTGGAAATAGTCGGAAAGGGCCCCGAACAGGTACTTACCTATGGATGCCGTTGCCTCGGCAACTCCTTCTATGACCCCAACAACGGGAACCGACGTTTTAAGGACGGAAGTCAGGAAAATCGGAACAATCGGGTAAACCATTTCCGCCGACAGATCATTAAAAAAACTTACCAGGCCAAGGACAACAACATTGCGCGGTATCTTTTTCATTGTAAGTATTATATCCAAATTCGGACTTATGTGATAGGCTCAAAGGATTTAAGCCTTGCTAGGCTAAAAAAAATCTGTTAAGGTGGAATTATTACCAGTTAAAAAAAGCATCATATGAACGACAATCAAATGCCAGGAGTCGGACAACCCGTGACTCCGCCGCCGGCACCAACCATGCCGCCGACAACGCCGCCCGAAACGCCGATGACTCCCGAGGCGCCCAAAACGGAACAACCGGCAGACAGTCCATCGACTGATCAACCGGCCGGCAATCCGCCGACTGCGAC
>JBMOKZ010000283.1:0-1217 GCA_049324195.1 Candidatus Zixiibacteriota bacterium | reverse complement strand
GGAGCAAATCATCCCGATCGATTCCACCCCGCGGATTTTTACCTTCTTGATAATCATGTCCCCGGCCAGCCGGGCACCCAGCAGAGCCACCGGGACCTTTTGTCCGACCGCGACATTGGGCGCGCCGCAGACCAGTTCATATTTTTCCGCGCCGGTCGCGACGGTGGCTTTCTGGATTTTATCAGCGCCCTCGATTGGGTTAAGCGCCAGCACCTCACCCACTACCACCTTGTCGAGATATTTCGCCATAGGAATGATATCTTCACAGGCGGTGCCGGAAAGAGTAAGCCGGTTGGCCATTTCCTCAACCGGCCAGTCCAGTCCGGTTAATTCTATCAACCACTTGTAAGAAATTTTCATAATTAATTAAATTGCTTGAGAAAGCGAATATTATTGTTAAAAAAGAGCCTGATATCATTAATCTTGTACTTGAGCATGGCGACCCGTTCCACGCCCATGCCGAAGGCGTAACCGGTGTATTTCTCGCTGTCGTAACCGCAGATTTTCAGGACATTGGGGTCAATCATGCCGCAGCCGAGAATCTCCAGCCAGCCTGAATATTTACAAAGTTGACAGCCTTTCCCCCTGCACAAAAAACAGGAAATATCGACCTCTGCCGAGGGTTCCGTGAAGGGGAAGAACGACGGCCGGAATTTGAGTTTCAGGTCCTCGCCGAAGAAGGCGCGGCAGAACGCCACCAGAGCGCCTTTCAAATCGGCCATGGTCACCCCCTCGTCAACCAAAAAACCGTCCACCTGGTGAAACGAGACGTGCGCTCGGGTTGAGATTTCCTCGTTGCGAAAAGTCCGTCCGGGGGCGATAATTTTTACGGGGGGCTGACGTTTTTCCAGTTCTCGGGGCTGCACCGGAGTAGTGTGGGTGCGCAACAGGCGGTCGCCCTCAACGAAAAAAGTATCCTGCATATCGCGGGCGGGATGGTCCGGCGGGAAATTGAGTGCTTCGAAATTATAATAATCGGTCTCGACGTGGGGACCGCGGGCGATTTCAAAACCCATGCCGTAAAAAGTATTGCAAATCTCGCCCATCACCTGGTTGATAATATGAACCGTTCCCGGACGGGGACCGGTGCCGGGCAGGGTCGGGTCGAACGCCGAACTTTCTTTGTGGCTTTCGTATTTCCGGAAGGCTTCGGTAAAAACGTTTTCGATCGTTTTCCGGACCTGGTTGGCTCGGGCGCCGGCGTTTTTGCGTTCATC
>JBMOKZ010000282.1:0-1218 GCA_049324195.1 Candidatus Zixiibacteriota bacterium | reverse complement strand
AATTGACATCCTGTCATTTAACTGCTTTTTAGACTGAGGGTCACTTTTTAATTTCAGCCCAGGGCATAAACCAGTCCGGTCCGACTTTGGGCGCCGGGTCACCCGACAGATACAAATAATTTATCAGAAAAGTGATATCCGAGATATCATAGTGATAATCGCCGTTGACGTTTGCCCGCCAGGCAGGCCAGAGCGGATAAGCACCGTCGAGATACAACCACGAAATCATGCGGGTAATATCGGCGATATCCACGACATGGTCTCCGGTGAGGTCGCCCGGCAGATAATCGAAAGCGACATCGAGGGGACCGTCACCGAGCAGATACGTATCGAACAGCGTACCCCCGGAATCTATGACCTTGATATCGTCATGGGTCCAGCCGCCGGTGAAAATCGATGTGTCCTGGTAAGGAACCGCCATCAGGCAGTTGGCCGCGCCTACAAGAGGGTCGTTTTCATCGTGATAAACACCCAGCGTCAGGGAATTATAAGAATAGACATACGACAGGGAATCCCATCCGGCCGCCGGTAAATAGGCGATATCGTCGGGACCGATTTTTATCAACCCGGGGGTACCGCCCAGCTCGAAACCGTCGATTAACTCGTCGATATCGGTATCAATCACATAAATTTCGCTGAATACCGAGAAATAATCCCCGGTGCAGACGACGTGTACTCTCCCCTGCCTATCCACCGCCAGATGTTGCGGGTTGGTTCCGACCGTGATTTCTTTCAACACCGAATCACCGCGAAGATCATACACGGCAACTTTACCGAACGGGTCCAGCGACCAGTCGGGATTGTAACCGGTGCAGGCGATATAAGCCTTATAGTCGTGGATGACGATACCCTCGGGACGTTTCCCGACCGAATCGACCCCGACCACTGTCCGGTCAATCACGTCGATTTTGGCGACGCTGTTGTCATACATCAGGCTGACATAGGCAAAGCGAGCGTCGGCGAACGCCATCCAGTACGGGTTGGTGCCGGCGCCGGTGCCGATATAACCGAGGGTCGATTCGGTGTTAAGGTTGATAATTTGAATCTCTGATGTTCCCGAATTGACGACATAAGCGAGCGTGTCACGGACGATTATCTGATTGGGGTATGAGTAAACATCGGTCCCGAGAGTCAGGATATTGTTGGTCACGGTTTTGGTGGCGAGGTCAATTCTGGAGAGGGTTTCCCCGTTCGAGTTGATCACGTATGCTTTGTGCC
>JBMOKZ010000281.1:0-1220 GCA_049324195.1 Candidatus Zixiibacteriota bacterium | reverse complement strand
CGCCGGGAACAAAGATTTCCACCGCGGTCAAGGACCTGCGGGATTCTTTTACCCAGGTGTCCGACCTCGCCAATGCTTATGTCAAAAGATCCGATGGAACTGATATTGTTAACATTCCGGTGAATATCGAGAATTTGCTCTTGCTCAGGACCGACGTTCAGGATATCGAGCTGAAAAACGGCGACTTTATCATCATCCCTTTTCGACAATATTTTGTTACCGTGGCGGGAGCAGTTATGCATCCCGGGCGGTATCCTTATGTCCCGGATCGGACGTGGAAATATTACGTCAATTTAGCCGGAGGCATCGACAAGAGTCGCAACTCAAAGGAAGCCGCGGAAATAACATCAAAGAACGAAAGGATAAGGTCCAAAGAAGACTTTATCGAACCGGAAGACAAAATTTACGTGGAGACTAACGATTTCATACATAATTTTTCCCGAAGTTTGGGGGTGGTCGGACATATAGCATCCGTAATCACCATGATATTGGGGGTCATCGCTATTTTCGGATTCTAAATAATGCCAAGGATAATGGAAAATGAAAACCCTGGATCTAACTCACACCATGCATAAGGACATGCCGGTATTCCCCGGGACCGAAGGGCCGTTATTTCGCTCGGCTAACACAATAGAAAACGACGGCTTTCTCGAGACCCTGCTTACTCTCTATTCCCATACGGGTACGCATTTGGACGCCCCCGCCCACATGTTACCGGGAGGCAGATTTCTCGACGAGTTCGATACGGATTCCTTCGTGGGCAGAGGACTCGTCGTCGATATACGGACTCCCCCTTCACCTGTAGGTCCCGAAATCTTTCTTCGCCTCGGCCCTACCCTCGAAAAATCGGACTTTCTGCTCCTCCTAACGGGTTGGAGCCGCTTCTGGAATACGGAAAAATATTTCCACGGCTTTCCCAGCCTGTCGACGACGGCGGCCGAATACCTTATAAGCCTCCCCTTACAAGGAATCGGCGTAGACGCGATCTCCATCGACGAAGCAGAATCGAAGGACTTTCCGATACATCATGTTTTCCTCCGCAAAGATATCGTGATAATCGAAAACCTGACGAATCTTAATGCCCTGCTCGACACCGATTTTGTTTTCTCCTGCCTTCCTCTAAAGTATAGGCGTGCCGATGGATCGCCCGTTCGGGCCGTCGCCTTTCCGAAGGACCGTGCCGCCGCGGAATCTGTCAATATGGTTGAAACCTGAAAAGG
>JBMOKZ010000280.1:8665-9675 GCA_049324195.1 Candidatus Zixiibacteriota bacterium | reverse complement strand
GGAATCCGTTTTATAGGTAAGGCGGATATAAATTTCCTCACCGGCATAAGCCGACAGGTCAAACCGGCCCTCGACCCAGCCGCCCGAAACCCCGGTGATACCGTACCCGCGATTGGCGCCGTTGGGCTTAGCGCTGGTGGTTATATTGCCGGGGATAGAAGAATAAATGACCTGGTCCGTGGAAACCTCGACATAGGCATAATCCCAGTTTTCTTCGATATCGTAATAGGTCCAGAATTTCAGGCTGTCGCCCGCTTCGACAAACATGCTGTTGGCCAGTTCAAGCTTGTTGTATAAATCAGAACCCTGACCGGAATAAAAACTTGTCGACGCAGAATGATAACGGGAAAAACTTATTGTAAAACCATCGGAATCGAAATAATTGAAATTATCAGCCGGGTCGGTAACGGTCTGGTAATCCTGAAGTTCCACCAATTCGAAGGCGACTGCGGGGTTGAGAGTATCCTCATGAGTCCATTCAACAAGGTAATTGGCGGCATCCACGGTCGGGGGTAAAACCAGTTCCGGTACGGCGGGCGGTCTCAATTTATAGACATTATCGGCTACCCGAGCTATAAAAAGGTTTGGTTCCAGGTTTTCCGATACCAGGGTGGAAATGCGGTAAGTAGGCGGCCAGAAACCATCGGTTTCGCCTCCAACCTCGATTGTCATCGAGAAATTTTTATCTTTCAAGGTTTGCTCGCCGTAACCCCAGTCATCGCTGTAGCCGTTGACGACATATAAAATATCATATCCATGTTCATAATTGTTGAAATTAGAAATACTGTCACCCAAACCGTTGAATACTTCGTTGTCTAAAGTAGGCGAAGCGTCATATCCCCAGGGGTAAAGAACAAGATTGGAGTAAGAGTGATAATAGATAGTAATTATAAAATTATGAGCGATAATGAAATCCCGTATGTTCTGGGTTTCCGGTTCTGAAAACGCTGCCGTCCCCCGGTAGGTTTCACTGGAGGGATAAGGTGAGGAGCCGATATCGTCGAAACCCC
>JBMOKZ010000280.1:0-8655 GCA_049324195.1 Candidatus Zixiibacteriota bacterium | reverse complement strand
TCAATTCCATAAGACCCATCGCCGTTATTGCGGCGGTTTTTACGCCACATCCCGCCGCCGTCAGGATCGGTAACCTCGTTGTGATAGTAGCCGTCGGGATTAACTGGCATAATGAACCATAGTTCCCGGTTGTCTACCAGGTCCTGTACCTCCGGCGAGCTATCGTAATTATTAAGAAGGTGATCGATAAAATACATCAGAACCATCGGCGTTATAACCTCACGAGCGTGGATGGCCGCCGTGTAGAGCACCTCCGGTTCGTTTTCGTCGGTGTTTGGGTTGTCGGAAATTTTGAAAGCCCACATATCCCGGCCTTCGATCGTGAAACCGATACTTTCTTTGGCCGAGACGATATCCGGGCGGACAACGATAATAGAATCGATGTAGCTGTTTATTTCCGACAGGGTGGGATAGCCGCCCATATCGGTCACGGATTTATCCAAGCGGCCTTTGTAAAAAGATTTCAGGTCGGGGTGGATGGTTTCGGTACGAAGCCCCAGACCGGTGATTGTCTCGAGTTCTAATTTGTCGGTGACAACATCGATATAATCGTCACCCTGCCAGACCTCGTCGAGATGCAGATTCTTTATCTGCAGCCAGTCGGCTTTGGTATCAATGAAAATCCTCACCTGCATGCAGGGTAATTCGGCGGCAGCCAGGACGCCGAATAGCGAAATTAATACAAAGAAACCTGTTACGACGCATTTTCTAATTTTCATCGGGACCTCGATAAAAAGATTCTTGAAGTAATATATGTAGTTGTTACCAGTTTCTTGAAATATAACTATTTATCCGGTATTTCAAAGAAAATAATTAAGTCGGGACCGGGAAGAAAAAGATAATTCGTTTTGATTCTGCCGGTGTTTTTTATACTTTAATAATATCAAAAGACAACTAAATTGACCATATAATCTTAAGAGGCTAAGTTTAAAAAATGAGACCTGTTTTAAAATTCCTTCCCGATGATTTGATCGACCGTATCATTTCAGAGGCTTTCGATATTTTATGCCGCCTGGGAGTGGAAATTCATAACCCGCCCATTCTGCAGATGCTGGCCGATTTTTCAGCAAAAGTCGATTTCGAGAAACGACACGTCATTTTCACCCGGAATATGATCGACACCGCGCTCAAAACTATACCCAAATCTTTTTCGCTGTACGATATCGTCGGAAGTAAAACTCACGATTTCAGCGGCCTGAACGTATATTTCACACCAGGGTCCTCGGCTTTAAATATACTTGATTATGACACCGGTCAGACCCGCCGACCGAATACCGGCGACTATATAAAATACGCCAAGCTGGTCAGTCGCTTGGAAAACCTGCGTTCGCAGAGTACGGCTTTCGTGCCGGCCGATGTACCGGAGAAGGTTTCGGACAGCTATCGTTTGTACCTGAGCCTGCTGTATTGCGAAAAACCGGTTATAACCGGAGCTTTCACGGCTGAGGCGTTCGAAATTATGAAGGATATGCAGCTGGCGGTGCGCGGTTCGGAAGAAGCCCTGAGAGAAAAGCCGCTAACCGTGTTTTCCTGTTGTCCGACCTCGCCCTTGAAATGGAGTGACGTAACCTCGCAGAACCTGGTCGATTGCGCCCGGCACGGTATCCCGGTGGAGTATATCGCCATGCCGCTGGCCGGATTTATCGCCCCGGTGACGCTGGTCGGTTCTTTGATTCAACATACGGCCGAGACTCTCAGTGGCGTGATAATTACCCAGTTGACGTCTCCCGGTGCCCCGGCGTTGTACGGGGGCTCGCCCGCGATTTTCGATATTCGGTATGAAACCCCGCCGATGGGAGCGGTGGAAACGATGATGATTGACTGTGCTTATTGTGAGATTGGCCGGAAGCTCGGATTCCCGACTCAGGCTTATATTTCACTTAGCGACGCCAAACTGCTCGATACCCAGGCTGGCTTGGAATCTTCGATGGGCGCGACACTGGCCGCCCTGGCGGGCATCAACAGCGTTTCCGGACCGGGGATGCTCGATTTCGAGAATTGTATCAGTTTCGAAAAGCTGGTGGTCGATAACGAAATTTGCGGCATGACCGCCCGTCTGGTTGCGGGTATCGAACCGAAAGAGGATTTCCCGTCATTCGACCATTTCGAGGAACTGCTTCGGGACAAACACCTGCTTATCGCCGATCATACCCGCAAGTATCTGCGCGAGGAACATTATTTCCCCGGACCGGTTATCGACCGCGCCAGTCGTTCCCGCTGGCTCGAGGAAGGCGGCCAAAACCTCAACGTTCGAGCTCATAACGAGGTCGAGCGGCTGGTGAAAGGATACGAACTGACCCGTCTGCCCTTCGAAATCCAATCGGTTTTGACCCGGCTGATGACCGCCGAGACCAAACGACACGGTCTGGACCGACTCCCCGAAAGGCTGTGATGGCGCGCATGATGGTAATCGAGACCGGGAAATCCGTCCCGGATATCAAGACCGTGCTCGAGGAGCAGGGGGTGGGTCAAAATTATGTCATTACCGATGTAATCGCGAATATTTATGATAAGGCGGTCGAACTCTTTTTAAAATCAGTTCGGATTCAGGGGATTTATGAGCCGGTGACGATAGACACTTTCAGGGGAATATATGAAGGTGAGGGCGATAACGATGTTGTAACGCCAGTGGCGGAGGTGTTTCCGCGAGCGGAGCAACTGACCCTTTTTGCCGTCACTCTGGGGAAGAAAGTCAGTGAGACGATTAACGCATTGATACAAAACGGAGATTATGCTTTGGGCGTGATGCTTGACGCCGCGTCTTCCCGGGGTGCCGAGCTGGCGGCTGATGAACTCGAAAAATGTTACAAAGCTGAAAATCCGGACGACTTTCCCTCGCTTAAGGTTCTCCGTTACAGTCCCGGTTACTGCGGTTGGCATGTCAGCGGCCAAAAAAAACTGTTTGCGTATCTGCATCCTGACCGAATCGGGATTGCCCTGAACGACCGCTGCCTGATGGAACCCCTTAAATCCATTTCCGGAGTGTTTATTGCCGCGGAAAAAGAGAAACATTATTTTGATATGACCTATGCCTGCTGTAATCATTGCGACAGTTATGCCTGTCGGGAAAGGCTGGCGGGACTTGACGACGCTTAACTTGCTCATTAAAGGATAATAAAAATGGACTTGTTGGAAAAGATATCGTAGAGCCTGCAACAGGGCGACCATGAAAAAGTCAATACCCTGACTAAGGAAGCCATCGGACAGAAAATTCCTCCCGAGAGTATCCTAAACGACGGCCTGATTGCCGGAATGGACGTTATCGGTAAGAAATTCAAGGCGCACGAAATTTTTCTGCCCGAGGTGCTCCTGGCCGCCCGGGCCATGTACGCCGGGATGGAGGAACTCAAACCCCTTTTTATCAAGGGCGAACTGCCAACTCTGGGCCGGGTGGTGCTGGGCACGGTGCAGGGCGATGTCCACGATATCGGCAAGAATCTGGTGGGTATCATGCTCAAGGGAGCGGGGTTCGAGGTTATCGACCTCGGCAACGATGTCTCGCCGCAGAAATTCATCGATGCCGCCGTGGAACACCGGGCGGATTTTATCGGGATGTCCTCGTTGTTGACCACTACCATGCCGGCCATGAAAGAGGTCGTTGACCTGTTGCGAGATCAGGGACATATGGGAAAGATAAAGGTCATAATCGGCGGCGCTCCGGTCAACGAGGATTATGCTGAAAAAATCGGGGCCGACAGTTATGCCTTCGACGGTATGAACGCTGTCGAAAAACTGAAATTGTTTCTTAAAAAGTAACGTATGGAAGATATTTTCAAAAGACTCGCCAGGGGGGAGATCCTGGTCGCCGACGGCGCGATGGGGACGATGCTCATAGCGCGGGGAGTCGATATCAAAAAAGGGCCGGAGGCGATAAACCTGACCGAGACGACCCTGCTCGAGGAAATCGCCGGGGAATATCTGGAGGCCGGGGCGGATATTGTCCAAACCAACACCTTCGGGGCGTCTCCCTTGAAACTTGCCGGGTACGGTTTAGCCGATCAGGCTCGGGAGATAAACCAGAACGCTGTCCGGGCGGTGAAAAAGGCTGTCGGGGGACGAGCTTATGTATCGGTGTCATGCGGACCGTCGGGGAAACTTCTCAAACCTTTCGGTGATACCGACCCGGAAACGGTTTTTGAAAGTTATCAAAAGCAGATAAGCTATGTCGTTGAGACCGGGCCGGACCTGATTTGTGTCGAGACCATGACAGATATCAACGAGGCCGTCATGGCGGTCACGGCGGCTAAAAAGGTCGCCCCACACCTGCCCTTGATGGCCACCATGACCTTCGAAGAGACCCCGCGGGGCTTTTTCACGATAATGGGCGTCAGTGTCGAACAAGCTGCCATAGAGCTTACTAAAGCAGGAGCTGATATTGTCGGCTCCAACTGCGGCAACGGTATAGAGCTGATGGTTAAAGTGGCGCTTGAATTCAAAAGGACGACGGAATTGCCGCTGCTGATTCAGGCTAACGCCGGTCTGCCGGAAATCGTCGAGGAAAAAATTGTTTATAACGAATCGCCGGAGTTCATGGCCGATAAGGCTCGCGCTCTGGTCGAAACCGGGGTGTCGATTATCGGCGGCTGTTGCGGCACCACCCCCGACCATATCCGGGCGTTAAGAAAAATGGTTGATTCCCGCTGATAGTTCTCCGTCATTATTGCATATTTAAACTTGAAAGACTTCGAACAAGCAATGGACCGCAGGGATTTTTTAAAGAAAACTTCGAAAGCCGCCGCTTTAGCGGTCGTGACCGCCAGCACCGGTCTTTATTTCCATGGCCGTAAAACCGACTCCTCGTTTTCACTGGTTCCCAAAACCAACAGTTTCGAAATCCCCCACGACTCTCGATTTCCCGGTCTGACGCTCGTGAAAAACGAGAACCATCGAGCCGCTCTCAACGCCGCGCTCGAAGCTCTCGGGGGGATAAAAAGATTTATCAAACCGGGCGAGAGAGTGACGCTGAAACCCAATATCGGCTGGGACCGGGTGCCCGAGCAGGGCGCGGATACCAACCCGGAACTGGTTGCCGAAATGGTCCGCCTGTGCCTAAAAGCCGGAGCGTCGGAAGTTATCGTTACCGATGTCTCCTGTAACGACGCTCGCCGGACTTTTTTACGGTCGGGCATTAAAGAGGCCGCCGAAATTGCCGGGGCCAGGGTTATCCTGCCGGTTGACGAGGATTTTGTCAACACCAACCTTGGTGGTAAACTGCTGACGAGATGGCCGGTGCTCAAATATTTCATCGAAACAGACAAATTCATCAATATGCCGATTACCAAACAGCATTCCCTGTCGACCTGTACGATCGGCATGAAAAATCTTTACGGTATTCTCGGGGGGCGCCGCAACCAACTCCACCAGCAGATTGACCAGTCGATAGTTGATTTGGCGGCTTTCTGTCGGCCGACGCTGGTAGTAGTCGATGCCACCCGGGTGCTGATGCGGGGCGGGCCGACCGGGGGTTCACTGGCCGACGTCAATATCGAAAACACGGTTATCTGTTCCACCGACCAGGTGGCGGCCGACGCCCGGGCGGCGGAATTTCTGGGCGTCAGGGCCGAGCGGGTCAGGCATATCGTTCTGGCTCAAAAGACCGGGCTGGGGACGTTGGATTATAATTATATTGGCTATAAGGAAGTAAGCTGATGACGATTAAAACAGTCAGAAATCTCCGACGCCTCTCTCAGGTTGTTTTCTTCGTGATATTTTTCTGGCTGATTTTGAAAACCAATTTCGAGGTTAATTTTAACCCTTCGAATCCGGCTGTTATTGATTTGCCTTATCCCGTATCAATCGGTCTGCAATTTGACCCGCTGGTCGCGCTGACCACGCTGCTGGCTACCGGCACTCTTTATAAGGGCTTGCTCTGGTGTTTGGTGATTTTAATTCCAACGATTTTTCTGGGCCGTTTTTTCTGCGGCTGGGTATGTCCCCTCGGTTCGCTGAATCACTGGGTGTCGGAGATCCCTTCGGAACGCGCCCGACGAAAAGGGATAAGCAAGATGGATTCCAACCGCTACAAGAAATATCAGCGGATAAAATATTATCTTCTCTTTTTCTTTCTCGCGGCGGCTTTCACCGGAACTCTGCAGGCCGGCCTTTTAGACCCGCTGCCGCTTCTGGCGCGTTCGATCGGCACCGTGATTTTGCCGACTCTGCACACCGCCTCGCTGGGTCTTCTGTCTTGGATCAAAGATTTGGGCATTCCACCGCTTGGAGCCGCGGCTCAATTCGCGTACGATATTATTGCGGCGCTTATCCTGCCTTTTCGCCAGATGCATTTTCACGCAATTATAACGATCGGGTTTTTGTTTGTCGTTATCGTTGTTCTAAACCGGGTTTTTACCCGTTTCTGGTGCCGGGGAATATGTCCGCTGGGAGCGTTGCTGGGTATTTTTTCCCGCTTTGCGTTGTTCGGTCTGGAGAAAGACGAAAGCACCTGCGATAACTGCCGTAAGTGTCTTCTGCATTGTCAGGGAGCCGACAATCCCGACCCCGGCAGTGTCTGGCGGCAGTCGGAATGCCATCTCTGTTTGAACTGCCAGGCGATTTGCCCTCATTCCTCGTTGAAATTCAAATTCTTTCCCCGTCAGCAGGTTACCAAAACCAATCCGGCTTATACGCCTGAAGTCGATGTCTCGCGGCGCAAGGTGGTGACATCGCTGGCTGGCGGCGCGGCGCTTTTTCCACTGCTTCGCGCCGGCGATGCGTTCGAAATCAACGCCAACTCGCGACTGATTCGCCCACCCGGTTCGGTTAAGGAAGAAGATTTTCTGGCCCGATGTATCCGCTGTGGCCAATGCATGCGAGTCTGTCCCAATAACGCTCTGCATCCGACGCTTCTCGAGTCCGGGCTGGAGGGTCTCTGGACCCCTATTTTAATCGCCCGTATCGGCTATTGTGAACATACCTGTACGCTCTGTGGGGAGGTATGCCCGACCGGAGCGATCCGGGAATTGACTGTGGAGGAAAAAATCGGCAACGACGACCACCCCCCGGTCAGAATCGGCACCGCTTTTATCGACCGCAACCGCTGTTTGCCCTGGGCGATGGCCAAGCCCTGTATTGTCTGCGAAGAATGGTGTCCGACTTCGCCGAAAGCTATCTACCTCGAGGATGAAATCGTTATCGATGGGAACGGCCGCGAGGTTGCGGTAATGAAACCGCATATCAATCCCGAGCTTTGCACCGGGTGCGGCGCCTGCGAAAAAGCCTGCCCGGTAATCGACCGCCCGGCGGTGTATATCACCTCGGTCGGAGAAACCCGCTCGGAAAGGAATCAAATTTTGCTGGAAAGGAAAGGAATCTCCTGATGCGTAAATATTTGATAACTCTGATAGGTCTTCTTGTCCTGGCTGGCGGCTGTTCACAAAAGGACACGGCGTCGCTGGCCGGATCGTACCTCCCCGAAAAAATTGCGTCCACGAACCAGGTCCGCAGTTCGGAGGTCCGGGTTTATATCGGCGATTCGCTCTGGACATATATCGACGGTGGTGCGGAATTGTATCACCAGTACGGCTTTGTCGAGGTCGCCACAGCTCAGTATCTGGCCGGGGAAATCGAGCTGTCAGCCGATATCTATCGTTTCGACACGCCGCTTAACGCCTTCGGTCTTTATTCCGTATTGAGACCGCCGGTTTCGGAGATTATTCAATTGGGCGTCGAGGGTTACTGCGCCCCGGCAACGCTTAATTTCGTCAAGGGCGAATGCCTTGTCAGAGTTACGGGTTACGACGATACCGAGGAAATCAACAATATGATACTGGCAATGGCTCATGAACTGGATACGGTCATTCCGGGGACGACCAGCATGCCGGAAGAATTCGATAAGTTGTATAACATGAACAAAATCTATCATACCGATAAATACACCGCTGAATCGTTTCTGGGTAAAATCTATCTGACCGGTGTCTATAGTCGGGACTATGAAAGTAATGGCGACACACTGACCGGCTTCATCATCGAGGATACGAGTAAAAGCATTTATACCCAATGGCTCGAAGAAATCGGTGGCGCATCTCCAAGCTTCGGTTTTTCTCTGCCCGAGGGCGTCGAATATTTCGTCACCGAGGATATTTACTACGGTACCATTATCGTAGCTTATCAAGAAAGCTTGATTGTCGGGTTGGTCAATTTGAAGAGCAATGATTCTCAGATGTTCACTGACTGGTTGCAGAGCCTTCGCCACGAGCTTTGATAAGTCAGGCGCTCTATATTAGCGGCGATGCCACAGACATCCGATCGCCGTTGTTGCCAATAATACTACAATCGCAAAAAATAACCGGTCGATACCGATTACCGGCAATAACACCGTTACGGTTAGAAACGCCCCGGTGGCGGAGCCGATCAATTCCCAGGCATAGCCGGTTCCCCGGTTTGGTATTCTTTCCTTAGCGTAATATCTTTGGCTGGCCGCGACAAACAAACCGCCCGTGCCCACTGCTGTTAAAAACAGGAACAGGCTATGATATAAAAGAAGAATAGAAGCGGGAATCTTCCAGTAGGTCAACAGGAACATAACGCTGATTAAAAAAAGAAGTGACAGCGTCACGATATCCGCCCGTGGTGATTTAATGCGGCTGAAGACGTAAGTTCCCAGAGCCAGCCCCAACATGAAAGTGCCGATTAGAAGCGCCATCTCCGAGTAAAGCG
>JBMOKZ010000279.1:0-1224 GCA_049324195.1 Candidatus Zixiibacteriota bacterium | reverse complement strand
AATCTGGTTCGTTTAATCGCGCTTTTTACGGTGGCAATCTCTCTGGCGGGCTGCCCCGGCGGCGGTGGCGGCGGGGGCGGAACGGTAACCCCACCGGTCAGCACAAACCCGGTTCACACCCAGTTTACCCAGCAGAAGGCTTATATTTACCAGGCCGGGCAGGCGTACAATGTCTCGACGACTTTTTCCGAAACCCGGGGCGACGAGATTCAGTTCAACAAAATGTACACCTACCGCACCTTTGCCGATACTTATAACAGCGGGCGAACCGCCAATTATTACAATGCGGGCCCATCGATGGTTTATGGCTGGATGTTCGATGTTCAGGGAACAATCAGCGGCAATATCCGCGATGCATATATTGAAAACACCAGCAATCAGGTGGCCTGGACCCCCAATACGCTCAAGGGTTATGAAAGCCGCACTCTCAAAACTCAGGTCATGATTGGCAAAGCTGGCACCACTAAGCCGGCAGGGTTCAACGGTTTTTACATTCCCTGGGAAAATTATCGTGAATGGAGCCTGGCAGGCTACCCCGGGATTCGCTTCTGGGTTACTCTCGAGGGTTACGATTACAAGTTGAACGATAATTACAACATTCATGTGCCGATAGAAATCATGTTTCCCGGCAATCTTTCGAGTGATGGCAGTTACCCGGTCAATACTGGAACGGGAACCGGCACTGGAACCGACCCCTACAATACCGGCATTTAACGGAGTCTTACCATGAAAAGCTTTTTTACCGGTCTGATTTTACTGGTGATTTTTGTTCCGGCATCTTTTGCCTTCAGCACTGGCAATGCCCTGATCGATAATCCTGCGGCAAGGGTCGATTCCTGGCCGGGCCAGCCAACACAGCCGCCTACCAATCCGATTCCGCCCTCATGGCCTGGCAATCCAGGCACTCCGGATAATCCAGGTAATTATGAATCGGCCGAATATCTTTTCAGCACCGGCAGGCAGGCCTATCTGCAGGGCAACTTCTACAATGCGATTCAGTATCTGCGCCGTTTTATCGACCGATATCCGTATGAATACCGGGTTGCTGAAGCAAGTTATCTGGTTGCCGAAGCTTATCTCAGGCTTAATGATTTTTACAATGCGATCAGCTTTTATCGCAAGGTCAGCACTGAATTTCAGCATTATTCGCAGGCACATCGGGCCGCGTATTTTGTGGGTTACTGTCTGGTGAAAGCGGGCGATTACCGTTCGGCGATCGGCGAA
>JBMOKZ010000278.1:0-1227 GCA_049324195.1 Candidatus Zixiibacteriota bacterium | reverse complement strand
ATCCGGTACTACCCCGTAGTGTTCCTGGGCCAGGAGGCGCCCGGTCCGTCCCAGCCCGCACTGTACCTCGTCAAAGATCAGTACGGCTCCGTTATCCAGGGTTACCTGACGCGCCGTTTCGAGGAATTCCGGAGAAGCCGGGTATACCCCTCCCTCTCCCTGTACAGGTTCGAGCAGCACGGCCGCGGTTTTTTCATTAACCGCCTGCCGTAAAGCCGCTGCATCGTTGAATGGTATGTATTTGAAACCCGGAACCAGGGGCTCGAAGCCCTGGCGGTACTTCGGTTGCCCGGTAGCCGTAACCGCCCCGAAAGTCCGGCCGTGAAACGAGTTTTCCGCCGTTACGATTTCGAAACAACCGGGGCCGCGTTTTTTATTCACGTACTTCCGAGCCAGCTTAAGTCCCGCCTCCACCGCTTCAGCACCGCTGTTGCAAAAGAACACCTGATCGAAAGCGGTATTTTCGGTCAGCCATTTTGCCAGCGCCACCTGCGGAACGGTATAGTAAAGGTTCGAACAATGTATCAGAATACCTGCTTGTTCCCTTATAGCGGCCACAACCCGCGGGTGACAGTGTCCCAGCGAGTTGACCGCAAGGCCGGCCAAAAAATCGAGGTATTCCTTGCCTTCCACGTCCCAAACCCGCGCCCCGTCGCCTTTTACAAGCGCCAGCGGCAGGCGGGAGTACGTTTTAATAATGTACTTCTCGGCAAGCTCGGTAATTTCTTTTGATGTAAGACCTTGACAGTGTTCCACGTTTTCCAACCCCTCTCTTGGAAATAAATCTCACCGCCAATCCAGCACTCAATGACTCACTGCAATATGGTTCACGAGGAAGACAACCATTAATTAAGACGCAAATCATGTTGAGTGCTGGACAAGGACGCCATGAATCAATAAAATAAATATGACACAGATAAATCACTATTTTTAACGCCGATTTTCGTTCGTGGTGCCGCAACGCGGAATGGGCGACTCCGCTCTTTTATAAGTTTTAAAGTTACGAGTTCCAATTTTTTTAGACCCGCAACCCGTGCCCCTCGACTTCTTACTTCTTACTACTGACTACCGACTACTGTTTTAACGAACCACCATCGTTCCGATACCTTCGTCGGTAAATACCTCTAGTAGAATGGCGTGCAGCACCCTCCCGTCGAGGATGTGGGCGCGATTGACCCCGCCCCTGAGCGCCGCGGCGCAGCATTCCAGTTTCGGGATCATCCCCCC
>JBMOKZ010000277.1:0-1227 GCA_049324195.1 Candidatus Zixiibacteriota bacterium | reverse complement strand
CCACCAGCGTGGTGCTTAACTGGTCGGAATAACCCATTTTTATTTCCACTTCCCCGCCGGGCTCGAAAAACCCGCTGTCCGTCCATTTTGCCCCCGGGTCGTTGACGCTAAATGAAAACCGGTCAGCCCCGTCCAGCACATCCTCCACCGTGACGCCCTTAATCTCAATTAATTTGTCGCGCGCCACGTTTGAACCGGCCACAAGAACCTCGTAGCGCGGCACGTAAAAATTCTTATACTTTTTTGCCAGATCCGTGAATGCCATTTATACTCCCGTTTTAAAACGTTCTGCGTTCTGCGTTCTGCGTTCTGTGGTGATGGACCATCCGGGTCCGTCCGACGTCCAACGTCCGAGGTCCGACGTTATGGAATCAGGAAAAAGGAGACAGGGTCCCACTTTTAAAACTACCCGCGACTCGTGACTCGTGACTTTACTTGACTGGTTCCTGATCCCGGACTCAGGACTCGGGACTTTCGACTGAGGACTTGACTCGTAACCCGCAGACCTATTCCAGCGGCGGGATGGTCAGTTCCCGCCCCGCAGACAGCAACCGCGGGTTTTCGATTCCGTTGGCCCCGGCGATCGGCCGCCAGAGAGCCGCGTCCCCGTAAACCTTCGCTGCGATAAGCCACAGGCTGTCTCCCTGTTTTACGGTCCACCTTTTGGTCCTGTCCGCCGACTGGTAGGCCACCTCTTTTACCTGGCTTTCGTAATCCCGGTACTCCTTCAAGGTAACGTTCAGGGTGGCTCTGACCGGAACGCCCTCCGGCAAAAACATGGTAAACCTTTTACTTACCCGCTCGATGATGCACTGAAAAACGAATGAGCCCCAGACAAACAGGCAGACAGGCGGGGCATGCAGATCCGAATCGAGGTCCATCAAGCCTTTCTTGCCGCCCTGAAGTTTGCTGAACATCGCCCCGGCGTCCCAGCCGGTGATCCGGTCGGTGTACTGGCGCACGTCCGTCCCCTGTTCGTAAGTGTCGAAAAACAGGTCCATGGTAATAGTGCGGGCGCCCCCCTTGACGAACTGCAGGATTGAAGAAGGGAGGCCGGGTACGTTGACCTCGGAAAACTCGTTGCTTTTTTCCACCGTAAACTCGGCGGGATTGAACAGAAACGTCACCGCCTGTGACGGATCATCCTTGCGTGCCAGAAAAGCCTTTACCAGCACGGTTTACCCCTTCTTTCCCGCTCGATTCTTAACTTTCGCTCGATCAAATCAT
>JBMOKZ010000276.1:0-9751 GCA_049324195.1 Candidatus Zixiibacteriota bacterium | reverse complement strand
CGGTCACAAAGCTCTCGGTCACGACGGGCGCCGGGGTTGCGACCGTGAACGAGCGGACCAGGGAAAAATCGCCGCGGTTGCCGTCGGCGTCCTCGGCTCGCACCCGCCAGTAATAATTACCGTCGTGTAAAGTTGTGTCAACCGTCAGTTCGCTCGACGTCAGGTAGGTGAAAGAACGGGAGGCGCTGAAAAATGTATCGGCGGCAAATTCCAAATAATAGTAGATGTCCGCACCCTCCAGGGGTGTCCAGCTGAAAGACAGCGGTCCGGGAAGCAATACGGAATCGTCGGCGGGGGTCAGAAGCGCCGGTAAGGTAAGGACCGGCTTGACAATTTCCACGACTTCGTGAGGCGGTTCCGGTTTATTCTTAAAGAAGATGAAATAACTCAGAGCCGCAACCACCACGACCGCGACGCCCGCAATCAGGCCAATAACCAGGCCGCTTTTCTTTTTCGGTCCTGACGACGGTTGCTTGTCGGGCGAAGGAGTTGCGGAAGAGGCTTCGGTCGGAGTATCTTCGCTGCCCGCGCGCGGTGTAATTTCGCCAAGATAGGGCGACAATGCTTTGTGCATCTCGGCGCAGGTTTGAAACCGGTCCTCGGGAGATTTCTGCAGGGCTTTGAGAATGGTTGCTTCCATATCTTTCGGGATGTCGCCGTTGAGCGTCCGGGGTTTGACGGGGTCGGAGAAGATTTTGGCGTCGCGGATGGCGAACTCGTTATCTCCCTTGAAAGGCAATTCGCCCGTAAGAATGTAATAGAGGGTGATTCCGACGGCGTAAATATCCACCTTGGCATAATTGACTTTTTCAGTCGGGGTAAACTGTTCCGGGGCCATATAAGCCGGGGTGCCGCATGAGGTTCCGGCCAGAGTGAGATTGGGGTCAGTCTCGGCCTTGGCAATCCCGAAATCAATTATTTTCACCTGACCTTTACGGTCAACCATGATATTACCGGGCTTGATATCCCGATGATAAATGCCTTTTTGATGGGCGAAATCGAGAATATCGAGAACGTGACTGATAATTTTCGCGGCTTCACCGACCCCCAGCTTCCCGCGGCTTTTAAGGAACTCGTCGAGCGAGGTACCCTCGATATATTCCATGGCGATCGCGAAATCATCGCCGTGATTGAAAAAATGCTTAATCTGGCAGATATTGGGGTGGCCGTCGAGCAGAGCGAGCTTGTCGGCTTCCTGTTTAAAGCGTTCCACCAGGCGGGAATCGCTTAATATCTTCAAAACCACCCGAAGGTTGGGAACGTCCTTATGCACCGCCAGGTAGACCTTGGCCATCCCGCCGGCGCCAATCTTCTTTAGAATCTTATAGTTGCCGATATACTGTTCTGTCATACGCCGCTATAATAATATTTTCAAAACTCCGGGGCAATATTAAACAACCGCTCATTTGCGGGGTAACGAAAAGAGGTGAGCTTTTCAGACATTCAACTGCGGCCATTATTTTTATCTATTTTTTCCTCGAGCCAGCCCATTTTGAATTTCTCTCCCGGCTCGAAATCCGGGACATACGGTTTGATGTCCAGAAGCGGCGTGCCGTCAATAATGTCGACATCGCGGATGAACAATGTCGCACCCTCGATTTTGTCCAGTCTCACCACCGACAGGCCGATCTGGTTGGGACGCCGGGGGGCGCGCGTGGCAAACACACCGCGCGGGGTATCGTCCAGATAGGGTATAACTTTCAGGGAATATGCTTTCGAGAGGTGCAAATAATAAATGAGAATTATATGTGAAAAACCGTCCAGGTCAGCCAGACCCTCGACTAACTCCGGTTTAATATCTACGGTCCCGGAAAAATTCCGCGCAAAACGCGGTTGAATCGGTATCCCTTTCAATTTCTTGAAAGGGGTGTGGATAATACCAATCGGTTCAAAAACTATGGTCATGTAATATCCGGTCAACAGGGTTCACGTTTATTTCCTTCAGAGTATCGAAAATAAGCGGGGAAGGGAAGTTTAAAACAGATAAAAGCTTTTCAATTGACTGGCGGTCAAAAGGGCGCTTTATTTCGGTTTACCTTTTTAAAATTCGAGGAGGAGTTATGCTTCGTATCGTATCGGTAACGGCTTTGTTGTTGATATTCACTTTTAGTAATTCCAGCGCCGGGGAAGCCCGTCTGTTACGGTTCCCCGACGTGAGCAAAGATAAAATAGCATTCGTTTACGCGGGGGATATTTATGTCGTGAGCCGCGACGGCGGTCAGGCGGTCCGACTGACCTCGCACGAGGGACTGGAACTGTTTCCCAAATTCTCACCTGACGGCACCCAAATCGCGTTCACCGGTCAGTACGACGGCGATTATGCCGTTTATGTTGTCCCGGTTACAGGCGGGGAGCCGCAAAGGTTGACATACCATCCGGGCATCCTCCACACCAGCGAGCGATTCGGTCCGGAAAACATCGTTCTGGGCTGGCATCCCGACGGCAAGAGGGTGGTGTATCGTTCCCGCAAGGAAGCCAACGACTGGTGGGAAGGCCGGATTTACCTGGCATCGCTCGATGGCGGGCTACCGGAAGTGCTGCCGATGAAAGTGGCCGGGTTTACCAGTCTTTCCCCGGACGCCAAAAAGGTCGCCTACTGTCCTATTTATCGCGATTTCCGCACCTGGAAAAGATATAAGGGCGGCATGGCGCAGGATGTCTGGACGTTTGACCTGGAAACGTACGAGGCGGAAAAAATTACCGACTGGGAAGGCACTGATAATATGCCCATGTGGTACGGGGACAAGATTTATTTCAACTCCGACCGCACCGGCAAACTGAACCTGTATGTTTACGACCTCGCTACCGGTCAAACCCGAGCCGTGACGAATTTCAGCGAGTACGACGTCCGCTGGCCGTCACTCGGTCCAGACGGAATCGCTTTCGAGAACGGCGGATATGTTTATGTCCTCGACTTGCCCTCGGAAACCCTCAGGAAAATAACTGTCGAGCTGTCCTACGACGGGGCGGCGATGCGAACGGAGTTCGCCAACGTCTCCGATAAAATCAGCGAATACGATATTTCTCCCGACGGCAAACGAGCGGTGTTCCGGGCTCGCGGGGAACTGTTCACGGTGCCGGTCAGGGAAGGCAACACCCGCAATCTGACCAATACCTCCGGGGCCAACGAGAAGTATCCGACCTGGTCGCCTGACGGCAAATGGATCGCCTGTATCTCGGATATCGACGGCGAGGATGAACTGTACCTGATTTCTTCGGATGGCAAGCAGAAAATAAGGATGACCGAGGACGGCTGCTGGCTGCGTTATCGGCCGGTATGGTCGCCGGACAGCAAAAAAATTGCTTATTCCGACAAGGAACTGAACCTGTATTATATCGATATCGAAGCGAAAAAACCGGTGAAAGTCGATAAGGCGACGCGTAATGAAATCCATGACTATGTCTGGTCGCCCGACAGCCGCTTTGTTGCCTATACCAAGGTGCTCGACAACGAAATCAGAGCTATTTTCATCTACGGGCTCGAGGATGCGTCGGTTCATCAGGTAACCCCCGGTTTCACCGAGGATTACAGCCCGGTTTTCGACCCGGAAGGGAAATATCTATACTTTCTGTCGCGGCGGGATTTTAATCCCATCCTGAGCGCCTACGAATTTGAGTTCGTCAATCAGTTTATAGACAATCTTTTCCTGATTGTGCTGAGCGCTGACGAAATATCGCCGTTTGCTCCAAAAAGCGACGAGGTTGAAATAAAAAGCGACGTTAAGGAAGTAAAAAAGGATGACAAGAGCAAGAGGGAGGAGGCGACAAAAACACCGCCGGTGAAAATCGATTTCGACGGAATTTACGACCGTCAGGTGGCGTTCGACCTCCCGGCCGGCTCTTACGGCAATCTCTCGGCTTTGCCCGGCGCAGTGTTTTATATGTCGTATCCGATGCATGGTCTGACCGGCAAGGTCACCCCGGACGAACCCACGCTCTATAAATATAATTTAAAAGAGAAGAAAAATCACAAGTTTTTCGAGGGTTTGAATGGCTACCGGCTCGCGACCGGCGCCGAGCAGATGCTCTTGAGCAAGGATAACCAGTTTTATATCGTCAAGACCGGTACGGATACGCTGATGCTGACGGACAAGCCGCTGGATATCTCGCATATGGAAATGCAGCTCGACCGTCGGGCGGAGATGGTGCAGATGTTCAACCAGGTCTGGCGGATAGAACGGGATTTGTTTTACGACGAAAACCTGCACGGCGTGGACTGGCCGGCGGTGCGCCGCCGTTACGAGGTGATGCTGCCTTATGTCGCCCATCGCTTTGATTTGACTTACCTGCTGGGTGAGATGGTCGGGGAACTGTGCTGTTCGCATACCTATATCGGCGGGGGCGACAGCCCGGATATACCCTCGGGCAAGGTCGGCCTGCTGGGAGCGGAATTCGAAATTGACCGCAGTGTCAACTTGATTCGGATAAGCCGGATATTAAAGGGAGAATACTGGGATGAGGAACTTCGTTCCCCCCTGCGGGAACCCGGCCTCGAAGTCAGCGAAGGTGATTACCTGCTGGCTATCGACGGTCAGAAAGTGACCGGCGATATCGACCCCTATTCGCTGACGCGCCATTGCGCTGACCGGACGGTTGTGCTGACAGTCAACGCGAATCCGTCATTTGACGGCGCCCGCGATATCACCGTGAGGCCGATTGCCTCCGAAGAAAAACTGCGCTATTACAACTGGGTCGAGGAACGCCGGAAATATGTCGATTCCGTGTCCGGAGGAAAAATAGGTTATATTCACCTTCCGGACATGGACAGTTTCGGTCTGGTGCGGTTTACCAAGATGTTTTATCACCAGCTTCGCAAACCGGGCATCATCATCGACGTCCGCTACAACGGCGGCGGGTTCGTTTCCGGGCTGATTCTGGAACGGCTGCGCCGGACGGTGGAGGCGATGGGGAAATCGCGCGCTCATGTGTCCGAATCGGGGGGCGGCATTTACGCTCATATGATCACCCTGATTAATCAGTTCTCCTGTTCCGACGGAGATTATTTCCCCTATTTCTTCCGCCAGTACCAGCTTGGCCCGCTCCTGGGCATGCGTACCTGGGGCGGGGTGGTCGGAATCTCCGGCTATCGGCCGCTGGTTGACGGAGGTTATTTTACCGTCCCCCAGGGCGGGATATACAACATGGAAGGCGATTGGGTGATGGAGAACGTCGGGGTAGCGCCGGATATGGAAGTCGACAACCCGCCCGACCGAATGACGCGCGGATATGACGACCAGCTTATGCAGGCGGTTGATTATATCATGAAGAAGCTCGAGGAGGACCCGAAAGAACTGCCGAAACTGAACGGCCCGCCCACTCCGAGATAAGTCAAACGATTATGTTCATACAAGCCGTTACCTGCCGAAGGGACGGCTTTTTTTTAGGGGATTAAATCAGTTGCACATAAGCGGCGCGCCACCCATATAGATGAATCTTATCAGGTAGGTGATATCGGTGATATCGACCGAGCCGTCGGGTGAGCCGTTGACGTTGGCGGCCTCGGGGTATTCGGGTGCGCTGCCGCCGAGATATAAATACGTAATCAGTGCGGTGATATCGGAGATGTCCGGTTCGCTGCCGTTGTTGTTGACATCACCGCAAACATATCGCCGGCATTTGAAAGTGCGCACGCTGAAATCATCCAAAGCGGCTTCGACCACGGAACCATCGTTCAAGTCGGAAACATCGAAACGAATTTTCATGTTGTCGGTCGGCGAGAGAAAATCGCTGACATAAAAACGATTGAC
Organism: Candidatus Zixiibacteriota bacterium; assembly: GCA_049324195.1. Classification (GTDB taxonomy): domain Bacteria; phylum Zixibacteria; class MSB-5A5; order GN15; family FEB-12; genus JAFGNW01. The sequence goes on along the minus strand of JBMOKZ010000276.1, from coordinate 4,004 downwards.
CAGCCAGCCGCCCGAGGCCTGGTTCACGGGTCCGATTTCCTCGACCGGGAACCAGCTGTCGCCGCCGTCGCCGCTGAGATAAACCTGCATAATGTCGCTGTACGGGGCATGGCTGTAACAATTGGCGTACCAGCGGGCGTAGGAGATTTCGCAGTCACCGGAGGTGGCGTCGAAAGCGGGCGAAATAAGAGAGGTCGTGCCGTTGTCGACATCGGCATCGCCGCCGCCAACGCCGGTAAGATAGCAGCGTCCCGAGCCGTCGAAATCAGTCACCGGGTCGGTCCGGTAGCCGCCGCCGTACAGCAGACCGCGCACCCAGTTGCCCCGCAGGGCGCCGGCATCAACGCTCCAACCCATGTCGTTTTCGAAATTATCCTGGAAAATGATTACCGACTCGGTTGCGGGACAGGCTAAAAAAGGTTTAAGCGGGTCAGAGGTAAAGGTCATGCCGGTTTCACTTTCGCCGATGGTAATATAAAATTTGACGACGGAGTCACATTCGATGGCCGGCAGGTTAGCCCGGAAAAGACCGGCCCCGATTTCCGCCAGGGGCAGGCTGTCGTACGGTTCATCGTTAATAGCATAATGAATCCAGCCGCTGCCCGGAGTCGGGGTGCCACCGAACAGACCGGTGACGGCGATATCGAAAGTGTCGGGTAAGTTGCGCCCCAGCAGGTCCGGGACGCCGTCGGGGTATCCGAAATAAAGCTGCGGCTGAGGGAGGGTAACGCCTACCGCCTGCCAGGCGTTTTCCACCTGCGCGGCCCATTCGCCGCCGTGGTCGAGGTCATTGGCGGCGGACACGGTTCCGAGAGCGGCGATTTTGAAATCGGCGCCGGCAGTCCAGTAAAAGACATTGGCGCGATAGGCGATTTTCACGGCGTTCGCTACCCCGATACCGGTAACAGTGACATCGTAATGCGTCCCGCCATCGGATAAAAGCTGGAACCATTTGTTGCCGACGCCGTTATTGGTGTGTACGCCACAGTAATCGTTCAGCGCCGAAGGCGTGCAGCTTTCCGTCTCCCGCCAATACGGGTCTTCGATACCGAAATAATCAGGGTCAAGATACCGATGCGGGTCAGCCATATGGCGCGAGGCGGAGTCGTTAAGAAAGCTGTTTTCACCCAGCGTCCAGTCGGGGGTATCGAGACTGTCATGTGCCCATTCAAAAGAAGCTCCCATTATATCCGAGAAGGATTCGTTGAGCGCCCCGGATTCTTTAAAATAATTCAGCTGTGAAGTATAGCTGGTGATGGCGTGAGCCCATTCATGGGCGATGACCTCGGGACATGCCGCCAGCGACCGGCGTGCGGTCGAAGGTATTCCTATGACGATCCGCTCGCCGTCCCAGAAAGCGATATTTTCGCCGGCGCTGGTGAAATCGACGACATTCAAGAGCGAGGTTCCCAGGTCATCGTAGCTGTTGCGGTCAAACTCCCGCAGCCACCAGTCATACATCAGTCCGGCATAAACATGAGCGTCGACCGCCGCCCCCTGGTAGAGACTGTCCCAGTAATTATCGCCGTCGGCGGCCATCTCGCCTGGCAACCAGCTGTCGGCTCGATAGGTTATGATCGCGTTGCCGTCGGGCATCGCCCCGCCGTAACCGTGAACGTCGTTATCAGCCTGACGAGTGGAGTCAATCATTTCATAAGCGACGCCGTTATAATTGGTTTCAATAATACTCCGGAGTAAACCCATTGTGCCGATGCCGCTGCCGATTTCGTTGGCGGACAACAAACGGCTGTAAAAATAAACGACCCGGCCGTCGTGAGCGTCGATAAAATACTCCCAGCGGGCGTATGAATCCGAAACGGCCAGAATCAACCGCCGGCAAAGGTAATTATTTCCCTCCCAGGGAAAAACCACCAGTTCGGATTCTTTGAGGTTCAGTTCCGAAGGTTCGCAATTAAGATTTTTTGCGGCGATGGCGACCGCGTCGGCTTCACCCAAATCGGGGATGGTATTGATTTTCAGATAAGGCAGGTAGGTGCCGGTCACGGTTTTTAAAACATTTTTATCATCGAAATGGACGGTCAGGTCAGCGCCCCATACTCTTACGCCCTGGAAATATTGCCGGAAACGAAGGTGCGTCATCCCCAGTCGGTCGAGCCGGGTATAGAGGGGACGAAGTTCCTCCACGGGAGAATTCATTTTATACAATAGCCGGTTAAGTTCAAAGAAAGAAAGAGCGGCGATGGTCTCTCGGCCCCGTTCGACCGGTACTGACATGACGCCCTCGATAAACGTCGGAACCTCCCCCTCGTTTTCTAAATACGAGGTAAGGTTTTGTCGAGCGTCCTCGAGGCTGAAAACCGTAGCGGCTTCAACCGGATTGAAATTCGACCCGGGAATCAACCATGAAAGAACGCAGAACAATATAATGACAAAAGACTTGGTCATCGCCGGATATAACTATCCCTTGACTAATTTAAAAAAAGATGTGTAAACCTGGGCTGTCACGCGTAGTATTTATTATAACTTATTATAATATAATAAATTATGACAAGTCGTCAATCGTTTTTTCAAGTCGGGACAGGATTTACATATTTTATTGGGGGAGTTAGGTTTATCTCCGATTATTTGCGGGCGACAGTTATCATGCGCGGATTATTGTTCAGAGGATTGCTTTCCCAGTCACTGTAGAAATTGACAACATTCAGCCCGGCCTCTTTCAGAATGAGTTTGATTTCGGTGGGGTTGTAAAGCCTGATGGAAAATTCGAAATCTCTTTTCTTCCCGTGCCTTATTATCGTCCGGCGGTTGTGAAGGCGGCCGGTAACCGAGTCAAAGCTGACGCGGTCGATCATGGTGTCGTCGTTATTGTCAGTCACGTGACAGGTCCGGATGTTTTTCAAAAACAGGTCCCGGTTGAAGGTGTCGAAACAAAAAAGCCCGCCCGGTTTCAAAGCGCGGGTGATATTGCGGAATACCGTCATATTTTCATCGTCATCGAAATAACCAACCGCAGTGAACATCATGATTATCCGGTCGAACTCACCGTTAAAATCGATACGACGCATATCCTGTTTGAGGTAAGTGACCGTTAAGCGTTCCGTCTCGGCTTCCTTCCGGGCCAATTCGAGAAAAGCTTCGGAAGTATCGACGCCGACGACGGTGCAGCCTTTTCGGGCAAGGCGGTTGGCGTGGCGGCCATAACCGCAGGCCAGGTCCAGAACGCGCATGGATTGGACGAGCTTGAGTTCTCTTTCGAGAAAGGCCGTCTGTTTGTCGGAGACTTCGTCGGTAATCGTCAATCCGTAAAAGTAGAGGTAATCGTCGGGCTGAAAAACTGCCTCGAAATCGAACGGGAATTTTTTCTCGGACATTATATTGCCTGAGTCCTGGAGCACGCGGCGTTCAGTTGTTTTCTCAAAAAGAAAATAACCGAATCGACATTTTTTTGGTGGCGTCTTTTGTTGAAAGGGATGCCGCCCAGGCGGCATTCCCCGAGTATCTTTTCGCGTATCCGTTTATCATCGAGATGGTCGTCGATATGCTGGCGTATTTTGCCGGTCAGGCATACCCAGTAATCAATTGACTTTTCGACGATAGACTTGTCGCCGACCGCGCCGTGGCCGGGAACAATCGTGTCGATATCCATCACCAGCAGTCCTTTCAAGACTTCGATAAGCTTGAACGGGTGTCCGTCGTGACGAAGCAGGGTGGGGTAGATGCGGTTGAAGACGATATCACCGCAGAAAAGGGTTTTGAAATCAGGAAAGAAAACGATTGAGGAATCATTGGTGTGACCGCCGACCTTTTTCAATATAACACTCAAGCCCTTGAAATCGAATGACTTTTCCCGGTCAAAAGCGTCGGTGGGGAGAGTGATTTTCAAGTCTCTCCAGGCTTCGGCCATGGCGGGCTCCTCATCCATTTCTTTTTTGATGATGTCGCGGTGCCAGTAGGTCAACAGGCAAGCCCGCATATTATCGGCCGTGGCTTGCGACGCCAGGATTGGACATGAAAACGCCTGGTTCCCGAACGTATGGTCGGCG
>JBMOKZ010000275.1:0-9779 GCA_049324195.1 Candidatus Zixiibacteriota bacterium | reverse complement strand
CCAGCCATTCGACTTCGCAACCAAGTTGCTCCCGAATTAGTTGTACCACTTTTTCAGCCGCCAGCGGGAGATACCCGGAGTCGATAACCAGCGCCGAGCCGTCTTTGACGCATACCCCGATATTGCAGGAACCGGTGTTGGTGACCAGATAGAGATATTCGTTTATTTTTTCGAGTTGCAACATTATTTAAAAAAAGAACCGTGAGAATTTTAAAAATTGCTATATGAGAAAAAAGCTCAAATAATTACTTCTAACGGCTTAAGTATTTGCCGAGTAAAATAGCCGCGAGAAAAGTGCGGCTGATGCCTTCCTCGGCCGCCCGGACCGCTTCGTCCCGGACGTTTTCGCCGTCGATGTACCGCAGATTCAAGCTGATGGCTTGCCGCAGTTGTCCCATTTCCTCGTCGTCGGAATTCAACGTTTCCAGTTCACGGTCGAGCTGCTTCAGCGGTTCAGGATCGCCGCTGGCGGCCAGATGCGACAACCCGATAAAGAACCTGTGCACCATCACGCTTTCCGGGGGCAGGTCGGAGTCGACCGTGTAAGCGGAGTAGTTTTCGCTGGCGCGGGTGAAATAGCGTTTGGCCTCGGAGATACGGTTGTTGCGGCAGCATTTCAGGGCCAGGTTGAAACGGGCCAGACCGTCGAACCAGGGCTTGTCGGCGCCGCAGTCCAGCTCAATAAGTTTGTTGGCGTAAATCTCGACATTGGAATTATCCTCCATGAAATTGGCCGCCCAGCACAGAAGACCCATGGTGCCGGGATGCCAGTAGGAATTTTTCGGGGCCGACTCGAGACATTTCAGCCCGAGCACGAAGGCGTCCTCAAAATATCCCCGGTTAAAATGGTCGTAAGCGTCGAGATAGAGTTTTTTAGGATTTTCGGACATACTTTAACCGCTCGATTTTACCGTTAATGATTGCCGGTACAATCTCATAATAATTCAAACGGGCGAGATGTTCAAGGTCATTCTTCATATTTTTTTGGACCAGCCAGCGGCCGCTGAGACAGTCGGTCAGCAGTTTGGACAGATTTTCCCGGGCGGATTCGAACGCGCCCCGGCACACTTGGGCATCGGGCGTAAGGTCCTGTTGCAGATAGGATATAACAGCACCGCAACCGAGGTAATCCTCTACCGCAAAAACCCGTTCGGAGCTTTCGCGGACATAGCTGACGAGGTCATTTTCCATGACCGCCCGCTGTTCACCGGCGGCGATGAGCGTTATATTCTGGTGCGTCCTGGCGGCGATTTTATCCGCGGCCGCGGCGACTGCCCGGGCGTTCAGAAAACAGCCGATCAAACCGGTGTGTCGGTCGCCGACCAGTTCGGAGCAACGAGCCCCATTAGGCGATACCAGCACCACTTTTTTATTGGGATAGTTCCGATTTTCGAGAAAGCTGCCCGGCGACAGGGAAAACCGCGCCCGTCCGGGTTGTCCTGCCAGTTCGGCTTTTTCGGCTGCAGCCAGAGTGCGACCCCGCTTTTCGCTAGAGACCGGATAGACGGTAAAACCGAGGGAAACGGCGATCACCGCGGTCGAACTGAACCGGAGGGTATCGACGATGATGGCGATATCGCCGTTGCGCAAACTGTATCGAAGGCCCTCGGGACCCCAGTCGATATGTACCATGGTTTCTCTGGATTTTTTATTTTTTTACCGCCACGACAACGTTGTGACTGCCGCACAGAACTTCCCGGGAAAGATACATTTTAAATATATTCCGATATCGCTCGGCGTCTTCGCGACCGTGAAAATGTTTTTTGAAAGTAGCCCGGTAGCGCAGGCGGGCGAGCAGGTAAACCAGCGGATATAAAAGCCGGCTTCCTTTTCGATAACGATAAGTAGTCAGAATTTCTATTTTGAAGCCGGCAAAACGCAGATACGTTTCCAGGCGATGAAAAGGAATCAGATTGATATGCTCCATGTAGATATTTTTCTGGTCGTCCCGAATCGGCCGGGGGGGATTGTCATGGAACCCGGTCAGGAAAAAACCCAGCCGGCTTTCCAGCGATGAGACGTTAGGGGTGGTCAAAAAAAGTCGCCCGCCTTCTTTCAAAATGCGGTGGCACTCGCGCAGAAACTGAAACTGACTTTCGATATGTTCGATACCTTCGATAGAAACAACATAGTCAAACGAGTTTTCCTCCCAGGGGAATTCCCCGGACATGTCCGCTTTGACATAAGGTACATCCTCGAACACGTGCAGGTCCTCGTCGATTTCGGCGGCGACCGCTTCGTGACCATACTGCCGGGCTTGCCGGGCGAAATAACCCGGCCCGGAAGGTATATCCAGCAGGTGACCGGAAGGATAATCTTTGAGCAGCCCCCAGACTAAATCGTGAAGGTAGGGATTATGTTTTACGGGAAGAGTCGGGTTGTTATCGGTCACGGTCACAGGTCCATATATGCATTGGGTTGAGAGAATCAAGCCTTATTGCTATAAGCAAAGGGTATTATATGATTAATAATACAATCAGACAAGGAATTAAATGTTTTACGAAAATCCCCGGTAAATATAAAAGCCCTGTTTTCACAGGGCTTTTTCAGGAAAGGTTTATTATGTTAAAGGGAGAAATTATTTTTCCAGGGAGACCCGGCCGGAAGCCGTTTCCATGATAATTTCCGGAGTGTCACTGTCGAGCGTGAACGACTTCCTGATATATTCCTGGTCATGGCGTTCGATTTCCTCGGTATGTTCGAATTTGTACGGGGCGTCGATATCGCCGTTTTTCAGCCGGGCGGTGAATTCGAAGAAGCCTTTAAGCGGATGGCCGTTGTAATCGAGTACGGCGCGTCCGGAGGCGGTGGAAAGTTGCAGGTCGTGTTCAGGGGTTTTGGCCAGCAGCACGTAAACATCGCCCGAGGCGGCGTCGAAAGTACTCGCGTCTTCGATAATAATATCCCGGGCATCGATATCCCCCGAGGCGGTGCCCGCCGAGAATTCGCCGGTACAGCCGTCGAGTTCAACATCACCCGATGCCGTGCCCAGGTCTAACCTTCCGTAACAATCTCTGGTGTCGATATCTCCCGAAGCGGTTTCGATGTCAATTTCGCCGCGACAATTGTCGAGCGTAATGTTCCCTGAAGCCGTTTCTATTTCGAACGCACCTTCGCATTGTATCAGCTCGATATCGCCGGAAGCAGTTTCGACGTCGATATCGGTGGTCATGTCCTCAGCCTCGAAATTGCCCGAGGCCGTGGAAAATTTGATTTTGGTGCCCGGCGGTATGGCCAGTTTCCAGTTGGCGTTGCCGCGCGTGGAGCCCTCGAATTCTTCCTTGAGAATCAGCGTCTTGCCCTTCACCCTGTAAATCGCCTCGAAATTGTCGCGCGGGCGATAACTGGATATGACTTCCAGACTGACCCTGTCGTCTTTCGCCGGGCTTAACTCGCAGTCGCCGCTGACGGTGTTAAGCCTGACTATTTCGATATCCGAGAAGGTTTCATCGACCGCGACCTCGCCGTATTCGCGGTCGGTATCGGCAGGGGCTGCCCCGGCGAAAAACAGAAACATGACCGGTATCAGCCAAAGGATTGGTTTTGTTTTCATGGCACACTCCCGAAAAATTGATTATGACTTATATTTTCAATACAGTTCCTTAAGAGTCATGGTTACTTCTTTAGCATTGCCCTCGCGCAAGATATTCAGGGTGAATTTCGTTCCCGGCGTTTCCCGGAAGAGTTTTCTGATGGCGATGAGACCGTCAAAATAATCGACATCGATACCGTTTATGGCGGAGATAATATCCCCCGCCTTGATACCGGCTTTGCCGGCCGGGGTTTTTTCGGGTGCGTTCAGAACCTCGATATCATCGTTATCCGAGCGGACCAATTGTAATCCGGACCGGTCGCGGGGGAATTCTTTTCCGAAATCATCCCCTTTTTCGAAAATCAGACGTTGGTTTTTGTAGTCAAGGTAGGTGATGAAATTGCGGAACAGGGTGTTTCCGAGATTGCCGATTTCCTCGGTGCGGCCGAAAGCCCCTTTCTTTTCGAGGGGGAAATCGATAATGGGATTCTCGATAGTGAATCCGCCGATTTCAATGGTTTTGAATTTGACCGCCCGCGACTCGAACGTCCCCCCGGCTCCGGAACCGATGCGAGGCAGGCCGTCAAGTTCCAGGAAACCGTGCTCTTCGGCGTAGGGGTAATGGAAAGAGAGTCCCCCGGCGCCCATGTCGTAGGACCAGTTGCCCGAATACTTGCCGTCAACCGTGGCGGGGACAGTGAAAGTGTTGCCCCGGATAGGGGCGTCGATGATGACTCCGTCGCCGGTGTAGGTGAATTTCTCCGGGTCATAGAAAGATATTTTCTGCTGGGCATAATCGACCTTGATAACGAAGCGGGAGAGGAAATCATAGCCCAGGATGCCGTAAACATCCAGTCCCCAGCGGTGAAACAACTTGTGGACGTCGATAGCGGCAATTTTCTGTTCCTTGAAACGAAGACCCTCGAGACGGTAAGCCGGCAAGGTGGTGAAAGAGACATCGACGTGCTGTCCCGCTCCCTGGCCCTTCATATCGCCTTCCAGCGTCAGACCCAGTTCCGCGGCGTACTCGGGGTCGATAACAGTCATGCCCGCTCCGGTGTCGAGACACCACAGCCGTTCCTTGCCGTTGATAGTGACCTTGATATAAAGATGGTCTTCGATATATAAAAAAGGGATATTTTCGGCGCTTTCGCCGTTGGTGAATTCATAATCGCGGACATCGGCCTCCGGCGGTTCGAAAAGAATGGGGTCGACATCGAGGTTGAATTCGTATTTGGTCAGAATAACCGTCTGTTTCTGGCCGATTGGTAAAATTTCCACATTCTGCTGAAACGGCACAATCCGGCCCTGGATTTCCCGATAATCCGAAAACAGGGTGTGACTTTCGGTATCGGGGTCCCTGGCAATTGCCTTGACGGTATAAAAAGTATTGACGTCGATATACTCGATCGTGATATCATTGTTGATATTATTGGTCGTTTTGATGACATAGCAGTTCTGGTCATAGATTTTTTCGATTCCCTCCAGACTGACTTTGAAAGTTTTCGACTGAGGGTCGAGATAGTCGAACATGTCCCGCAGCCGGGAGATTTCGCGTCTTTTTTGAGTCGGTTCATCGCGGGCGATCTGGACTTTATCGTTGGTGTCGAGCACCCAGCTGAATTCGCCGTTATCACCCGAGGTCTGTTTGAAAACTTTCAGGTCAACTTCGGTTCGGTTTCTCAGGGGTTTTTCGGACCATTGTTTGAAAGTACCCTCTAACCCAGCCAAAGATATGGTACCCTCGACATAACGGGTTTTTTCGGATTTGAATTTATCGAGGCCGCCAAGCGCCTCGTAACTTTTTTCCATGATTTCATATGGATTGGTCAGCTGTCCCTGGGCCAGAAGGGGGGTTGCGGGAAGAAGCAGCAGACCGAGAACGGGAAACAGTCGCGATAATTTCATTAAATACTCCTGATATGAGATTTATTGTATCAATACGGGTATTTTCCGGGAAAGTTACACCCTTGCGGGGAGGTTCAAAACAGTACTTTGAGGCGGTATTTTTCCGGATTTACCACGGTAAAGTGGAACGTTATGTATATGGCATAACGCATTTTATGCGTTTTATTTCTTGACATAAATTGTTAAGTTTTGTATAATAAATTAGACCTCACAAATAAAGTGTTTTTTGATTGGGTTTAAAACACTTTATAAATCATCCTCATAGCTTAAACTGTTTTAGTCGCAACCGATTGAAACTGTCATGTCTTTATCGCGCAAACTTCCTCAGGTATAAAGCGCAGGATTTGCCTCTTACGCACACAAGCAAATTAAACCCATAAAAATAGATTGAACGGGAATAACGACAATTAACAAATTAATACAGGGGATGTAACAATGAAACGTTTTATGACACTGCTGGTGTTGGCGGCGTTCGGTTTCATGATTCTTCTTCCCCCCGTTACGGCGACACCCTACGATCCTTTTGAACCAAAGGACGACAGGGTTGACCTGGAGGATGATCCTCCTGAAGAAGCCGATCCCTGGGGTGAGCTGGAATCAACCGGCGGCGGTACCAGCGGTAAAACCATTTATTTGGAAGGTTCACTGTGGTTTGCCACGACAAGCTCGATTATCGAATATTTCTTTTTCGGGACGGTGTTCACACCGAAGATAATCATAGTGAAACCGCAACCAACTGTTAAAAACGTAGAAGACGGGACCATAGATGAAAATCAAGTCACAAATAATACAGATTCTGGAACAAGCGCGCGGCCTCCTCGCGGGGACTGAGTACCGGAAGTCTCTGGAATTATTGAAAGGCCTGGATGTATCCGGTCTGGACGTGACCGATATGGGTGAATTCTGTCTTCTGATGGGCGAGAACCTTCTCTTTTTAGGCGAATACGACCATGACTATCCCGAAGAAGCGATTAAGCTGTTTAAGGCGACGTCGGAACATGGTCGTTTCGGGAAAGCCAAGTACCTTAGGGGCTGGCAGCTACAAGCCCGCGGTGAACATCGGGACGCCAAAGAAGCGCTCCTGGAAGCTTACTCTTCCTTTTTGAGAGTGGATGATTTCGAACTGGCGGCCCGCACCTTGAACCGTCTGGCCTTTATCTGTTTGATATCGGGCGATATCGACCAGGCCATCAATAATCTGGAAAAGTGCATTGAATCTCATCGGCAAGCCGGCAACCTCGATAAGGTTCAGGTAGTGGAAAACAACCTGGCCCTGATTTATCGAAAAGCCGGCCGCATCACCGAGTCCCTGGCCCTGTACGAACGGGGAGGAGTCAATCGGAATATATTGTCTCCGAGAAACCAGTGCATTTATCTTCTCGGTTACTCAATCCCCCGGGCGCTGAAAGGCGACCTTACCGGGGCGAAAGAGCTGCTTGTCGATGCCTTTAAACTCACCGAGGGTTACCAGCGCGAGGAATCGATTTATTATGAATATCTCGGCTGGGTGCTGCTCCTCGAGGAATCTTACGAGGCGGCGCAGGAAGCTCTCGAGCACAGTATGACGATGGCCTCGAAAATCGCCCCGACCTCGGACCATGAATCGCAGGTAAAACGCCTGCTGGCCGATGTTGCGGTGGCGGTCGGGGATTATGTCAAGGCCGAGAAGTATGCCGAAGAGGCTTTGCAAATTGCGCAGAAAATCAACGAGCAGGTGGAAGTCGCCGCCTGCTGGCGGGTTTTGGCTCTGGTGGAAAACCATTACGGTAACAACCGGCAGGCCCGCGAATGGCTCAAGAAAGCCATCGCTCTTTTCAGCGGTATTTCCGCCCGGTATGAACTGGCAGTGACCCGTTATCTGGCGGCCAGCTGCGGTTTGTACACCAACGGCGAACGAACCGCTTTACTGTATCTGGCACGCGAATATTTCGAAAGCGAAAACATTTCCGGCTATCTCGAGAAAATCGACCGGGAACTGGCCGCTTCCGCAGAACCCGCGACCGAAGAACAACCGATAACCGTATCGCACCAGCTGCCCGGCGACGGTGAGTGTCCGACCGTTATCGCGGTCAATTACCGCATGAAAAAAATCCTGTCGTTCGCCGAACACGTGGCCCGCTCGCAGATGAATATCCTTTTAACCGGAGCCACCGGCACCGGGAAAGACCTGCTGGCGCGTTATATTCATCATTTCAGCGGCCGACCCGGGAAATTGATTACGGTCAACGCCGCGGCTATTCCCAACTCGATGGTAGAGTCGGAACTTTTCGGGTACGCCAGGGGGGCGTTTACCGGAGCCGATTACGAACGACCGGGTATTTTCGAGGAAGTGAACGGCGGCACCTTTTATCTGAATGAAATCGCCGACGCCACCCCGGAATTCCAGGCGAAACTGCTTGAGGTGCTGGAAACGCGCGAGGTGCGCCGCCTGGGCGAGAACAAAACCCGACCGGTCAATTTCCGGCTTATCGCGGCCACCAACCATGATTTGAATGAACGCATCAAGAATAATCTCTTCCGGCTGGACTTGTATCATCGCCTGAACGAGATACCCATAGAGTTGCCGACGCTCAACGAGCGCAGCGACGATATCCCGGCGCTGGTGGAGTACTTCATGCTTGGACTGGGCAAGGATATCCGGGAGAACGGCAACCGCGGTGAAATCGAGCGGCTGGGGCAGGTACTTGCCCGACGGTCTTGGGCGGGCAACGTGCGCCACTTGTGGCACGAGGTCAACCGGCTCTGGCTGGCCTCCCGCTGCGACCTGGAGCGAATGCTGGAGCTGGCTTCGGAAAGTCTGCCCCAATCGGGTCGGGAAGAACTGGTGGCGATGCTTCGTTCGACAGATTGGAACCGGCGCGAGGCCGCGCGGCGGCTCGGTGTCAGTGAAGCGACTATCCGTTATCGGATGCGCAAATATGATATTTTTGACGAGGAATAAGTGACGGGACCGTACAAATTATTATTACTTGACGGATGTGACATGAAGTTGCAACGGAAATAGATAATTCATTTGTATCGGACCGGTCACCTTTAACATACATATCTTTCTAAATGGTGGCGTACCCCCCTCTTACGCTAACCGTTTTACCCCGCTCCTTTCGGGAGCGGGGTTTTTTTTCGTATCCGAAGGCATACAAAAGCCCGCGTAAAATGCGTGACTGCGTAAAAGAAGTGCGTAAACATTCGCATCGTTAATCTTATTTGTTTTCAATGACTTAGCATTCTTTGCGAAATTCGGCACATTTTCCGTGGATTTTGGGAATACAGGTAAAGTTAATGCCGGTTTTATTGGGTTTCGTGTCGTATGTATATTGCATTGTGTGATATGGTCTTATAAAGTTGTTGACGGGTCGTGATTAATTGGCACGCGACTTGATACTATATAAAACTGTAGGCATAACTCCCGTTTCTTTCTAGCGCAGAGACCCTGGCCGGATCCAGTATGAGGGGGGTAAGGTTCCTTATTATTGGGTCCGGCGGGTTTTTTTTAGCCGGAAAGGTAGGAAAAAAGCCGTGGAAAAGAATGCGAGCGCGTGTTTATTTATCTATAAATCGTCCACTTTGAGGATTAACACCGGAGAAAGGAGTTTCGTGATGGTTAAAAAATTGTATACAAAAGAAACTTTGTCTTTTCTCTTCTCGATTGCCGTAGCTTTTCTATCTTTGCTCTTAAGTTAAGTATCCTTAGTCCAGCACGAGGAGCAGCACACCAAAATCAGCCTGGCGGGTCGGCGGTCCCTCCGGGCTGAACTTTTTCGGGGAGTGGCAGGTTGGAAAGGCCGTCGGGTTTAAAAAAACCCGGCGGCTGTTTTTTTATATCCGGTCGCGAGCGGCGTCTTTTTATTGAAGCCGCGAAGAAGGTGTTCTGATTCCGTGGCCGCGCAATTTAATATTGACTTGCCGGTAGGTGGTTGTAATTTAAAACAGTTACGTGAAAACAGGCGGCGAACCGGCGTCAGGTGACCGTCGCTATCAAGGTTCGAATATCCTGACATAAGGTAAACGTTATCTCCGGAGGATAAGTATGGGTTATTTAAAATGCTGGAAGTGCGGCTTTATCAATTACGTGGGTTCTATCCATGAACTGGGGTCTCTCTGCCGCTCGTGCGGCGAGGGTCAGATGCAATGGATCGAACCCTTTCAAAAAACCGTACCTGTCAGTCCTAATCTCAAGCGGCGGTATTTCAAGTGCGAAAAATGTAAAAAGGTTTATTTGGAAAGCGAGCTCGACCGGATGAACCCTTACCAGTGTCTGAAAGGCAACTGTAAGGGAAAACTGGCTCCCATTTGATACCTGAAATTCGGCAGTTCTTATTCGTACGGCACCGTCCTTACG
>JBMOKZ010000274.1:0-1238 GCA_049324195.1 Candidatus Zixiibacteriota bacterium | reverse complement strand
GTTCTCATTCCAAGCGAATAAGGGACAACATTGTCGGGATGGCCGGCGCCAAAAGTGGCGGAAAAGGGGGAAAGTGATATTTCTGATTTCTTTATCGGAACGGTTCTTTCTTGTTCATAATCGTTCTCGGCGGCGACGGGGCGCTCTTCAATCCGATTGCGTATTTTCAGGAGAATGGCATTTGCCTTCCAGTACGGATAATATATCCCCTGCAAGGATAGTCCGGAGGAAATCAGGGGAAGATTATTCTGTTTACAATGGCGGTCAAGGTGAAACCGGGCTTCAACCGGTCCGAACTTGCTCCTGATTATAAATGCCGGAGGGGTATCGGGCATGGCAATCCGCATGGCTGACCCACAATGATGACAGGTCAGCACGAAGAAATTTTCCTGAATTTCCAGGTCGGCGCCACAGGCCGGGCAGGTGACACCGATATAGAAACCGGATTTTTTCTTATCCCTGATTTCCGGCATTATCATCTACCGGTTTGCCGCAGGAACCGCAGAACTTGGAGCCGGGAATCAGTTCCGCCTGGCAGTGCGGGCATTTGGTCTTGGCGCTCAGTTTGTATCCGCAGTGCAGGCAGAAATTCGCCTCGGTCGGAAGTTCCTTGTTGCAGGAGGGACAGAGATTCTGGATGACCATCTGGTGTCCACAGCGATAGCAGTAGCGGGACTGCTCCGGTGTATCGGTATGACATTTGGGACAGGTAACGGTGGCAATCGGCACCCGTTTCAGCTCGGTCTGCTCGGGGGCAAAAACTTTGTTGAGCATAGCCGGCATCATTAAGCCGACCCCGGCGGCCATACCCATCCCGGCGCCGGCCGGACCGGCACCGCCCGAGGCGCCAAGTCCTCGAGCCATTTCATATTTCAAGAATTTATCAAGGTCGCCGACCGCCTCCAGCCCACTCCGCTGGTCAATCATCTGGGAGACGTCATCCGGCGGGGTAATCGAGGAAATATAAAAATCAACCAGAGTCAGCCCGTACTTCTCAAATTCGACCCGAACGATTTCTTTGAACTGCGCCGCCAGTTCGGTGTACTGAGCGGGAAGGTCCAGAATGGTGTCGAGCTTTTCGCCGAGAAGGTCATTCATCCGGGCGATAATGAGGTCGCGGAGGTAATCCTGAATATCGGCGGTAGTATATTTCGATTGGCGACCCACGATGGAGTTAAGGAAGAGAATCGGCTCGCTAATCTTCATGGTGAAAGCGCCATGCCCGCGAAGCCGAATCA
>JBMOKZ010000273.1:0-1240 GCA_049324195.1 Candidatus Zixiibacteriota bacterium | reverse complement strand
ATAAAGTAAAACAAGGCGATTGCCTCTGGCTTATCGCCCAACGAAACCATGTTTCAGTCGACCAGATTAAGAAAGCGAACGGACTTGCGACTGAATCGCTCAAGCCGGGCCAGGTTTTATGCATACCCGGCGGGAAAGGCACAAACGGCCTTAACCGGGCCGTAAATCCGGCGGTCAAGACGGCAGGAACTGTTCCGTCCCGTTCCGGCGACACTGCGCGCGACCTTATGAATTTTGCGCAATCGTTTCTCGGTACCCCGTACCGGTGGGCGGGGGAGAGCCCGAGCGGTTTTGACTGTTCCGGTTTTACCAGATATGTCTTCGGGAAGTTCGGCGTTTCCCTGCCTCACTCCGCGGCAGCTCAGTTCTCGTGCGGGACGCCGGTGCAGCGCAGCGAGTTGGCTCCCGGAGATCTGCTTCTTTTCCATACCTTGAGTCCCGGAATAGATCATGCCGCGATATACTGCGGCGGCGGCAGATTCATACACGCCAGTTCACGGGGCGGCTGCGTCAAGACGGATTCACTCAACGAGAATTACTGGGATACACACCTCGTCGGAGCACGTAGGGTATTGTAAACAATAGCACGCAAAGTGAAAATCTTAAGCAAGGTTCGTGGCGAAGAGGGGGAACCTTGCTTTTTCTTTTTTTGGAGTTATTTCAACGCTGTTAGAGGAGGATTATGGTTATAAAAGTCGAAATTAATAATATTGATGCCGAAAGAAAGGGTTAATACATGACCTTTCCATTACTACGCCTCGGGATTAAGGAAAAACTTGTGGCGATTGTAACCCTTATCATGCTTGCCGCCCTTTTTGTCCTCGGTTTCATGACCTATTCCGAAAGCAGAAAAGTGGTGGATGGCGAGCTTGGGGCGCGGCTGCAGGCGGAAGTGGCGTGGTGGATTCACCGGAGTGTGGTACATGAGATTGAAAAAACAAGAAGTTTAACGGTTACGGTGGCAAACTTGCCGGAGGCACGGGCTATACTTTCGGCCTCTAACGAAAAAGACCGGCAAAGCGCCGCCGGCCGGTTTTTAAGGAGACAAAGCGTACTAAAATCCTATCTTCCTAATACGGGAATAACGTTTGTGGGACGGGACGGGAAAGAACCGGCCCGGTTTCACCGGACGGATACAGGCGGATTCTCGGCTTCTAATAGACAGGATAAGGACAAGCGTGTTTATAATTTGCCGGCCGCCGGTGTATCAAGTGCAACCGATATTAACACTGTTGGCGGA
>JBMOKZ010000272.1:0-1240 GCA_049324195.1 Candidatus Zixiibacteriota bacterium | reverse complement strand
TTACAGGTATATTTTGCATTTGCATACTTCTGTCGTTGATTCAACCGGGGAAATTGCCTATATTCCCCGAAACAAAATAACGGAGATATGATGAATAAGAACTTTCAGGATATATTTGTCACACCAACCGAAAAAAATCCTCTGCGCTACGAGGGAGAGATGGTCAGGGGACGATGGACCAACGGTCGGCTGGTGAATGACGATGAAAATTATTCGGTGCCGGTGAAAGACGGGATTCCGCTCTTTATCAAACCCGAGGAGGACCCGTGGGCTGACCAGGTTCGGGTCAAAGCCAACCTGGCCCGACAGGGAATCGACCCCGGACAGTTTATCCGGTTTAATTACGAGGGCTTACTGGACTGGAGCGACCGCGGCCGGTACGATTACTGGATCCAGGGTATTATCGCCCACGGCGGGAAAATCCTCGACCTGGCCTCGGGGCCGGGAGGAGGTTTTGCCCCGCTGATTCTCGATGACCATCCCGAGGCGGAACTGCTGCTAAGCGACCTGGGTCATTGGGTGTTGGGGCAATGGAAGAACCTTCGGGACGAACTAAACCGCTGGCCCAATTTGAGTTTCGCCCAGTTTGATGTCACGCGCTCCCCGATAAAAAACGAATCACTTGACGCCGTGAACAGTTTCGGCGGGATATCCAATATCGACCGGGGCGCGATCGCGATACTCGATGCTTTTCGTATTCTCAAACCGGGCGGCCGTTTGTTTATGGTGGATGCCACCCCGATGACGGCGGAATTCGAAAAACTGCCCAAAGAAATTCAGGCAGAAATCCGACATAATTTCCCGGCTATCACCAAATCCTACGATAATCTGGTGCGCGACGCCGGATTCGAGATTATCGATTTTGAGGAAACCACTAAGCGCAAGCTGGAACCGGATGAAAGCGGTCTGGCCAATCTGGCCCGGCAACACAATATTGAGATGATGATTCAGTTTTTTAATCTGGAAGCCCGTAAACCGGGATAATTAGCAAAAAAGATTAATTAAAAAGGGGTGGGGTATATGAATTCTACTGGGAGGGCAGAACTCACATCCGGCAATACCCCAACCCTCTATCGGTCCCCCTTACTTGTCTGCACCCTCTTACTATCACAATAATACGCCGACTTGCTGACACCTCGTGTCAGTTTAATTTTAGTTTTTTTTAGAATTTCTTTTTTTTTATTTAAATATTGAAAATTCACCCGATATTTTACTTATCTTATTGAAGGATAACAGCATA
>JBMOKZ010000271.1:0-1241 GCA_049324195.1 Candidatus Zixiibacteriota bacterium | reverse complement strand
CCGTAGATGCCGATTGACCCGGTAATAGTTCCCGGGTTGGCGTAAATACGCTCCGCCGACATAGCGATATAATAGCCTCCCGAGGCTGCCACGTTGGCCATGGATACCAAAAGAGGCTTGCGGTCGGCGGCAATCTGAGCCGAACGGTAAATGTCCTCACCGGCCAGAGCCAGTCCGCCGGGAGAATTGACTCGCAGGACGATCCCTTTCACTTCGGGTGTATTCACGGCCCGTTCCAGCGCCTGGCCTAAAAGCCGGGGGGTCGCTTTCGTACCTCCCCCGAAATCGGCCAGGGAACGTCCGTCGTAAGCGATATCCCCGTCAGCGACCACCACCGCCAGCACTTCGGGCCGGCGCCAATCATCGTTCAGGAGCGTATCCTCATGATAGCGATAAAAAGAAATTTCGGGCATCCGGCTTAGAAACGTCTTCCCGACTTCGTCCCGGTACGAAAGGCCGTCAACCAGACGGTATTGCAGAGCCTCGGCCGAGGTAAACGGCCCGTTATCGATAATATTTCGAACCGAATCCGGGGAAATACAGCGGCCCTCGGCGATACCGCTTACGAACTGGTTGTAAATTCCATCCAGAATACGGTTGACCTGTTCGCGGTTTTCCTCCGAAGCAGCGGTTTGGGTAAAGCGTTCCGAAGCTGTTTTATAATCGCCGATGCGCATCAGGTCAACCCTGGCGCCGAGTTTCTCCAGCGTTCCGGCATAAAACGACAGTTCCGCCCGCAACCCCACCAGATTTAACTGGCACACCGGCGGAATTAAAATCCGGTCGGCGGCGGAAGCGATATAATACCCGATATTGTTAGGCGCGGTCAGATAACAGGTGATGTGCTTGCCCCGGCTTTTGAAATAAGTCATAGCTTCTCGAAGCTCCTGGGCCTGACCGAGACCGAGCGAGAGACCTTTCAAATCCAGCATCATTTCGGAAATCGACGGGTCGGCCGCCGCCCGGTAGAGGTCGACAATGATAGTTGCGAAAGCGGTGGGTTTATGACCCCAGAACGGACGGGGCGGGTTCTCCGACATTGAACCCGACAAACCGAGCGTCAGGCGCCGGGCCGGCTCGCGGATAATCGACGGCTGTTTCATGGCGGTAGCCCCCGCGAAAATCGTGGTACCCTGATGGTCGCCGTGTTTGTTGAAGGTGCTTCTGCTACCCGTGAAATAACGCAACAGATTGGTGCGGAAACCTATCTGGAAATTCTTGTCGGAATCAAAACAGGCATT
>JBMOKZ010000270.1:0-1267 GCA_049324195.1 Candidatus Zixiibacteriota bacterium | reverse complement strand
GTCAGTTCGGTCTCTGTGATAGTGAGAATGTCGCCGAAAAGATAACTCTGTAGGTCGCGGCTGAGCCCGCGACGGGCGGAGATAATCGCAATCCCGAGGGCAATGACGGTTGAGAAGAAGACACCGATAACAGTGTCGGTCGAAAGTTCGGTATGCCTTTTGACTTTGATTATCCCCAGGCCTATGATGACCCCGAAGATAACCAGCGTCACCCAGGGGTTCAAACCGAAGAGTAGCCCCAAAGCAATACCGGTAAAGGCGGAATGACTGATGGTATCGGAAAAGAAAGCCATCCGGAAGTTTACAACCATTATGCCGATAGCCCCGCAGAGAAGAGTTAACAGTGTCAGCCCGATGAAGGCGCGAATTATGAATGTCGATTGCGCCCATTCAAATGGGAGCAACGTCCCGACCGCTTGATATAAAAAATCGTACGGGTTCATCTCAAAGGCAACCTAATCATGCTTATGCTTCTCCGGGTGGGGGTACCGGACGACTTCAATATGATGGCCGAAAACCGCCTGTAGATTTTCCGGGGTGAGAATCCTGGCGGTTTCACCATAACAGATAACCGATTTATTGAGACAGATGACATGGTCGGCATGATTGGTGACGACCGAGAGGTCGTGACTCACGATAACCATAGTGAAGTGGCGACGATGATGAATCGATTCGAGGAGGTCACAAAAGAGTCTTTCGCCGGCGATATCGATGCCGGAAACCGGCTCATCAAGAAGAAGCAGATTGGGGTTTCCGGAGAGAGCCGATGCCAAAAGAACTCTCTGCAGTTCACCGCCGGAGAGTTTGCCCAGAGGGCGTGGCGCCAGATGCGCCGCCTCGACCAGATTCAGATTTTCTTCCGCTTTTTCGACCAGCGCGCGGCGCCGCCCCAGCCAGAGCGGCTTTTTCTGGTGGGGCATGACCAGAAAGTCGATGACGGTCATCGGGATGCCGCGGTCAAAATCGAGCACCTGCGGCACATATCCAAAGCGAGGGGTAATACTCTGACCCTCCGCAGTAAGAAACTGCACCTTGCCGCTATAGGGAACCTTGTTAAGAATGACTTTGAGGGCGGTGGTTTTGCCGGCGCCGTTAGGCCCAATCAGAGCGGTCACGGAACCGGCCGGAATTTCGGCGGTGATATTCTCCAGCACCTTGATGCCATCAAAGGAAACCGAAAGATTCTGAAATCGAATTGCGGGTGACGGTAGGTCTGTCATTTCATTGCCTTGACCAGGTTCTCAAGATTTTTTAGCATAACGGTCTC
>JBMOKZ010000269.1:0-1269 GCA_049324195.1 Candidatus Zixiibacteriota bacterium | reverse complement strand
ATGGAAAGTTTTCTTTTTCTACGGATACCCCGGGAATTTCTGCGCCTCTCTGAGCACGTACAAGATCGTGCGCTTCAACTGCCAGGTCTAACACTCGTTTGCCTCCTTGCTTATATTTTCTTTCAAAAAGGTACGGTTATTCTAAAAATTTCTGTTTTTATTTATAGTTGTGCTATAATAATTTAAAAATTAACGCTGTGTTTTCAATAAACCCGCTTTACCATTTCACTATGTGGCTCGGTTTGAAGGAGACAACAGGATGCGGGTTATCGGCGGTTTGGCTAAACGGCGCACACTTAAAGCCCCACCGGGAAGGAGTATCCGTCCCACTGCGGAAAGGGTTAAGGAAGCGCTTTTTAATATTCTAGCCGCGAAAATACCCGATGCGGTTTTTCTTGATCTGTTTGCCGGAACCGGCGGTATCGGAATCGAGGCCCTCAGCCGGGGAGCGGCGCGGGTTGTTTTCGTTGACCGGAGCTCCCGGGCGCTGAACCTGATTCGTGAAAACTTGCGAAGGACGGGTTTTAGTGAACGGGCTATGGTCATTCCTCACGACGCCCTTACGGCTTTAAGCCTTCTCCGGCGGCGCGACGAGTCTTTCGATGTAATCTATATAGATCCTCCTTACGGTAAGGGACATGAATCGAAGGCATTACTTTCGATTGCAAATAAAAGCCTTCTTAACCCACGAGGGTTGGTCATTACCGAGACCGACTACCGGGGGACACCTCCGGAGGAAGTGGAAAACCTCAAGCTTTTCCGCAGCGAGCGTTACGGTGATACCGTCCTTTCTTTTTACTGTGTTGAAGAGAAAGCCGCCGTGCAATAAACCGATAAGAAGCAAGTTAACACCTCGCACTTCCCGATTGTCAGGTCTCCCGAGGAGGAAAGCGTTTGCGAACAGCCATATACCCTGGCAGCTTCGACCCGGTGACCCATGGACATCTCGACATTATTGTCCGGGGTCAGGCGCTTTTTGACCGGCTGATCGTCGCGGTAGCTGAAAACCCGCGAAAGAAACCGTTATTCTCCGTTGAGGAACGGGTACAGATGTTGCGGGAACTACTTGGGGACTTTCCGAAGGTTAAGGTTGATTCCTATGACGGACTTACGGTCGACCACGCCAAAAAAAACGGGGCATGCGCCATAATCCGCGGGTTGAGGGCCATATCGGATTTTGAAAACGAATTCGTTATGGCGCTGACGAACAAAAAGCTTGCGCACGAGATCGAGACCCTTTTTCTAATGACAGAGGCCCAGTACTCCTTT
>JBMOKZ010000268.1:0-10064 GCA_049324195.1 Candidatus Zixiibacteriota bacterium | reverse complement strand
TTTGAGATATTTATCTTCCAGCCGCTTGGTCGCCTCGCTCAAGGACAGACCGATGATTTTGGGCATGTAGGTGAAGGTTGAGGCTCGGCCCTTGTTGACCATGAGATTGACCGGCGAGCCGAGCGGTATTTCCGCCCCGGCTTCGGGATAGGAAAAAACCACGATTTTCTCCGGGATGGTGTCAGAATAGGCGTAAGCGATTTCACCGAGATTAAGACCCGAGGTTTCCAGGTCAAGCATCGCCTGCCGCACTGATTTCCCGGCGACGTCGGGTATGGTAATCATCTTCTTGCCGAGCGAGACCACGAATTTAATCGCCCGGCCGGACTTAACCTTGGTCGTGGCCACCGGGAACTGGTTCAAAATAACGCCCTGCTCCTTGCCGGGTGAATATTCCTCAGAGGAAATTTCGTAATTCAGGCCGAGGTCCTTCAGCGAAACCTGGGCTTCGACCAGCCGCTGGCCGATGAAATCCGGCAGGGAAAATTCGGTATTGTGCCGGGTGATGGTCGGCATAACCATCTGGTCAACGATCAATATCAAAATTAAGATTATTGCGAGCGGAATAACTGCATAGAGGCCGATTTTACGTTTGAGCGAGCCGTAAGGAAAGTTACGAGTGATAAACCCGGGGCGTTTTCTTTGTGATTGCTGAAAACGTGAGGCATGCAATTGATTCATAATTCTGGTCTTGTCTCTTTCTTACATCATGTATTTATCGGTTCTTTTTTTTTACCGGTCAGCTTTTAAAACCGTTGACGCGATTTAAAAAAATTTTGAATTTTACCGCGAAAATCAAGATTAAAATAAAAAGAATCGAACCGCTCAGGAGTTGAGCTTGCGTTTCAGGCGGGCACAGAAGGCGCCATCAAGGCGCTCGCAGACCGGATAGGTTTTGACAAAGCCCCGCTCGCTGACGATTTCTTCGGGGAAAAACTGCCGGGGGGAATCAATTTCGAAATTGGGATTGCGCACTAAAAATTCTTCGACAATCTGATCGTTTTCCTGGCGGATAATGGTGCAGGTGGAATAAACCAGAACTCCGCCCGGTTTGACGAGTTTCGCGGCCCGGTCAATCATTTTAGCCTGGATTTTGGTCAGATTGCTGATATCCTGGTTGGTTTTATTCCAGCGCAAATCGGCCCGTTTCCCGGCCGTCCCCCAGCCGGAGCAGGGCGGGTCAAGCAGGACCCGGTCGAAGAGTCCGGCTTTGAAATCGGCCATGTCGCTGATGACCGGAGCGATGATTTTAATGCCCTGGGTCTTGGCGTTTTCGACCAGTAATTCCAGCCGGCGATGGGATTTGTCAACCGCCGTTATCCGACCCTTATTACGCATCCGGATGGCCAGGTAGGTCGATTTACCTCCGGGGGCGGCGGTCAGGTCGATGACGTTATCGCCCGGTTTGGGATTTAAAAGGCGCACCGGAAGCCCGGCCGATTCGTCCTGAATAAACACTTTCCCGGTTTTGAGCAGTTCATTTTCCAGCGGTAGACCGCCGCTTTCGATATGAATGAATTCCGGCAGATAACGGCCGAACGAAAATTCGACCTCGTTTTCCTGCAGAATATGCGTGACCTCGTCGGGTTTGGCAATCAGGTAATTGACCCGGTAAGTTACATGGGGCGGAAGGTTGTAAGCCTGAAGAAGCTTCTCGGTATTTTCCGGGCCGAATTCCTGCAGGCAGTATTTCACGAAATGGTCCGGGTAGCTGTAGAAATCGGCGAGGTATTTAGCCGGGTCCTTTTCGCGGGAAATGAATCTGACCCGGTCCGGGTCCCGGAGCCTTGAGCGCATGACGGCGTTGACCATGCCGGCCTGGGCTTTATCGGTAAAATAATGAGCCAAATTGACCGCTTCGGATACCGCCGCGGCCGGGGGCACGCGGTCGGTAAAAAGCAACTGGTAAAAACCGAGCCGGAGGATATTGGCCAGCATGACGGGAAGATTCGCCGATGGTTTTTTCAGGTAAAATTTTATTTCATGGTCCAGCCGGCGCCGCATTTTGGTGATGCCGTTGACCAGTTGCTGGAGGAACCGGACATCGAGTCGGCGGAACTGCTTGTCGGTCGTGACCTTCTTGACGGCGTCGTCGAGCGGTTCGCCTTGCTCGACCAGGATAACAGCTTCCATGGCCGCCGCCCGGACCGGGTCGAATTTGTGTGTTTTTTTTGTTTTACCTGTTTCAGCGTTCATAAACTATAAATCCATGGCATCGATAATATGTCCGTCTTCCTCGCGATACATCCGCAGCCGATGGCAGGTCAGCGCGGCCGGGTCGGTTTTCAAACCATCGGTCATAAACCCGGCGATCTCAGTCGGACGGACATAGCCGCCGTCGCCCAGACCCAGAATCATCACCAATCGGTCGTTATCGATTTTAAGCTCGTACAGGCCGGGCCGGAGATCAATCTCTTTATCCCCCTTTTGGGTGGTGCGGTTATATATCAACGTTTTTGCCTGCATGAGTTTCTCGATATTAAGTTCTAAATCGGCCAAAAGAGTCCATTCATTCACCGGTATCGTGAAAACAACCCGGTTCAAAGCCGCGGTCAACGACGTGTTTTTCAGGAGAACCGCCCGATAATCGTAAATGATAATGTCCTCGGGCAGCGCGGCTTTCAACTGGTCCACCATATAGGTCATGAAATTCGCCTCCAGGGTGATATCGACGTATTCCGCCTCCGAGGTAAACCCCAGCGGCAGGGGCGGCCCGAACGAAAGTTTCATGCTCGGGTTGAACCCCTGGCTGTAGGCGACCGGGATGCGGGCTTTACGGATGGTCCGTTCAATCAGGCGCAGGTTGTCCAGGTGCGACATGTATTTATAGCGGTCGGTCTTGCCCCAGCGGATGCGGAAGCGGTTCTTGGTCGGGGCGGTATTGTTGCGGGCGGCCAGTTTTTTCTTGCCGCGTCCGAACGCCATCAGCGCCGAACCGTTCGCGGCCGGTTCGCCGATATCGGGTCGAGCCTGGGGTATATAATCCTTAAGTTGAATCGAGGTTTTTTCGCGCTCTTTTCGGAGATGTTCCGGGGTGGCGCCCTTGACGATGTGTTCCCAGGGCAGAGGTTCCGAGAAGGGGATGGCTTTCAAGGCGGCGATGCTGTCGATACCGTTTTCTTGCAACGCCTCGAGCCAGCTTTCGTACTGGAATTCTTCGCTCCAATGGTCGAAACGACAGCCTTTACGATAGGCGCTCTCGATAACGGCGCCGATTTTCCGGTCGCCGCGGCTCATGATTGCCATCAGGTGGAAAAGCTGGGTGTTTTCGTACTTGACGTTGATCTGATTGGTACTGAGTCTTTTCTTGAGAAACGCAATTCGGCGGTAAGCTTCCCGTTCGTCGATGGCCTCGTCCCACTGAAACGGCGTGAACGGTTTGGGGATGAAAGGCGACAGGGAAACATTGATGGTTTTCTTCCCCGGATAATTGCGGCCAATATCGCGGATACGGCGGCAGAGTTCGACGATGCCCTGCAGGTCATCGTCGGTTTCAGTTGGCAGGCCGACCATGAAATACATTTTAATCGTCGTCCAGCCTTTCTGGAACGCCAGGTGGGCGGTATCGTAGATGGCTTCGTCGGGGAAATTCTTGCGGATAAACAAGCGCAGCCTCTCGGTGCCGGCCTCGGGTGCGATCGTCAGGCCGTAATTGCGCACTTTTTTGACGGCGTCGAGCAGGGCTGGACTGATCGTGCCCGGTCGCAGGGACGGCAGGGCAATCGACACCTTGCGGGCTTCCAGGCGGCGGGCCAGAACGCCGGCCAGGTCTTCGATTCCGGGATAATCCGACGACGAGAGCGACATCAGACTGACCTCTTCGTACCCGGAATGGTTCCATTGCTTTTCCGCCTGCTGCAGGATTTCCTCTTGGGGGCGAAGACGCACCGGGCGATATACCTGCCCGGCCATACAGAAGCGGCAGCTCTGGGGACATCCGCGCATGATTTCCACGCCAAGATGGTTGTGGATGATTTCAATCAGCGGGACAATCGGTTGCTCGGGATAATATTCCGGTTTGAGCATTTTCAGGACGCGGGCTGTTATTTTTTCCGGGGCGAATTCAGTCAGCGGTTTTCGATTGTCATCGTAGAAAGCGGGCACGTAAACGGATTCCACCTGGCGGCAGAGGGCTTCCAGTTTTTCTATTTTGGTTTTTCCGGTATTGTCTTTAAGTACGCCCAGAAGTTCCGGCAGGCCTTCCTCGGCATCACCGATAAAAAACAAATCGATGAAATCGGTGACCGGTTCCGGGTTGTAGGCAGCGGGACCGCCGGCGATAATCAGCGGGTGACTGTCGTTGCGGTCCTCGCGGTGCAGGGGGAGACCGGCCAGGTCGAGCATGGCCAGCAGATTGGTGTACACCGATTCATCGACGAGACTGAACCCGATAACGTCGAACTCGGCAGCTGGTCGGGAGGATTCCAGAGAGAAGAGCGGAATATTTTCGCGCCGCATGATTTTCTCGGCGTCGCGGTCGACCGCGAACACCCGTTCGCAGAGAAACCGGTCATCGTTGTTGATAATATGATAAATATTCTGCAGGCCGATATGTGACTGCCCCAGTTCGTACTTGTCGGGATAAGCATGAAGATATTTCAGCCGTCCAACCGGGTTGCGGACGACCTGCCCCGGTTCACCGCCGGTGTAACGACCGGGTTTTAAGACGTAAGGAAAGAGTTTTTTCTCGAGTAATTCTCTCATAAACAAGTGCTACGGATACAGTGTTAATTCGGCTAACGATAACAGATTATTGCGTCGGGCGCAAGACGGAAAATTATTCGAGTTTAAGATAAGGGGTGGCTTCAACCACGAACTCGTCCGGACCTTCCCGCTCGAATTTGTAAAACCCGGCGGCGGCAATCATGGCGGCATTGTCGGTGCAGAGCACCGGATGCGGGAAAAAGAGCCTTTTGTCGTATCTTTTCAGCTTTTTACCGAGCAATTCCCGCAAACGGCTGTTGGCGGCCACTCCGCCGGAAATGGTGATATCCTTAATTTCCCGCTCCCGGGCAGCCTTGACTGTCTTTTCCACGAGGACCTCGACCGCGGCTTCCTGAAACGAGGCGGCGATATCAGCTTTGTGGCGCTCAAACTCAGCCGGTTCGAGTTTGTCCAGATAGAGACTCACGGCGGTTTTGAGCCCGGAATATGAGAAATTGTAACCGTCCTTGCGGACGGCGCGGGGGAAACGGTGAAATTTGGGATTGCCGGATCGAGCCAGGCGGTCGAGTTCGGCCCCGCCGGGATAACCCAGACCCATCTTTTTCGCAATTTTGTCGAACGCCTCGCCGGCAGCGTCATCTTTTGTCCGTCCGAGAATCTCATAATCCCCGAACTGCCGGACTTCGACCAGCATCGTATGCCCGCCGGAAACAATCAAAGTCAGGTGATGGCGGTCAAGCTCGGCATGCTGCAGGATATTGGCCGCCAGATGACCTTCCATATGGTTGACCGCCACAAATGGAATTCCTGCGGCAAAAGCCAGCCCTTTGGCGAACGACAGCCCGACCAGCAGGGGGCCGACCAACCCCGGTCCCATGGTGGCGGCGACCAGACCGATTTTATCGAGCGTGATATCAGCCTCGGTCAGGGCTTTGCGGTAAATGGGGACGATGGTTTTCATGTGTTCGCGGCTGGCGACTTCGGGTACCACGCCGCCGAAATCGGTATGAATCGCCTGTGACAGGATGACGTTCGATAATATCTTCCGGCCGTCCTCAATTACCGCCATCGAGGTTTCGTCGCACGAGGTTTCAATTCCCAGTATCAGCATCTTATTTAAATATAAATTTTACGGAATCAGACGAAGCTTTTTTGACTTTAAAATTCGAGGGACAGTCGATTTTTACGGGGATCATCCCAAGACTGTCAAGCTGCTTGTAATCGACCGATACCGTCAGGGCTTTGCTGTTGAGGAGGTCGATTTCTCCGGGGGGACCGGTCAACTCCACCGTTATAAACGGCGGGCTAAGCTGGTATTTTTGATTGTAAGGAGCGTTGAACACCACTACCGGCAAATTTTCGTACACGCGCGTCTTGACCGGAATGACCCGGAGCGCCAGGGTTACGGAATCGGGCGAAAGCTTGATTCCATAACCCACCGGGGGAACCAGGGGGAGTTTAATGGTTACGTTGTTTTTCAAGTTGGAGAGCTCTTTCAGTTCGGTGAATACCGTTTTGAACCGTTCCAGAAGCGTAGCCGGACCGATAATGTTCACCTCGGGCGGCGTCACCGCCATCGGCAGATTGACCGCGAAACCCTCATCAGCCGTGGCGATAATATCCGGGGTGACGCTTATCCGGTTGGTGACCTGGTGGTCGATTTCGAGTTCGATGAGAGTGGGCAGGGAGATATTTTCGAGCGACACATTGCCGGCGGGATTCATCATAAATGTGTTGGTGTTGTTGAGAGCGATTTCATGTCGGCCGGTTTCGAATTGCGAGGCGTCGATACGCACCCCCTCGCGGCGCCAGCGCTCGCGCAGCAATTGCTTGCCGGTGGCGGAAACGCTGACCAGCAGGGAATCCGGTGGTTTTTTCGAAAGCGTCAGGCCCTTTTTGAGGACATAATCGCTGACCGGCAGTTTTAGTTCGTAGCTGTATTCCTTCTCGGTAATAACGTGAAACCAGATGAGGAAACCGATTGCCAGCGCTATGATTTTCAGCCAGAAATTTTTAAAAAGATACATCTTAAAAAAATCTTTTAAAGGTTACTCCGATCCCGCCCGGACCGGATTCGGGTATATGGTATAAAATTGTTTATAAGTTATCAACTTTAATCTGAAAAAATAAGCGCGTGTCAGTCAACCCGGCTAGGGTTGTTCCACCAGAAACGGGTCAGTCCCCGGTCGGTGCCGACCCAGATAAAATCGCCGTCAAGCACGAGGTCATAGACATAATTCGAGGGCAGGCCGTCGTCCGTAGTGAATTCACGGCTGGTGAACTTGTCGTCGCGCGGGAAAATAAAGGTCATGCCTTTGTCGGAAGCTACGGCGCAGATGTCGTTGTTTACGGCCAGGGCGCGGCCGTTTATATTGCGGGTTA
The DNA here is from genome assembly GCA_049324195.1 of Candidatus Zixiibacteriota bacterium. GTDB lineage: Bacteria > Zixibacteria > MSB-5A5 > GN15 > FEB-12 > JAFGNW01. The sequence goes on along the minus strand of JBMOKZ010000268.1, from coordinate 3,017 downwards.
ACGCTACGAACGAGCGGATTTCCCCGGTTTCGGTATCCAGCCTGACGACGCCTTCGAAAGTCGCGAACCAGAGATATTTGTCATAGAAGGCCAGGCTGTAGATTTCATCGGAGAAAGTCATTTCGGGATCGTTGAATTTCTGCAGCCGGTCGTCTTTGAGCGAGTAGCGGAAAGCCCCAATGCTGGTGGCCAGCCAGAGAGAAGAGCCGACCGGTTCCATGTCATAGATAATCCGGTTTGAAAAATATTTCGGCCTGATGTGGGTTGACAGCTCACCCTGATGATGAATAAGCGTCAGACCGGCGGCGGTGCCAACAAAAAGAGAATCGCCGATTTTTTTCAGGCTGATGACACTGTTGTCAATCAAACCCTGGTTTGTGCGGTAATGGCGGGTGATTTCGCGGGTCGCTTTGTTGAGGACATAGAGGCCGTATTCGGTGCCGATATAGAGATTTTTTTCGTCGCCCTCGAGACAGTTGACATCGACCGCCGGAAATGAGGATTCCACACCGGACTCGATATAGGAAAAAGTATTATTGTCGGGGTCAAAAGCAGTGACGCCGGAACGGGGACTGTTCTCGATTGCGCCGGATAGCCATAACAGGCTGTCGTCCATGTAAATAGCGTTGACCCGATTCTGCAAAAGACCGTACGGCAGGAGTTCCACCAGTTTTGAGGAACTCGATGCGGTAGCCGGTCCATAGCCCCAGAAACCAATCCAGAGCGAGCCGGTGTTGTCATCAACAATGTTACTGACGGCATATGAACGGGCATAGGGGTCAATCAGGGCGCCGCGCCCGACCATGTTGTACCTGAAAGGCGGCAATAAATCGGCGTCGGTGCTGAGATAACGGCAGTCGTTTTGAATAAAGGGAACTTCGTCGACAGGATACCAGCGGTCGAATGACTGTTCATATTCATATTTCTGGGTTCGGGTGCTGATAAAGAGTTTGTCGTCAAAAGTATTGACCCAGACCCGGGTGATTTCCTCGTTGGCCATCCCGTCGGAGCCGGTCAAAGGCAATTCCCAGCGTCGTTCCAGCTTGTTATAGCGAATGAGACCCTCGGTGGTGGCGAAATAGGTGTGGCTCATGGAGCTGGCGATATCCTTGATATATTTGAAATCGGCAAACGTCACCGCCTGGTCCTTCAGCCGGAAGGCACTCAAATCAGCCATCAGCAGAAGTACAGTCAAAACCGCCAGAACGAATATGGTCAGCCGTCTTTTCATTTCTTTTGTTGGTTTAAAAAATCCATGGTAGCGGCTGTCAGAAGGGAGGTGGCGTAAATCAGGGCGTTTTCATCGGCAATGAAGTTCGGGGAATGCCAGGGACGGTTGGCGCCGAGGCGGTCGTTCCTGATGCCGAGACGGAACATGGCGCCGGGCACCTTTTTCAGATAGTAGGCGAAATCCTCGCCGCCGAGGACCATTTCGGTTTCAGAAATTTTATTATCGGGAAAAAGCCGCCGGTAATTTTTAGCCAGCAGTTTATTGACCACGGGGGAATTCTTCAAGGGTGGAAAAGAGGCGATGGGTTCCACTCGGCCGACCGCGCCGCGGGCAAGGCAAATACCCCGGACGGTGCGTTTTATCAGAGTCGGCACTTTTTTGAAATTCTCCGCCGACAGGGTGCGGGCGGTGCCCCAGATACGGACTTCCTCGGCGATGGTGTTGCGGGCCGTGCCGCCCGTGATTTTACCGAACGAGATGGCTACCGGGGCGATAGGGTCGATTTCGCGGGAAACTATTTTCTGAAGCGATTCGAGTATTTCTGCCGCGGTTGCGAGAGCGTCCACCACCTGATGCGGCCGGGCGGCATGCCCGCCCTGGCCGGTGACAATGATATCGAAATCATAGACCGAGGCCATGGTAATACCGTCGCGCAAAGAGATTTCGCCGGTGGGGATTTCCGGGTCGACATGCAGTCCGAGCACCATCGAAACGTCCTTCAACGCCCCTTCGTCGATCATCGGTTTCGCTCCGCCGGGCGGCATTTCCTCGGCGGGCTGGAACAACAGGCGAACATGGCCCGGGAATTTGTCTTTCATGGCCGCTATAACGGCGCCGGTTCCCAGGACGGCGGCCATGTGCATATCGTGCCCGCAGGCATGCATGCGGCCAACCGTTCGCGATTTGAACGGCAGTCCAGTTTTTTCCAGGACCGGCAGAGCGTCGATATCGGTCCGGATGGCGACGGTCGCGCCCGGGCGGCAGCCGGATATTTCGGCTATCAGGCCGGTGGGAAGTTTAATCGGGAGAATTTTGAATCCGAGCTTTTTAATCTCGTTTTTTAAGAAAGCGGTGGTTTTATATTCTTCGAAGGATAGTTCGGGATATTGGTGCAGGCGGCGGCGCCAGGTCACCTGTTTTTTGTACCCCTTTTTGACCCTGTGCAGAATCTCTTCCTGGAGGCTTTCGAATTTTCGCATATTTATTTAACAGACGAGGAGCTTTTAAGTTTCTCCGGAAAATTCCCGGTTGGTAAACCGGACTTCCTTTTCTATATGACGTTTATACTTGTTGGCCAGAAGATGCGCCAGGCGCAGAGGCTCCGGCAGGCGATACCCGCGCAGACACCTGACGATTATTTCACGGGCGTAAGTCAGGTCGCATTTGTAGCCCGGTGAAATGAAAATGGGTTTGACCTTGTCCTTGCTTCGATAAGCCAGACCTACTTCCTTGCCCTGTATATAAATAGGCTGGCTGCAGCCTTTGTTATCGCCCACCGGGCGATAAGTGCCGGTCAGATTTTTACGGGCGCAGCCGACAGTCGGGATATCGAAATCCAAGCCGAGATGCGAGGCCATGCCGATTCGTTTGGGGTGGGCGATACCGTGACCGTGAACGATCATCAGGTCAACTCGGGATTTTATCTGCTCCAAAGCTTTGGACACCACCGGTCCTTCGCGATAATAAAAAAGACCCGGATGATAAGGAAACTCGACCTTGTCGAAATAATAGGCGCGTTCGACTTCCTGAAGTTTCGGGAAATCGACAACGACGACGGCGGCATAGA
>JBMOKZ010000267.1:0-10089 GCA_049324195.1 Candidatus Zixiibacteriota bacterium | reverse complement strand
TGGGTGCAGTTCAACAACCGATTTTATATTTTCGGCTTGATCTTTGTGATATTTGATGTCGAGGCGGTTTTTCTCTTTCCCTGGGCGGTGGCGTTTGGCCAGCTCGGTCTGTACGCGCTCATTGAGATGGTCGTCTTTATCGTGATTTTATTCTATGGTATTTACTATGCCTGGAGGAAAGGGGCTTTGAAATGGGCATAATCAAAAAACTGCCGGTGTATACCGAGAAGATGCCCGGCGGCGGATTGGTGATGACCTCCCTTGACGGCATCCTCAATTATTCCCGAGCCTGTTCGGTCTGGTACCTGTTATTCGGTACCGCCTGTTGCGCTATCGAGCTGATGTGCACCGGCGCCGCCCGCTACGATTTTGACCGGCTGGGCATGATTTTCCGCGCCACTCCCCGACAGGCTGACGTTATTCTGGTAGCCGGCACAATTACCAAGAAGTTTTCCCCGCGGCTGAAACGGCTCTACGACCAGATGGCCGAGCCGCGTTATGTCGTCGCCATGGGTGGCTGTACCATCAATGGCGGCCCCTTCCATTATGACTGTTATTCCGTTGAAAAAGGTATCGACCATATCATTCCGGTCGATGTTTATATCCCCGGCTGTCCGCCTCGTCCCGAGTCGCTGCTCGAGGGCTGTCTTAATCTCCAGAAAAAGATTAAAACCCAGACTATCAGTGACTGGCAGGAAAAATAAATGAACCGAGAAGAGCTCCAAAATTATATCGCCGGTCATTTCGAGGGTAAGCTGACCCTGCTTGATTCCGGACGTCACAACCTGATGTTCGAGGTCAGGGCTGTTGATTTGCTCGATGTGGCTAAAGTCCTGCGCGACGACGAGAATTTGAAATTCGATTTTCTCTGTTGTATCACGGGTGTCGATACCGGGGACAAGTTCGAGATGGTTTATTCTCTGGCGTCGATTATCAAGAACCACCGGCTCGATTTCAAAATCATTCTCTCGCGCGATAATCCCGAAATCGAGACGGTGACGGGCATCTGGGCCTGTGCCAACTGGTTCGAACGGGAAATCTGGGAACTGTACGGCTTCAATATTAAAAACCACAACAATCTGACCCGTTTCCTTTTGGCCGATGACTGGAACCAGGGCTATCCCATGCGCAAAGACTGGGACGCCCCCGATTTTGTCCGTTTCCCGGAGCTTGAAAAATGAGTAAGCTGCGTACCGATGAATTTATCGTCAATATGGGACCACACCATCCCTCGACTCACGGGGTCTGCCGGCTGATTCTGACCATGGACGGCGAGAAAGTGGTCAAGATTGAACCGGTCATAGGCTATCTCCATCGCTCCATGGAAAAAATCTGTGAAAACCGCACATACGCCCAGTGTGTGCCGCTGATGGACCGGTTCGAATACGTTACGGCCATGGCGGCCGAATATGTTTTTGTAAACGCTGTGGAAAGATTGGCTGATATCGAGGTTCCCGAACGGGCTGAATACCTTCGCGTGATCATGCTGGAACTAAACCGGATTGCGTCCCATTTGATTTTTTACGGCTCGACAGCGATGGATCTCGGCGCGTTGACACCGTTTATTTACGGTCTGCGCGAACGGGAACTGATTATCGACCTGTTCGAAATGACCTGCGGCCAGCGCCTTACTTATAATTATATGAAAATCGGCGGGGTTTCTCATGATCTCCCGAAAGAATTCATACCCAAATGCCGTGAGGCAGTCAGGATCATCGGCGAAAAGATGTCAGACTACGAGGGCCTTCTGAACGAAAACCCCATCTGGCTGTGGCGAACCAAAAATGTCGGGATTCTTAACGCCGACCTGGCCAAAGCCTACGGCGTTTCCGGACCTATTCTGAGAGCCGCCGGGGTGGAATATGACCTTCGCCGGAACGACCCGTATTCGATATATGACCGCTTCGATTTCCGGATTCCGACATATCCCAACGGTGACGCCTACGACCGTTACCGGATGCGACTCGATGAAATTCGCGAATCGTTGAAAATCATCAGTCAGGCGCTGGACGGTTTGCCGGAAGGAGATATCCAGAAAAAAGTCAATCCCTTTACGTTTAAACCTCCGGCCGGAGAAATTTACAATCGTATCGAAAATTCCCGCGGCGAGATGGGAGTCTATATTCTTTCCGATGGCACCAGCAAACCGGTGCGGGTAAAATTGCGCGGCAGCTCGTACAACCATGTTCAGGTTGTCCCCGAGGTTGCGACCAACTGTCTTATTGCCGACCTGGTGGCGACTTTCGCAACCTTTGACGTTATCATGCCGGAGGTGGATCGATGATTATCGCGGCGGGTGAATTGATCGGGATTTTCCAATGGTTCTACGGCCTGCTGGTCGATTTCGGTCTTGAAGACCCCTGGTTGAGCGTGGTTGTCTATGCTGTCATGTCGGTGGTGATTTTCGGGGTGCTGGCTCTTATCGCTCTCTTTTTGGTGTGGTGGGAAAGAAAAATCGCCGGCCATATCCAGCAGCGATTCGGACCGATGCGAAACGGGTGGCACGGCTGGTACCAGACCGTCATGGACGCTCTGAAGCTATTGCAAAAAGAGGATATCCCGGTTGACAACCGTGACAAACCCGTCTTTTTCTGGGCGCCGGTAATCTGTTTCGTGGCCGCTTTCCTGGCCTATATCGTCATACCTTTCGGCGATGGTTTGATTGTCGCCGATTTGAATATTGGTATCCTTTATATTTTAGCGATTACGACCTTTTCGGTTATCTCCCTGTTGATGGCCGGCTGGGGTTCCAACAATAAATACGCTCTGCTCGGCGGGATGCGTTCGGCCGCCCAGGTGGTCAGTTACGAGGTACCGATGGTGGCGTCGATTCTGACCGTGATTATTTACACCGGGTCGCTGTCGATGGTTGATATTACCAATTCCCAGCAGGGCAACTTCATTTTTAACTGGTTTATATTCCGGCCGCCGTTCGGGATTATCGCCTTCATGACTTACATCATAGCGGCTACGGCTGAGGCCAACCGGACGCCGTTTGATATTCCGGAGGCGGAACAGGAACTGGTGGCCGGTTTTAATATCGAATATTCGGGCATGAAGTTCGCCATGTTCTTCCTGGCGGAGTTCGTTAACATGTTCACCGTCTCGGCTATCGCCGCTACGCTCTTTTTCGGCGGCTGGCACGGCCCGCTGCTGCCGTCCTGGCTCTGGTTTTTGATCAAGACGCTGCTTCTGGTATTGCTGCTGATGGTCTTTCGCTGGACTTTCCCGCGACTTCGGGTCGACCAGCTCATGGAATTCGCCTGGAAATACCTGGTGCCGATTACGTTCGCCAACTTGATTCTGGCCAGCTGGATGAAATACGCCGGGTGGTACTGGTAAGGATTGATCATGAAAGGCATACTGACAGGGCTTAAAAATCTTATCAAGGGCATGGGCATTACCAGCAAACACCTGGGCCGGCATGCCGTGACGGTTCAGTACCCGGAACAGCGGGATAATATCCCCGAACGCTCCCGCGGCATCGTGGTCCTGCTGTCCGACAAGGAAACCGGCGAGCTTAACTGCACCGCCTGTATGTTGTGCATGCGGTCCTGCCCGACAGCCGCCATAAGAATCAGCGCGCCCCGCGGCGAGGATAAGAAAAAGCATCTGGAATCGTTTACGGTCGACCACACTATCTGTTGCTTCTGCGGCTTGTGCGAACAGGCTTGCAATTTCTCGGCGATCAAGATGGCGACCATGTACGAATTTTCCACCTGGGACAAGACCGACCTGTTCTGGGACATGAAAAAACTTCAGGAAATGGGCCGCGATGTTCCTTACGAATCGAAGCGTAAAAAGCCGGCGGACAAACCCGATAAACCGGCGCCTTCTAAAACCCCTAAAGAAGAAACCCCGGCTGGTGATAAAGAAGTTGAAATGAAACCCAATCCCGAAAAAGCTCCGGAAAAACAGGATGATGAGCCGAAAGGAGACGCCTGAGCATGGTTGAATCTAACGTCGGCATAATATTCTGGATTCTTTCTTTTGTGATAATCATCTCCGCAGCCATGGTCGTGACTCTGAAGAATATTTTTCATTCGGCCCTGTTCTTGATAATGTGTCTGTTTGCCGTAGCCGGGATATATATTCTGCTCCACGCCGAGTTTCTGGCCGCGGCCCAGGTGCTTATCTATGTCGGTGCAGTGGCGATTCTGATTATTTTCGCCATCATGTTGACATCCAATCTGGCCGGACGAGCTATCGTCCAGTCCAACAAGAACGCCCTGGTAGCTTTCTTCGCCTGTCTGGCTTTTATCATTTTCGCTATCTTCATGATCCGATTGACCGATGTCTGGGTTTACGCCAGGACCGTGCTGCCCGCCGACAATATCGTCACGATCGGCAAACTTTTAATGACCGAATTCATGCTGCCGTTCGAGGTCGTGTCGGTATTGATGCTGGCGGCAATGATTGGCGCGATCGTCTTAGCCCGGGAGGATAAAGCCTGATGTTTTACTATCTGATACTTGCGGCGGTTTTGTTCAGTATTGGACTGTTCGGCGTTATCACGCGGCGCAACGTCATCGGTATTCTCATGTCCCTGGAGCTGATGTTCAACGCGGCCAATATAAATTTTGTTACTTTTAACAAGTTTCTGTTGAACGACGGTCTGACCGGCCAGTTGTTCGCCATCTTTATCATCGTGGTGGCGGCGGCCGAGGCCGTGGTCGGCCTGGCGATTGTACTGCTTCTGTATCGCAACTGGCGCGATATCAGCGCCGACAACGTGCAAATTATGAAATGGTAGGATACTCATGACCGAGAACGCATACATAATCCCGCTGTTACCGCTGTTCGCTTTCGTGATGATTGTCTTTTTCTTCCGCTGGAACGAAAAACTGTCCTCCGGGTTCTCGATTGCCATGATTATGTTGTCCTGGCTGATTTCCCTGATTGTCCTGATCGAAACCCTGGACCGCCACGGCGAGCCGTACGAGGTTTATTTTTATCTGACAACCTTCATGTCGGTGAATCTGGAAATCGGTCTTTTAGTCGATGCCCTCACGGCGGTAATGCTGATGGTGGTCACCACCGTCGGCGCCTGTGTCCAGGTATATTCGCTGGGATACATGCATGACGACCCCCGCTTCAGCCGGTTTTTCGCCTACCTTTCGCTGTTTTTGTTCTCGATGCTCGGGCTGGTGCTGGCCAACAACTTCTTTATGATTTTCATCTTCTGGGAACTGGTCGGGTTGACCTCGTATCTGTTGATTGGCTTCTGGTTCGAGAAGAAATCGGCCTCCGACGCCGGTAAAAAAGCTTTTATCACCACTCGTATCGGTGACCTGGGCTTCATCGTGGGTTTGTTAATGGTTGCGTTTTACGCCGGGACGTTCAATTTCGGTCAGGTGTTCGAGAAGGTGGCCGCCGGGATGATTCCAGCCGGAATTCTCACGGTCGCCGCCATTTTCCTGTTCTGCGGGGCGGTCGGTAAATCGGCCCAGTTCCCGCTCCATGTCTGGCTGCCCGACGCTATGGAAGGTCCGACCCCGGTTTCGGCGTTGATTCACGCCGCCACCATGGTCGCCGCCGGCGTTTATTTAGTGGCCCGAACGATGAACGTCTTTGTCGGCTCCCCCGAGGCTTCGATGGTCGTGGCGATCATCGGTCTGATAACTTCATTTATGGCTGCTACGATCGGACTGGTGCAAAACGATATCAAACGGGTGCTGGCTTATTCAACCGTCAGTCAGCTCGGCTACATGATCATGGCGCTCGGGCTGTATGGTTTCGATACCGCTCAAGGCCACCATTCGGCCGGCTTCGTCGCCGGAACTCTGCATCTTATGACGCACGCATTTTTCAAAGGTTTGCTGTTTTTGGGCGCCGGCTCGGTTATTCACGCCGTGCATACCAACGATATTCAGGAGATGGGAGGCCTGGCTCCGAAGATGAAAATCACCAGTATCACCTTTATGATCGCCTCCTTGTCGATTGCCGGTATTTTCCCGCTTTCGGGTTTTTGGTCCAAAGACGAGATTGTCGCCGCGACATCGCATCACCCGGTCTTCATGGTCTTCACGCTGTTGATCGCGTTCATGACAGCCTTCTATATGTGGCGGCTGTGTTTTTTGACCTTCTTCGGCAAGCCACGCGACCAGCACAAATATGACCATGCCCATGAATCGCCCAGGGTGATGACCTATCCGCTGATTCTGCTCGGTTTCCTGTCGATTTTCGCCGGCTGGGTGGCCCTCCCGTGGCTGCCGCACGGCTACTCGTCGTTCGTTTTTCACGGCGAACCGCATCACGCCGGTCCGAACTATATCCTGATGTTGGCTTCGACCGTCGTTGCTCTCTCGGGTATTTTCCTGGCCTACCTGATTTATTACAAGAACAAAATTTCAGCCGATATGCTGGCCGAGAAATTCAAACCGATATACAAACTCCTTTATAATAAATATTATTTTGACGAAATTTACCAGTTCCTGATTATCGACCCGTTGATGGCTTTCTCCCGGTTCCTGTGGACTTTCGATGCCCGGGTCATCGACGGCGCGGTCAACGGCGCTGCCTGGCTCACCATCTTATGGTCGGATATCAAGCAGTGGTTCGATGTCTGGATTATTGACGGGGCCGTCAACGGCTCCGGCTGGCTGGTTCGTCAGGCGGGAAGATTCTTGAGATTCTTACAGTCGGGTTCAATGCAGTTCTATGCGCTCTTTATCCTGATTGTAATCATCGCCCTGGCATGGTTTAAATTTGAGGATATATATATCGATATCGCCTGGCCCGTGATAACCGCGGTGTTCTTGCTCGGCGTGATTTTGTTCGGGTTATTGACCCGCCTGGCGCCCGGGAAAGAAAGAACGCTGTCTAATACGGAACAGGATAAATAGTAAGCAGATGAAGGATGGATTATAATATGGGCTTTCCGTTGTTAAGTTCCCTGATATTTATTCCCTTAATCGGGATGCTGGTGGTAATGCTGTTACCCAAGGACAAGCATTCGTTGATTAAATGGACCTCGACCATTATCAGCATCTTTCCGATGTTGATTTCATTCTGGCTGACCTGGGATTATTTCTTCAACTTCTCGGGCGACGCCGCGATGGCCTATGTCGAAGGACCCGCCAGCTGGATTCCGATTTTGAATATCCAGTATTATCTCGGGGCTGATGGGATTTCCATCCCGCTGCTGGCTTTAACCGGCCTGCTGTCCACTGTATCGCTATTGGCTTCGTTCAATATCAATTTCCGGGTCAAGGAATATTTCGCCTTTTTCCTGCTTCTGGAAGCCGGGATGATGGGGGTATTCGTAGCGCTCGATTTCTTCCTCTTCTATGTGTTCTGGGAGATTATGCTGGTGCCGATGTATTTCCTGATCGGCGTCTGGGGCGGTCCCCGCAAGGAATACGCGGCTATCAAGTTTTTCCTCTATACGCTCTTCGGTTCGATTTTTATGCTGGTGGCCATATTGATTCTCTATTTCACTTCGGAACCGCATTCGCTCAATATCCTCGAACTGCGCGAAACCGGGTCGGCGATGTCTTACACGCTACAGATGGTCTGTTTCATCTTCTTCTTTATCGCGTTCGCCATCAAGGTTCCGGTCTGGCCGTTCCACACCTGGTTGCCCGACGCTCACGTCGAGGCTCCCACGGCGGTGTCGGTTATTCTGGCCGGGGTGCTGTTGAAAATGGGCACTTACGGCATGCTGCGTATCAGCTGGCCGATGTTTCCCGAGGCGCTGCGGGCGCTAGACTTCTGGGTCGCCCTCTTAGGCGCGATTGCGATTATCTACGGCGCCCTCGTTTCGATGGCTCAGAAAGATTTGAAAAAACTGGTGGCTTATTCCTCAGTGTCGCATATGGGCTACTGCATGCTGGCGCTGGGGGCGATCACTTCGGTGCAGGCCATCGCCGGCTGTATGTTCCAGATGATTTCTCACGGCCTGCTCACCGGCGCATTATTCCTTTTGGTGGGGGTGCTCTATGACCGGGCGCACACCCGTGAAATCGCCGTCTTCGGCGGTATCGGAGCGAAACTCCCGGTCTATTCCGGCCTCATGGTCTTTTTCTCGATGGCGTCGCTGGGACTGCCGGGGATGTCCGGGTTTATTTCCGAATTCATGATTTTTGTCGGCGCGTTCAGCGCCCTGAATAAAGTAATGGTGGGCATTTCCGTACTCGGTGTGGTGCTGGGGGCGGCCTATATGCTGCGCATGGTGCAGCGGGTGTTCCTCGGTGAATTCGACCAGAAACGCTGGGGCGGCTTAACCGAAATCAACCTCCGTGAAATCGTCACCGTCGCCCCGTTGATGGTCCTGACGCTCTGGATCGGGATTTATCCGAAACCCCTGAACGAGCTGATGTCGGCGACGCTGGAATCTCTGGTTAATTTGATGGCAAGGTAACGCGATGGATTTCAAACTGCCGGAATATAACCTCCTGCAAATGCTCCCGGAGATATTTCTTTTTCTCTGGGCGCTGGTAGTTATCACTTTTGACCTGGGCACAAAACGCCGTACCGGATCGGCGGTCGGTTACCTGGCGATGCTGGGTCTGGTCGTCACCGGGATAATTCTCGCCGGTACCGGCTACGGCCGCGGATTCGGCAACATGTTTTTCAACGACCCCGGCTCCCTCTTCTTCAAAATGATTTTCCTCGGCTCGGCCTTTATGGCGATCGGCAGTTCTTTTGGCCTGACCCATCAAAAAATAGTCAATCATCGGGGAGAATATTTCGGTTTGATTCTCTTGTCGACGGTCGGGATGATGTTTCTGTCATCGTCAAATGAGTTGCTTTCTCTTTATATCGGGCTGGAATTGACGACCATTCCGCTGTTTGTTCTGGCTGCTTTCCTCAAGGATGACCGACTTTCGGTCGAGGCGGGTATCAAGTATCTCGTGGTCGGGGCGTTTTCCTCGGCTCTGTTCCTTTACGGTTTATCGTTTTTGTACGGTCTGTCCGGCTCAACCGATTTGCTTCAGTTGAAAATGAACCTGGCGATTATACAGGTGCAAAACGAGGGTCATATCGGGGTTATCCTGGTGTTGGCGACCGTCTTGATTCTCAGTGGACTGGGATTCAAACTTTCCCTGCCGCCTTTCCATCAATGGGCACCCGATGTATATGAGGGCTCGCCGACGCCGGTAGCCGCGTTCCTGTCGGTCGGCTCCAAAGCCGCCGGGTTGATCGCGTTCGCTAAGGTTATGGTCAATGGCCTGTACGCCTTTTACGACCCGATTATGGCTCCGAATGACTGGGGTTTTCTGGTCGGGGTGATGGCGTCCGCAGGGATGATTTTCGGCAACATTCTGGCTATCCGTCAGACGAATATAAAACGGATGCTGGCTTATTCGTCGATTGCCCAGGTGGGGTATATGATGATTGGCATGGTTTCATTCAACGAACTCGGTCTGGCTTCGGTCGCTTTCTATATTTTCGCCTATATGTTCGCTAACATGGGCGCTTTCGCGGTCGTAGCCTTTTTCGAGGATAAAACCGGTTCCTGCCAGATTGAAAGCTATGCCGGACTGTCCAAATCCTCTCCGGTTCTCTCGGCCGTAATGGCCGTCTTTATGCTGTCTCTGGCCGGAATTCCGCCTCTGGCGGGTTTCCTCGCCAAATTCTATGTCTTCGCCGCGGCGATTAAAATGGCCGGACTCTCCGGCACCTACAGTTGGCTCTACTGGCTGGTCGGTATTGGTCTTTTAACCTCGGTTTTTGCCCTGTATTATTACGCCAATGTCATCAAAACCATGTACTTCTCCGCCAATGAATCACCTTACAAGCTTCGTTTCACCCCCCCGGTCTTGGCCGTGTTGATGATTGGTCTGGTGGGTGTTATTTTCTTCGGATTGTATCCGAGTCCAGTTCTGGAATTTGCCTCGAAAATTCCGGAAGCCTTAGGTTTTATTTTTCAATGATTTATTAATTATTGACAATAAAAATAACGACTGCTATAATCGTCCTGCGGTAGTTATATCTTTATTTTTTAGGTCGAGCCCGAATATGTCAATTGCCAATAAGATCATAGACACTGTCAAACGGCATTTTATCGGCGGGGTGCTGGTCGTTGTACCGCTTATTCTCACTTATATTGTCTTCAAGTTTCTGTTCGAGTCGATTGACGGTATA
>JBMOKZ010000266.1:0-1282 GCA_049324195.1 Candidatus Zixiibacteriota bacterium | reverse complement strand
GTCATGGGGCAGGTCCAATGGCCGCCGGAACGATAGCGCATCTTGGCCATCTGCTGAATAATCTGGTCCATCGAGGGCGTGACGAAATCGGCGAACTGGATTTCCGCCACCGGTTTCATGCCGACCAGGGCCGCCCCCACCGAACCGCCGGCAATATATACCTCCGATATCGGAGCATCGATAACCCGATCCGACCCGAACCGGTCCATCAGTCCCTTGGTGGCTTTGAACACACCGCCGTACAGACCGATATCCTGTCCGATGAGGAAGACTTTTTCATCGCGCTCCATTTCTTCATAAAGGGCCTGGGTAATGGCCTCTATATAAGTAATTTTTTTCATTTTATCTCCCGAATTTAAGCTTTATTGACGAATTAAACTCTGACATGACCGTTTCTCGCTTCGTTTTACGATTCATCGCGCATCACCGGAAAATCTTCAGAGTAGACATCGTTGTAAGCCTCTTCGGGCTCCACATATTGTTCTTTTTCGCACACCTTGACGGCGGCATCGATTTCCTGTTCGATTTCCTCGACCAGGGCTTCGCGTTTCGGCGAAGTGAGGATGCCCATATCCATCACCAACTTTTCAGCGCGCAGGATGGGATCTTTCTTTTTCCAGTTCTCCAGCTCTTCGTTTTGACGGTAATCGGCGGGGTCGATTTCCGAGTGCCCGTACCAGCGGTAGGTTTTGCACTCGATCATGGTCGGGCCTTTGCCCGCGCGGGCGCGCTGGATAGCCTCATACGCCGTCTTGTGGGTCAGAACAACATCGTTGCCGTCGATTGTGACGCCCGGAAAACCGTAAGCCTTGGCCCGGTCGGAGAAATTCTCGATACTGGCCTGGAGAGTGGCCGGAACGGATTCCGCCCACAGGTTGTTCTGGCAGATATAGACGATGGGCAGTTTGTGGATACCGGCATAGTTCAAAGCTTCGTGCCAGCCGCCGCGCGAGGTGGAACCCTCGCCGAAAAAGGCCAGGACAACATCGTCCCGTTTCATGATTTTGAAACCCATGGCACAGCCGGTGCCGACAATCGTCTGGCCGGCGAGCGTCGAGGCGGGCGTAATCACGCCTTTCTCGCGATAGCTGTAATGACAGGGATGGGACTTGCCCTTGTCGGGCGAGTTGGCCCGGGCGTAAACCTGGGCGATAATGGCTTCGAGCGGTACGCCTTTGGTCACGCTGGCGCCGATTTCGCGATGCGAGGGCGCGATCAAGTCCGTGTCGCGGGTGCCGTAAGTCGGACCGACTGTCGTGGCTTCCTGGCCGACCGCTGAAAA
>JBMOKZ010000265.1:0-10178 GCA_049324195.1 Candidatus Zixiibacteriota bacterium | reverse complement strand
CAAGCCGGTTATCTATTCCAGCCAGCCGGGCGATAGTGCTTTCGACTCCATCAGCGGCGATAAAAATTCCGGCCCGGAAAGTTTTCCGACGGTCTCGGTCGTCGACCGTTTCGAGGGTTTCGAATCCGTCGCCATTCCGACGCAGACCGACTGCCCGATAACCCAGCAACAACTCGCCGCCCGCCACGACAAAATCATCGGCCAGGTCCTGCTCCATTTTCGGACGATCAATGACATAGCCGGCTTTTTTGTAAGGCAGTTCGCAGTATTTACCCGATGGCGCATAAAGACGGCCCTGATTGATACGGCTTCTTATCCAGGCGTCACGGACGGGTATAACCTTCTCGAACGAGCAGCCCGGGACACCCTCGGCGCAGTTGAGCGGCTGACCCACTCGGGGGTCTTTTTCGAGCATCAGCGTTTTCAATCCGCCGTGAACAGTTTCGAGAGCAGCCGCCAGTCCGGCCGGGCCCGCCCCTATTATAACGACATCATAAAACCGGTTCGACATATTGTATATCCAGTTCCAGAGCGTTGACGGGGCAAAACAGGGCGCAATCTCCGCAACTCTGACATAATTCGTGATTGCAGATTATAGTCACGGCGGTCAAAAGCAGGGCATCCGCCGGACAAACGGGGACACAGCCGCCGCAATGCAGACATTTTTCCGGGTAGATCTTAAGCACAATAAAATCTACCAATCCGGAAAGTGCGGTTCAAGAATAAATTTTATTATAAATTGAGAATATAAACCTGACCCTCGAAAAAGGCGGTTTTATTCGACCGTTCCCGGAAGGAAATCAGTTCCCGCAGAAACGATTCTTTCTCGGCCAGGGGCATATCGGAGCCGAGCACTGAAACCGGGAAATCGACATTGACGATTCGGGTATCGGAATAGACCTTGATGACTTCGGGCGGATACAAGCGCTCGGCCAAAGCAGCGGATTTCAAATCATCGAGAGAAAACGGCGGCAAACTGACTACCCCGCTGGGCGCATCGATTTTAAGTACGGCTTCGCAGTAATCGCAGTAGTCGATAAAGGGGGTGTACCTTCCCCGGGCCATAATAACCCGAAAGATGGCGTCCAGCGGCAGCGGACAGCCGCTAAGAGTGGAATTTCGAAGGTAAACCCAGAGCGGGTCACTGTTTTGAAAGTTAAAGTGAAGGGGGAGGTATTCGGCCATGAACGAACGCGGCTGCCTACTGACCACGATGTGTTTGGGAAATTTGACCTCAATCCCGTGCAGATCGATGTAGTTGAATTTTATGAGGTTCAGTTTCCGGGCGTGCAGATGGACTTTATCCGGCGAGCACAACTGCACCGGGATATGTTTCAGCCCGGCCGCCAGAAGCAGCCGGAAAAGGGCAGTTTCACCCAGAAGCAAATAATCTTCATCGTTCAGCGGGGTCACCATAAAGGGATTGCGAATCAAAGGGATATCGTCGAGCTGACAATCGATGGCGGTTGGCTTTAATTCAAACCATTCAAACGGATAAATCCGGTCAGCCGGTAGAATCTTAATCTGTGACAGTAGGCTATTTCTCATATTTAACTCTCAACAAGTCAGTGGCCGGAACGGCCCGCAATTTAATATGTAGGGTATGTGTTTTCTTTATTTTCAGGTTATCTTAGTTATCGCTTCAGAGTCTGATACCTTTCTGGAAGGGTTTAAAACTGTTCTTCTTTTTCTGGCCGATAAAATCCATGTCGATATCCAGCTTTCGGTCAACGGGTAACGAAGGATAATCACCGGACGGCACCAGCGCCCGGTTTTTAATCTTTTCCACAAGCGCGACGGCAATAGTCATTTTCGAGGCATACTGCTGTAACAGATTGAACTTCTCCGTTCCCTTGCTCAAATGACGGGAATTGTCGGAGAAGGAAAAGATGAATTCCGGGTTCGAAGAAAAGATTTTGACCGCTTTGATTTTTTTCTTGCCGAACGAGGTTTCGATAAATTTGAGGAGCGAGAAAAAAGCGGCGAACTCAAGCTCGATCGGCTCGCCCTCGACCCGGCATTTAAAGAGGACACCGAACGAGGGAATCGAAAAAATAACCAGACCCCTGGTAAGACCGTTTTTTTCAAGATAAGGGTCGAGTTTATCGCTCAACAAGGAGCTTATGTAGCAAATCAGTTGATTTTCCGGTTTTTCCATAACCAGCATAATAGCAAGGCTAATGCCGTCTTAAGAATATTATTAAAAAGGGTTATCTATAAAGACAACAATGGGATAAGAAAGAGAATTTCCCGGAATAGGGCGGACAGGTGACGTGATTTTACAAAAAGATGAAAATCGGGTAATATATCAGTCAATCGACTGAACCAGGATTTTTTTCAACTCCGGTCGAGCCTCGATATATTTACCGGCAGCCGTGGCGAAAGGTTTCCCCTCGCCGTCAACAGCCTGTCCCTCAGCAAGATACAGTCGCCCCTTACGAGTCGTGACTCGGCCGGTCAGTTTTACCCGGTCTCCGGTCTGAATCGGCCGGATAAATTTCACCGTTATCTCGGCTGTCACGGCATAAATATCCTCAGCCAGGATTGCTTTTATCATGACTTCATCCAGCAACGCCGTCAGAACTCCGCCGTGATAAAGGCCGCGATAACCCTCGTACATTTCCTCGGCGGTGATTTCCGTGAGCGCTTGTTCCCCGTCATAGTAGAACCGGGCTTTGACCCCGTGAACATTGTTTTCGCCGCAAATAAAGCAGCCACTGTATTTGACGATTTCTTTCATGGGCATAGATTAACTCATCAACCGATGCTTGTCAATTGACCGGGCCATAAAAAAAGCCCGCCGGCGGCGGGCTTTTTTAAAACAACTTGGTTATTATTGCTGATTAATCTGACAGAATTCACAGGTGTAATTTTCCCGGTCGCTGCCAAGAGTGACCTGCACCTGAGCGGTACCGTTTTCAAACGTATAGACGAATTCCCATTCAGTAACTTCGGCGACATTCTCAGCGAGCTGATAGGTCATTTCGACCACCACGGTAATAGTACCGCTGAGCGGACAACCGAAATTGTAATCGCCTTCAACGTTTTCAATCACGAGATTGGAAAAGGTGTTTTCAACCGCGAACTGATGGCGAACCGACAGGTCATTGGTCGTTTCCTTCAAATTGACCTGGAGGTTGTTGTACCCGGTAACGGATACCGTTTCCTGGTCCACACCGTAGAAATCAAAATTACCGTGAACGTCGTAATTGGCATAATTGACGGTGGTATCGAGACTGTTGAGCGTCCAGTAGTGCCGGATATTCATGGCGTCAGCGTCCTGGGGCGTATCCAAAAACATGCCGTTTTGAATGAAACGGATGGAATCCAAAAGAACATTACTGTACCCGAGAGCCAGGCTTCCTTCGGTATTGTAAATCAGGTACCAATCGCCGGAAACGTTGACGGAATCCGGACGGGTAGCTGAATAGAGGACGTCCGTGGCGCTGATTTCGGTTTCGCTGTTGTTGCCGAGGTCGATAATTTCCAGACCGGTGTTGAACAGGGCCAGCATCGAATCGACGTTGGCGTCGACGATTTCCTGAATCGTTTCATATTCGCTGTGAATAACCGAGGTACCGACAACCGAGGACGGCTTATCGTCCGAGCAGCCGAACAACCACAAACCCACTAAAGCTAAAAGGGCAAGACTCCCTGCAAAGATAATTCTGGAAGAACGCATCGAGCGACTCCTTTCTCATGTTCTCCGAAGCGGGTCTTGTCCTCGCGTCGTTTTTTTATTTCAGCAGAAAAGCCATGATCGCTTTTTGAATGTGCAGCCTGTTTTCCGCTTCATCAAAGACAACCGATTGCGGGCTATCTATGACTTCATCGGTGATTTCTCTTCCGCGTTCCGCCGGCAAACAGTGCATGACGATCGCTTTTGGACTGGCTCCTCGCAACAGAGAACTATTGACTTGATATTTCCTTAACTTTCTTTCTTTCTCCTCAGCCAGATGTTTCTGGCCCATCGAGGCCCATACATCCGTATAGATAACATCGGCATCGGCTACGGCTTCTTTAGGATCGGTCGTCAGCAAAATTTTACTATCGGGATTAGCCTTGGCTTTCGCCATAATCGCGGCGTCGGGCAAGGTGTCTTCGGCCGTCCCGATCCGCAAATCAAGGGGTACTAAACTGGCCAGATTGAGCCAGCTGTTGGTAATATTGTTACCATCGCCCAAATAGGCTATTTTATAGCGGTCTTTGGTCTTCAAATGCTCCATGGCGGTGAAATAATCGCCCAGAATCTGGCAGGGATGGACCAGGTCGGTCAAGCCGTTAATGACCGGAACGGTTGCGTATTTGGCCAGCCCCTCGACGTCGGACTGAGCGAAAGTCCGAATCATGATCATCCCGACATAACGGGAAAGGACCTTGGCGGCGTCGGCAATCGATTCTCGCTGGCCGAGTTTTATTTCGTTGTCGGTGATATACAGGGCGTGGCCCCCCAACTCGTTGATACCGACCTCGAATGAGACCCGGGTACGCAACGAAGCCTTGGTGAAAATACAGGCCACCGACTTCCCGGCTAGGGGTTTCGGGGCGATTTCTTTGTGTTTCATCTTCCGGCAGAGCTCGAACACTTCCTGAACTTCCACAGCGGTGAAATCGGTTATTTGACACAATGAACGGGGCATATTACCTCCTGACAGGTTTTAGTCTTAAAAATTTCGTAGCATTATAGCGATTTAAAGAGGCTTGTCAAGCCGAGTGTGCAAACTCTGAACAGCTTTATTTATATTTTCCCCGGAAGAACTTAAAACTTGCCATTTGCAACACTGACATCAATATTACGTATTGATAAAAAGAGGTAAAGTTTCTTTTTAACGAAAGTGGTTTTTATGACTAATAAAAAAATCCCGATTTTCGGCTTACTGCTGGTGGCAGTCGGGTTTTTGTTAGTCCTAAACACGTTAAATATTTTTTATTTCACTTTCGGCGATTTCATCCGGTTTATCGTTCCCGTGGGCTTTATCGTTCTGGGAATCTGGCTTATTATCCGTAAAAAACGTCAGGAACAGGTATATCAGACCGAGGCCAATTACCAGCATTACGCCAACGAGCAGGCCCGTTCAGTCCATACGGAAAGCCCCCTCGCCGGCGCGACTCCTCCGCCCCCGCCGCCGCCGCCGGGCGGGGCTTACACGAGTGGCCAGACCGCTTCCTTTTCTCATCCTTCGCTGCAGGAAACCGGGAGCTTAAAATACAGTAAATCTTTCGGCGACATGTTTATTGACGGCAACAACATCAGCCTCCAGAATATTTTGGTTTCCATGGGGGTGGGCGATATCGAAATAAAACTGCATGGCGGAATTTTGAAAAGCGGATTGAATCGGATCGTCGTGACCGGCTTCGTGGGCGATATCCGTATCATGGTTCCCCCGGACATGCCCGTCTATGTCCACAGCTCCTGTCTGGTCGGCGATATCGAATTGTTCGGGAGCAAAACCTCGGGATTCAGCAACGACCTCGACGGCCAGACGGCGAACTACAATGCCGCCGAGAATAAACTCTACATCGCCATCAATCATTTCATAGGCGATATCAGGGTTATTATCGTCTGATGCCATTCAAAGCCTACAGGATATAACGGCTCAAATCCTCGTCCTCGACGATTTCGGCCAGTTTTTTCTCCACCATCTTGGCTGTTATCAGTACTTTCTTCTTGTCGGTCGGCGGCTCGTAAAGGATGTCCTCGAGCAGGGTCGTCATCACCGTATGCAGGCGGCGGGCGCCGATATTCTCGGACTCGTTGTTGACCTTCTCTGAAATCTCCGCAATTTTTTTGATGCTGCCGGCGTTGAACTCAAGCTTGACGCCCTCGGCATCCAGCAGCGCCTTGTACTGCTTGATGAGCGCTGCTTTGGGTTCCGTCAGAATCCGTTCGAAATCTTTGGCGGTCAAAGAATCTAGTTCGACACGGATCGGGAACCGGCCCTGCAGTTCGGGAATCAAATCCGCCGGCCTGGAGGCATGAAAAGCTCCGGCGGCTATAAACAGGATATGGTCGGTATGTATCATTCCGTACTTGGTCATCACCCCGGAACCCTCGACAATCGGCAGAATATCCCGCTGGACGCCTTCGCGGGAGACATCGGGTCCGGTCCGGTTTTCAGCCCCGACGATTTTATCGATTTCATCGATAAAGATGATGCCGGATTCCTCCACCCGCTCCAGCGCTTCGGATATTACATCATCCATATTTACAAGTTTATCGAGCTCCTCGTTCAAGAGAAATTTCCGGGCTTCCCGGACGGTCATTTTCCGCTTTTTGGTTTTCTTGGGAAGCAAACCGGAAAACATCTCCTGAAAATTTACTCCCAGCTCCTCCATGCCCATCGGCGAGAAAATTTCCACGACCGGGAACTGTGATTGCGGCGCTTCCAGCTCCACCTCGCGCTCGTCGAGTTTGCCGTCGAGAAGTTTCCTGCGAAATTTTTCCCTGGTGGTGGCAATCGGTTCTTTTTCCTCGATATCTAAACCGCTTTTATCACTCAAGGGTTTCGGTCCCAAGAGCAGGTCGAGCAGGCGTTCGATAGTGTTTTGCGAGGCCCTTTCACTCAGGTCCCGTGATTTTTCCACCTTCACCATATTGACGGCGATATCCACCAGGTCGCGCGCCATCGACTCGACATCGCGGCCGACATAGCCGACCTCGGTAAATTTTGACGCCTCGACCTTGATAAACGGCGCCCGCGCCATATCGGCCAGGCGCCGGGCGATTTCCGTTTTGCCGACCCCGGTCGGACCGATCATGATGATATTGTTGGGCATGATTTCACCGCGCATTTCTTCAGGCGTTTGCTGCCTTCGCCAGCGGTTGCGCAGGGCAATAGCCACCGATTTTTTGGCGTTGTCCTGGCCAACTATATATTTATCCAGATGCTCGACTATTTCTCTGGGGGTCGGATAATCGTTCTTCATTTTATCGTTTCCACCTTGATATTGTTGTTGGTATAAACACAGATTTCAGCCGCAATTTCCAGAGCTTTCCGGGCGATTTTTTCGGCTGTCAGTTTGGGATTGGCGGCAATCAGCCCCCGGGCCGCGGCCAGGGCGTAAGAACCGCCGGAACCAATCGCGACGATGCCGTCGTCGGGCTCGATGACGTCGCCGTTGCCGCTGAGGAGAAAAACATGCTCCTTATCCATCACCACGATGACCGCCTCGAGTTTCTGCAGGATTTTGCTGGTGCGCCATTCTTTGGCCAGCTCGACCGAAGCCTTGGGCAGATTGCCGGCGTACTCATCGATTTTTTTCTCAAACAGTTCGAACAACGCCAGAGCGTCGGCGGCGCCGCCGGCAAAACCGCTGAGAATTTCACCGTTGCGCATGGTCCGGATTTTGACGGCTTTCGCTTTCATGATGGTGTCGTCGAAAGACACCTGGCCGTCGCCCGCCATGGCGGCCTGGCCGTTATGAATCAACCCGATTATGGTCGTGGATCGTGTTTTCATTGTAACCTCGTTTATTTTTTGGTCCCGGAGCGGGGATGCGCCTGTCGGTAAACTTTTTTCATGATCTCGGCCGTGACGTGAGTGTATTTCTGGGTAGTCGACAGCGAGACATGACCCAGTATTTCCTTTATCAGCATCATGTCCGCCCCGTTTTCCAGAAGGTGCGTGGCGAAAGAGTGTCGCAGCGTATGCGGTGTAAAGCGGACGCCCTCTTTGCGGGAGAATTTATTAACCACTCGATTGATGGACCGCACCGTCAAGCCTTCGCCGTGGCGGTTGAGAAACAGCCGGTCCGCCGGGGAATCCTTCTGCCGCGCGAAAGTTTCGCGCACTTCAAGATACCGTTTCAAATCTTCCAGCGTCTTCTCCCCGATCGGCACCAGGCGTTCCTTATTGCCTTTGCCAACCACGGTTAAAAGTCCCCGGCCGCGGTCAAAATCGGCCAGTCTGATTTTCGTCAGTTCCTCGCGTCTGATGCCGGTGACGTAAAACAGGGCAATCATCAGGAAATCCCGCCAGTAAAAATAAGTGCTTTTGTCCTCGCGGGTATTGTCATGCTCAAACAGGTGCGCGGCCTCGTGCTGGGGGATGAATTCCGGTAGTTTCGCGGTAAATTTCACCCGCGGAATTTTAAACAGGCAATTTTTGTACTTCTTCTGCTGTTCCAGATAGCGCTGAAAACCCGTCAGAGCGGAAAGGAACCGGGCCAGCGACCGGTTGGAAACTTTCGCCTCCGCCCGCTGCCGCAGATAAACTCGCAAAAAGAGCGGGTCGTTTTTGGGGGAGCCGGGCAACTGCCGGTGCCGCTCCTCGAGGTAGTTCACCCAGGGCGCCAAATCCCGGCGATACGCGGCAATCGTATTCGTGGACCGGCTTTTTCGGTCAGAGAGATAATTCAGATAATCAGCGAGGGCTTCCTGTAACATGGCTTCATAATATTTAAAAAAGGCATTGGGGTCAATGCCTTTTAAAGGGATCATGTTTGTGTGACGGGCCGTGATTTTCCGGCCGGGCGAATTTCAACCGACCGGTTTTTCCTCCGGTTCCCGCTCTTTTATTTCGTTTTTACATTCAGGACATTTGAGGTACTCACCCTTAACCTTGGACACTTTCCGCACGACATAATTGTTGCCGCACGCAGGGCAGGGCATGTTCACCGGCATGTCCCAGCTGGCGAAATCGCATTTCGGATACTTGGTGCAACCGTAGAAAACACGGCCGCCCTTGGTTTTTTTCTCCAGAATTTCGCCCTTGCAGCCTTTGCGGGGACAGGGGATACCCAAGGTAATCGGTTTGGTGTTTTTACATGCGGGGTAAGCCGAACAAGCCAGAAACCGTCCGAACCGGCCGGTTTTAACGACCATGTCCGAGCCGCATTTTTCACATTTGACGTCGGTTTTGTACTTGTCTTCCTCGCCCGGCATCGGTCGAGTGAATTTGCAATCCGGATAAGCCGAACAAGCCAGAAAACGGCCGTTGCGGCCCCACTTGATGACCATCGGAGAACCGCATTTCTCGCATTTGATATCGGTTTTTTCCGTCATCGAGGCCTTGATTTCCTTCTCCCGGCCCTTGAGACTGTCAATCGTCTCGATAAAGGGATTATAAAACCCGCTGATTACTTTAACCCAGTCATCACTGCCTTCCTCGACGAGGTCAAGTTGTTTTTCCATTTCAGCGGTAAAAGAGACGTTGAAAAGGTCAGGAAAATTTTCCACCAAAATTTTATTGACAGCTACACCGAGGTCGGTCGGGTGAAGTTTCTTGTCGACCAGTTCGACGTATTTGCGGTCTTTGATGGTCGAAATGATGGTGGCGTAAGTCGACGGACGACCGATGCCGTCGGCTTCCAGACGCTTCACCAGCATGGCCTCGGAATAACGCACCGGGGGTTTGGTGAAAGACTGGGATGGCGTCAGCTCTATCAGGGTCAGCTTCTCGTTTTTCTTCAGCTCGGGAAGCGGTTCGCCGCCGTTTTCGCCGTTGCCGTTTTCGTCGGGTTCCCTGGTCTCATGATAAACCTTGAGAAAGCCGTCGAATTTGACTTTCTGCGCGGACGCCCGCAGGAGGTATTTCCCCGCCGTGACATCGACCGTCTCGACATCGAACACCGCATTTTCCATCTGGGAAGAAACGAAGCGGTTCCATATTAAAGAATAAAGTTTTAACTGCTGCGGGGACAGGTATTTTTTTATTCTCTCCGGGGACAGATTTAAATTCGTGGGTCGGATAGCTTCATGAGCGTCCTGGGCATTTTTCTTATTGGTATAAAAATTTGGTTTTGAAGGCAGATATTCCTTACCGAATTCTTCATCAATCAATTTGCGCACTGCGGTCATGGCTTCATTGGAAATACGAGTGGAATCGGTTCTCATATAAGTGATCAACCCGGTCGGGCCTTCCGTGCCGATTTCCAGACCCTCATAAAGTTTTTGCGCTGTCGCCATCGTCTGCTTGGGCGAGAAACCGTACACTCTGGCGGCTTCCATCTGCAACGTGGAGGTGATAAAAGGCGGCAGGGGTTTACGAACCTTTTCGGTTTTCTTTATTTCCGAAATGACATACTGTTCGCCCTTTAACTCGGCGATAATCCGGTCGGCTTCATCCTGGTTGGCGATACTGATTTTATTTTTGCCGGTTTCCCCGGCTTTGACGACTGTCTGGTCGCCAATTTTAAACAGGCGGGTGCTGAACTGTTCTTTATTCCCGTTCGCGAAC
>JBMOKZ010000264.1:0-10206 GCA_049324195.1 Candidatus Zixiibacteriota bacterium | reverse complement strand
CCCAGGTCTTTTCCTGCTGCGCGGCGGACGCGACACCCGCCGCGAGGAGAATCAAAAGCAATACGATGCTTAATACCAGATGCTTCATTACAGAAACCCCAAATGATTAAAAGATTATTTATGTGGACCTTGTGAAGATTACAAACCTAATTAAAGGAAGGTACTTCCATGTTACTTCATTATAATCAATTACTTGGAAAAATCAATAAAAAAATGGATAATTACGGTACCCTTTTTAAGACTCCTGATTTATTTTCAACGCAGATTCTGCATCGTTTCCTTTAAAATAATAACAAGGGAAAACCGTTCAGGTTCATTTTATCGGAAAAATTGTTTACAGGCAGACCGCTAAGCGGAAAAGCTGTTTGGTTTTTTGGCGGGCGCCGCTCTAACGGGGACAGTTCAGTACCCGGCCGTCGATATAAAGATGTCCGATGATGGTGGTAATGTCGGAAATATCCGGCTCTCCGCCCGAGTTGTTGACATCGGCCGCCTTCGGATTGCACAGCGGGGCGTGTGAGAGATAAAGGAAATCAATCATCCGGGTAATATCGGCGATATCGGGAGCGTCACCCGAGCAGTTGACATCGCCGCAGTCAAACACCAGACAACCGTAATTGGTAATTTGGAAGGCGTCCACGGCCGCTTCCACCTGCGAACTCTCGTGCTGGTCGGACACCTCGAAACGCACGAAGACATTATCCGAGGGCGTGATAAAATCACTGGTCCGGAAAAACCGCCGGTACCAGCCGCCGCGGGCCTGATAATCGTATGGATGAACCGTCTCCACCGGCACCCAGCTGGAACCGCTGTCGCCGGAGATATACACCCGAAAATAATCATCGGCTATCTTATCGCTGCCGCAGTTGAACCACCGGGCATAACCGATAATGGTTTCCAGGCCGGAAAGGTTCATCAGCGGCGAGGTCAGAGTGGTCGTTCCGCTGTCGACATCCGTACTGTCACCGGCCCCGGTCAAACAACAAAGGCCGGACCCGTCGAAATCGCTCACCGGGGAACCATCGTCCCCGCCTGCGTCCGGCGCCGTCCTGACCCATCCTCCGGCGGTAGCGTCGCCGCCCGCCGACCAGCCCCAGTTAGTCTGGAAACTGTCAACGAAAATCAAAAACTCGTCCGACGCGACCTCGGGCGAAAACGAATATAACGTGTCGGGACTGTAATAGCTTGCGCCGCTGTCCTCGAGCGCGCTGAAATAAAACCGGATATCGTCCTCGCAGGCCAGGGCGGGTATTTCAGCCCGGTAGTCGTTCGGGGCCAGCACCGTCATCGCCTGTTCGACAAAATCGCTGTCGTTGACCGAATAATGCAGCCGGGCGCTGCCCGGCACCGGCGAACCGCCAAATACCCCCGAGACGCTGACATCGACCAGCGTCGATTCCTCGGGGTAGACCGCCAAAGGCACGCCGTCGGGATAATCGAACACCAGCTTCCGGCTGCCGCCGTAACGGACAAAACAGGCGCCCAGACCGACACTGGAGACGCCGTACTCAATTCGCATATAGCCGCCCTCCTCGCCCCAGCCTTCGCCCCAGGAATTGCGGACAATCCAGACCCCCTCGGTGCCCTGGCTGTCGTCCCAACCGACAATCACCACCGCGTGGTCAACCTCGCCCGGTTCGTCATGATTGAATATTCCCCCGTTATAGGCGTACAATGCCGAACTGGTGCGGATCGCCACCGATACGGGACCATATGTATAAATCGCCTGCTTCAATTCTTCCGGCGAGGGAACCGCTACTCCATCCCCGACATAAGCCCAGCCGTCAATGAAAAAATAACGGTCGTGAGGACAGCCGCAGATGGTTTTGTAGGCCAGGTAAGGTTTGTCGATTTCCATGACTCCGCCGATTTCCCCGCAGGAGTCAGTCATATATTGAAAATATTCATAGGCGAACCAGCCGCCGGTGCAGTCATAGCTGATACGATTACAGCACAGCAGCCATTGTTCTGACAGGTCCACCATGAGGTCATCGACGATTTTAATTTTACACTCCATCACTCCGATAGTAGCGAACGCCCAGCAGGCTCCGCAGCCACCCTGGTCCTTGACCGGGGGGCAGGCGCCCAGGTCGCGCCAGTTAAAAGCCGAGGGCAGGTCGGCTTTCTCCGAAAAGACCTGAAAATCAGACCCGGATTGCCAGTCCAGGGGTCTCTTCAAACCGCACAACTGCTCGGGGCTATAACCGGTCGCGCCGTTTTCCCCGACCGTAAAAGTCCAGCCTTCCTTTTCGCCCTGCTGCGCCAGGGAGGCAATATTCTCCTTGGTCAGCTGCGCCGAGGCAAAACCCGGAACAATCGTCACCAGCAACAGCGAGATAACGACAAGCCGGAATCGGCTCTTTTTAATTGGGCTTAACCACAGGAGAAACAAGAAGTTACCCTTTCAATTAAAAAAGATTTCGGTGAATCAGAAAAGGTTGGTAATCAAATCCCGGCGGATATAAAAACTGCCGGAAACATTTATTGCCACCATCGGCAATTCATACCTAAATATACCGAAATCCCGGATTTTGTCCATAAAAAAAGCTATCCTCTGAAAACCGGAGAACAGCTATTAATTCGGTATTTTTTATAAAACCTTAAAGATGTCGGGCGGCCGATCAACCGTAGAAGCAGGTTAAGCCGCCGATTCAAATCAGTCTAGGACAGGCTGATGATTAAATCCAACATGTAATTGTCCCCTAAGAATTTAATTTGGCTTTACTCTCCCAAGAAAAAACCGCCGGTAACCCTCTGTCAATAATTTATTAATAATGTAGAGAACTTAAGTCCGAATTTACTGTTACAGCCCATATAAAGAAATTTGTCATTAACCATAAGGATTATAATCCTTTTGAAAATAGAGGATAGTTCAAATGAAATTCGATGAAATACTAAACCTGGCCGGAATCCTGTTACTGGCTTTTATTATTATCGTCCCTGTTTTTGTTAATTAGATAAGCTTGACCGGTTACCGGAAGGTAAAGGTAAAAAAACACACTTGCTAAACAACTCTCATTTATTGCTTCTTATCTAAAAAAACAGTCCGCCTTTGCGGACTGTTTTTTTATGCCTTGATTTTATCTTATCGTCTACCGTTCGGAGCGATTTATAAGCGTCACTCCGACCGCGAAACAAACGGAACCGATGCCCAGCAGCACCGCCACCGGGAAGATAATTTCCGAATAAGTGAACCCCCGCCAGATACCTCCCTCTATCGAGAGGATACCCCACTTGACCGGACTGATATGGCTGATGGTTTTGAGCCAGCCGGGCATGAACATCAACGGCAACATCCCGCCACCGATCATCGACATCACCAATAGAATTCCCCAGCTGGCGCCGCCAACCGCCTCCTCGGTCTTGCCCATGACGCTGACCATCATGGTGACCCCCACGAAACACAGGCAGGTCGCGACCAGACTGACCAGCAGAATCCCCGGGTTGACGACACGCACCCCGAAGATTAGAGTCCCCACCAGTATCAACAGCAGGGCGATGGAGAAACATCCGATAAAACAGGCCAGGCCCTTCCCGGCCAGGATATGCGCCCGCGATACAGGCGCCAGACGCAGGCGAAGGTACGTGCCGCCGTTTCGCTCTTTGACGATACCGACCGCGAACGTCGCCGCCACCCCGATCAGACCCCAAAGGACAGCCGACGGGAAAGTAACCTCGAACGCCGAGCGCGGCATCGATTTGTCGTTGGTCACCGAAGTTATCCTTACCGGGAACATATTCGTCATGCCGCCGCCCGCCTTTGCGCTGTCGCCGCCGGCGGTGTCGGCGGGCTCCAGGGATTCAAAAAAATCCGCCATGCTGCCCAAAAACGCCCGGGCGTGGTCACGCTGTCCGGGATTCAGACCCGACCAGGAACCGCTGTCGCTGATTAATGCATCTATTTCTTCGCGGATAATCTCCGGCGAGGCGTACCTGTCGTGCATCAATGCGAACGCCGCCTGGGTCAGCATGCCTTGAAGATACCCGGCTTCAGCCCGCCGCGAGGGATCCAGGCCCACCTCGACCATTGGCGAATCCGCGAACATCCCGGAGGTTTCACCGAAACCTTTCTTCAACAGCATATAAGCTGAATATTTGCCGGTGCGCACTTTCTGATAGGCCGAGTCGAAAGCCATCGGCGTCACCTCCAGCACATCCATGGCATCAAGTTTGCCGATATAAGCGCGGGAATAATCGGTCCGGTCCTCATCGACCACGGCGATTTTCATCCCACCCATTCCGCCGCCGCTGCCGGAGAAAATCGTCCCGAAAAACAAAGCGATCAACAACGGAAACATTATCACCCAGAATAGCGATGCCTTGTCGCGCAACAACAGGCGAAGGTCCTTGATAGCCAGTGTCAATATTTTACTCATCAGTCCCGCAAGCTCCTTCCTGTCAGGTTCAAAAAAACCGATTCCAGGTTGGCCCGCTCGATTTGCAGCCGGGCGAAACTCACCCCGACATTGGTCAGGCGCGCCAGTTCCTCCATCGGCGACGCCGTTTCGATCACGAGACGCCCGTTCTCCAACCGCCCCGGCAATGCGGAGGCGTTCTCCGGCACACGTACCAGGTCGGCCTCGATAACCGCCATCCCGCCGTGGGCGGTAATCAGGTTATCGACCGTGTCCAGCGCGAGTATTTTCCCCTTGTCCATAATCGCCACCCGATCGCACAGCCGCTGAGCCTCTTCCATATAATGCGTGGTGTACACGACCGTCAGACCGTCATCGTTCAATTTTTCGATACTGTCGAAAATCATGTTTCGCGACTGGGGGTCCACCCCGACCGTCGGCTCGTCGAGCAGAAGCACCGGTGGTTTATGGACGACGGCACAGGCCAGATTCAGCCGTCGCTGCATCCCTCCGGAAAAAGTATCTACGGTACTCTTGCGCCGTTCGGTCAGACCGACAAACTCCAGAGCCCAATCCACCCGTTCTCTCAAAACCGCCCCCGAAAGCCCATACAATTTACCGTAAAAAACCAGGTTCTCCTGAGCCGTGAGACGGTCATACAAAGCCAACGACTGCGGGGAATTGCCGATTTGCGCCCGTACTTCCGTCCGGGTCGGATCGTCCGCCCCGTTGATGGTTACTTTCCCCCGGTCCGGCTTCAGCACCCCGACCAGCATGTTGATGGTCGTGGTTTTACCGGCGCCGTTCGGCCCCAGCAGACCGAACACCTCGCCCCTGGCGATGTGAAACGAGACATCGTCAACCGCCACCAGACCGTTAAATTGTTTTCGAATTGTCTCCGCGATAATCATAATGAAAACATCTTTCTGAAATGTGAATGCAACTCTCGAAAATAATAGTAAAAACGATATTCAATGGCAACAATAAAGGCGGCGGCGCGCAATAAATTAATTTTCAGCCGACTTATTTAACATCGGTCCGCGGACGATATCGGCGCTCAGAAATATCCCCGAATCGAGGCGAAGAAAACATTGGTGTAACTGCCGAATTCCGAGTGAAGTTCCGCCGTAACCTCGCGCTCGTCAATATCGGCGGTAAAGACCGGGCAGCGCCCCAGACCGATAAACGCTCCGCAGGTGATATACAGATTGGTGCCGGCGTTGTATTCGAAGAGGGGCGTGAGATAGCCCGAAGGCTCCCGAACATTAATTAGAAGCTGCCCCGACAGAGTAATCAGCGGCGTCAACTGATAATTGACGCCGGGAATCAGGTAATGTTCGCCCAGCAGAAACACCGCGCCCTCGGTATAGGCCGGTTCGCTCAGCAAATCGACATAATCCCCGATCCGGGAGGACCCGGCCTGGTTGTAATGATATTCCAGAAAACCGTAGGTACGGTCGCCGAAACTGTAATCGAGTCCGATCGTGCCGCGAAAATAATCGTAGCGGCCGCTCTCCCGGTTGTCGCCCAGGGCATCCGCCCAGACATAAGCGCCCTCGCTCCAGAAACCGGCCCCGCCGAGCGAACGGGCGATATCGAATCCGGCCAGAAGGTTCTCCCGGAACCCGACCGTCAAAAGCGAGAAATCGGTCCTGAGGACGTAAAACTTGGTACGCAGATACGCCGCGCTGCGGTCGAAATCGCATTTATGACCGGCCACATAACCCGCGTCGAGCTCGCCCATGAAACCCAGCGGCGCCCGCATTCGGAAAGCGTCCACCCCGTACCGTTCCTCGGTGTTGATTTCATCATAAGCGAACGGCGCGATAATATCGGTCGGGTTGATGACCCGCGCCGACCCCCAGGCAATCGCCTGGCGACCGACAAAAAAGTCCGCCTTTTCCGTTTCGAGTGTCACGAACAGGCGGTCGAAGTTCTGAAAGAACGCGATCCCCTGGTCCTCCTCCCAGCTGTCCGGGTAAATCCGCGACTTGACATCGTCCACACGGTAACTCTGCGGGTCGGTCGCGGCTGCGAGGGGAGTATAATCGGTCAGGTAGGGGAGCATCGGGTCGGACACGCGGGGGGCGAAATTATACGAAGCCGCCAGAGACAGGCGCGGGCAGGGGTAATAGTGTGCGTTCAACCGGCCCAGAAAACCGGCCGACCAGATGACAAAATCCACCGGCAGTTCGATATCGCTTTTATCCGCCGGGAAATCATAAGCCGTGAAGGTAAATTTGTAAAAACCATCAAGAACGAATCCGGACGGCTCCGCCGCCGGTGACAGCGATGACATAAGCCCCAGAGTCAGAAGAAAAACAAAAATGAAGCCGAACAATTTACTTTTTCTTTTCATCGCTGTCAATCAATCCGTCCTTGAGCACCACCAGGCGGTCGGCCCGTTCCATAATCATGGTATCGTGAGTGGAAAAAACGAAAGTCATTTTGCGCCGGCGGTTCAAATCACGCATCAAATCGAGCAGGTCGGCCCCGGTCGCGGAGTCGAGGTTGGCGGTCGGCTCGTCGGCCAGGATAACCGCCGGTTTTGAGACAATCGCCCGGGCGATCGCCACCCGCTGCCGCTGCCCGCCCGAAAGCTGCGTGGGCAGGCGGCTGGCAAATCCGCCCAGACCCAGGTCCTCGAGAATCTCGTCCACCCGGCGATGCCGCTCCCTCGCCGGTACGCCCTGAAGCAGCATGACATATTCCACGTTTTCCTCAACCGTCAACACCGGAATCAGATTGTAGGCTTGAAAAATAAAACCGATATTGTCCCGGCGGAAATCGGACAGCTCCCGGCCGCTCATCGCGGAAATCAACGTCCCGTCCAGCCGGACCTCGCCCGCCGTAACCTCGTCCAGACCCGAAATACAGTTCAGGAAGGTGGTCTTACCCGACCCCGAGGGACCGACGATAGCCGTGAACTCGCCATAGTCGATTGTCAGGTCGATACCCCTGACCGCCTCGACCGGCACCCCGTTGTCCGAATATGTTTTTTTGACGCCGACGGCGACTATGACCTCGCCCTGCTTTTTTTCCGTCATATCATAAATCTCCTAAAAACTTTTTCGCATCGCTTTTACCGGCGACATCCGGGCGGCATAACTTGCCGGGTATAAACCGCACACGACCGTAAAGACAAAAACCCAGAACGGATAAAACACGAACTGGCGTATCTGTATGATGGGGTACAGCAGTTCGCGGTAAGTTACCCCGGCGAATTCGATCCCGGTATAATCGATGCCGGTGCGGGCGGTAATAGAAGTAGCGACAAAACCAATAACGATTCCGAGGCAGACGCTTATTGCGGCCAGGGAGCCGGCTTCGAAAATAATCAGCCGCGCCATCGATAAAGACCGGGTGCCCAGCGCCCGCAGAACCCCGAACTCGAACATTCGCTCGTGAAACGACATGAACAGGGTATTGATAATGCCCAGCGCCACCACCAGAAACAAAATGACCCCGATAATCAGGATGCTGAACTGCGATAACTGCAAAGCGGCGTCCAGCTGCGGTAAAATTAGCGTCCAGCTGGCCGCCTCGTTGTCGTTATCGGAATACTCTTTCCAGAACGGCCGGTCCCGGTCTCGCCCGATACCGCTTTTATTGAACTTGAGGACAATCTCGTGAACGGCGCCGGGAAGCCCCACCATATCGCGGGCTTTATCGATGCGAACGAACGCCATCGCCCGGTCCATAGCCTCGACATTCATATGATAAATACCCGATACCCGGAACAACTCCTGTGACAGGTCGCCGGACCCAGCCTGCGAGATCGTCAGCACCACCCGGTCGCCCAGACCGACTTCGAGCAGCTCCGCCAGCTTGCTGCCGATTAACAGAGCCCGTTCGTCATCACCGTCAAAATAAGTTCCCTCGACCAGGTCGTCATCGAGCTGGGAAAGGTACCTCTCTTTTTCGGGGTCGATGCCGACCATGGTCACGGCGTTGACGTTGGCCGGGGAGGTCAGCATCCCGAACGATAACACTCGCGGTGCATAATGTTCCACCCGCTTATCCTTGTTAAGGCGAGCCATCACCTCGGCAGGCTCGTTTATCACCTGGTCAACCTCGTAAGTGGTCCGGAAACCGTCACGATGAATCTGGCCTTCACCGAGATAGGTCGAGGTCGCCGATTCTATCATGTTCGCTTCCATGCCCAGAATCAGAGCATCCACGTAAATCAGTGCGGCCAGACCAATCCCGATCGCGGTGCCGGCGATAAACGTCCGCCGCTTGTTGCGCAGCAGATTCCGCCAGGCTAATTTCAAAAACGTCCGCATAAACTCAGTTCATCCTCATCGCATTGGCCGGGGCGATCCGGGCCGCACGGGCCGCCGGGAAAATCGACACCAGCAAAGCCACGATAAACACGGTTATCATCGGGATATACAGACTCCGGGGCGTCACGGCCGCATACCAGCGGTCGAACTCGACCCCGCCGTATGTGAAAGTTATCGGCATCGGGATACCGTACACCGCCAGAAGCGAGTTAAAAACGATACTGAGCACCGTGCCGATTACGATGCTGATGATGACCATGAAAAATACCTCGGTTATCACCAGCCGGAAAATACTGGTCGGCCGGGTACCCATCGCCCGCAACACGCCGTATTCGCGGGTGCGCTCCAGTACCGTCATCAGGACCGTGTTTAAAACTCCGACCGCCACAATTAAATTGACAATCAGAAGCATAATCCAGTTGCCCTGCAAATCCGCCTGCATCGCGTGATAGAACGACCGCGCGAAATCCTGCCAGGGCTGGACGCTCAAATCCGGCTTGTTCAGCAACCGCTCGATTTCACCCGCTGTTTCGTAAACGTCATCGATATCGTCGATAATGACCGCTATCTCGTGCACCCGGCCGTCAAGAACCAGCAGCTCCCGGGCGTCATCCAGATGCAGATAAAAAGCCGACCGGTTGCTGATATCGTCACCGACATCGATAATCCCGACAATGCGGTAAAGGTCGTTGGCAATGGAACCGTCGGCCGCCTGCGACACGATGACGATATCATCGTTGAGCTTCGCCTTCAGCACCTCAGCCAGACCCTTTCCGATTAAAGCCTCATGGTTGGCCTCATAGGCCAGGTTGCGCCCCTCGATAACTTTCCTGTCGAATTTGGTGGCCGGAGTTTCGAGCGATGGGTCGATACCGATTATCTGCGCGCTGGAACTTCTATCCGCAACCGACACCAGACCGGCCGAATACAGCCGCGGTGTCCAGGCTTCGACACCTTTTATGCCGGCGATTTTTTCTCCGAGGGCTGTGTAATCATCCACTGTCCGGAAAAGCGACGGCCGGTCGAGATAGTCCTTCTGATGCACCTGGATATGGCCGAGCTGGTTGCGGGTGAACATGTTGATGATATAACTGTAGGTGCCGTCGGCCACGCCGATAGCCAGCGCCGCCAGCGTGAACCCGCCGAACATCGTCAAAATCGTCAGCAGGGAGCGACGCTTCTGACGAAAGATATTTCGAAATGCGAACTTGCCTATCATCGGTCCGTCGGCTTTCTACGGCAGCGACCGAAGGTTGCGCAATGAGAATATTTCTTCATCGACCTTGATATTGAAATCGATCCGGGTATAGCGAATCTCCGTCCGATGGCCCTCTTTATCTTGCGGCTCCATGGCCATCACGGCAGGTATTTTCCGGCCGCTGAATTCCCTGACCTCGGAATAGGTCATCACCCGCATCAGCTTTCCCTTCTCGTCGTAAAACTTCTGCCAGACCGGCAAATGGCTAATGCGGGTCACGGCGATTATGATATTCCCCCAGACAATCGGCAGATCCTCGCATGGGATGCAGTCGATATATATCAGGCTGTCCACCGGGTCCTCGACT
>JBMOKZ010000263.1:0-1302 GCA_049324195.1 Candidatus Zixiibacteriota bacterium | reverse complement strand
AACCCGCCGCCGGCGACGCCGGCGGCGCGCTCGGGGCGGCGCTTTTTGTCTGGTATCGCTATCTCGACCATGCCCGGAAAGCCGACCCTGGTAGAGACAGCCAGCAGGGTTCTCTGCTTGGCCCGCAATACAGTGACGAGCGAATCGCCGCCTATCTGAACAAGAACGTTATTCCCGCAGAGAAATTGAACGAAGAAGACCTGCTCAGCCGTACCGCGGCGTTGATTGCCGAGGGAAAAGTGATCGGCTGGTTCCAGGGCCGGATGGAGTTCGGACCGCGGGCGCTGGGCGCGCGTTCGATTATCGGTGACGCCCGCTCCGAAAAGATGCAGGAGATTATGAACCTGAAAATAAAATTCCGGGAGAGCTTCCGCCCCTTCGCGCCCTCGGTGTTGGCCGAGAAAGTTTCGGACTATTTCGATATCGACCGGGCCTCGCCGTACATGCTGCTGGTAGCGGACGTGAAGGCGGACAAACGGAAAAATATCGAGCCGGAAAAAGAAAACCTTACCGGGCTGGATAAACTGAAAGTTCCACGCTCGGTGATTCCGGCCGTGACCCATGTCGACTACTCCGCGCGGATACAGACCGTCCATAAGGAAACCAATCCGCTTTATTACCGGCTTTTGAAGCGGTTCGATGACCTTCAAGCCTGCCCGGTGATTATCAACACCTCGTTTAACGTCCGGGGTGAGCCGATTGTCTGCACCCCCCACGACGCCTATATCTGTTTCATGCGGACCCGGATGGATTACCTGGTGATGGGTTCGTATCTTCTCGATAAGAAAAATCAGAAACCGCTCGAGGACGATATCGACTGGCGCGAGCAATTTGAACTGGACTGATCGGCAATGCTTATAGAAGAAATAAAAGATATCAAAAGCGGTCGCCGGGAGTTGAGAAATTTCGGTCTTTCGGTCGGTATCGTGGTGATGCTGTTGAGTGTACTGCTGTGGTATTTCGAGCGGACCGCCTGGGTTTATCTTATGGTTATAGGAGCCGTGCTGGCGGTTCTCGGCCTGACGGTGCCTTCGGTATTAAGACCACTGCAGAAAATCTGGATGACGCTGGCGGTAATTTTGGGCTGGTTCATGACCCGGCTGATATTGTCGCTAACGTTTTACTTGCTGTTCACGCCGATAAAACTGTTGGGGCTTTTAACGGGCCGGAAATTTCTTGAAATGAAACCGGATAAGAATCAAAAAAGTTATTGGCAGTACCGTCGTCAGGAAGAATTCAACCGGGAAAGATACGAGAAACAGTTTTAGCCCGCAGTTAACAGATATTCGTCCGTTACATATT
>JBMOKZ010000262.1:0-10336 GCA_049324195.1 Candidatus Zixiibacteriota bacterium | reverse complement strand
GGCTTTCTTCATTTCATATATATTGTTTTTTCTTTATCCAATCGAGGGTCCCCGGTGGTTTTTCGCCGAGCGGTACCTGCACGAGATCA
Source organism: Candidatus Zixiibacteriota bacterium (assembly GCA_049324195.1). Lineage (GTDB taxonomy): Bacteria > Zixibacteria > MSB-5A5 > GN15 > FEB-12 > JAFGNW01. Next base: position 10,247 of record JBMOKZ010000262.1, on the reverse strand, counting down.
CGGGACCGGTCTTCCGTCCCCTGGTTGAACTGGTCATCGACAACGCGGCGTTTCACGGCGGCTGTATGCCTTCGTCGCACGTCGCCGTGGGACTGGTTATTCTCATGTTCGCATTCAAATATTATCGCCGGGCCGGCTGGGTGCTGTTACCGGTCAATCTCGGACTGGCGGTCGCGACCTTTTGGGGAAGGTTTCATTATGTATCCGACGTTGTTGTCGGCGCGGCAATCGGGATTTTTTCCACGGTTTTTATCTGGAAATATTACGACCGCTGGATTAATGTTAAAACAAAGAAGAGTTTTCAAAAGGAGTTGATAAAAGAAAATGTGTCCTGAGTTATTTCATGTCGGACCGGTTCCGATTCGAAGTTACGGCGTGATGCTGGTTATATCGTTTTTTGTCGGTGTGTTCTACATGAAAAAGGTGGCCGACCGGCACCACAAGTCTTTCGAAACCTACCTGAATATCGCCTATATCATGATTTTCGGCGGTATCATCGGCGCCCGCCTGACTTATGTTCTGCTCCACCTGAACGAGTTCTCGGGTCGCTGGACACACACTTTCAATCCTTTCGCCACGGACAATTACGGTATCGCCGGACTCAACCTGTACGGCGGGATTCTCCTCGCTATTCTGGGAACGGTCGTTTATTGCCGGATAAAGAAACTGTCGCTTTTCGAGATTTTCGATGACTTCTCTCCCACCCTGGGTATCGGCCTGTTTTTTACCCGCATTGGCTGTTTTCTCAACGGCTGTTGTTTCGGGACCCCGACCGATTTTTTCTGCGGCGTGAAATTCCCCGAACATTCCATACCCTGGTATGTTTTCGGCGACCAGCACATTCACCCTTCTCAGTTATACAGCTCCCTTTACGGGCTGCTTTTATTTTTAATTCTTCATTTTTTGATGAAGCACAAAAAATTTTCGGGCCAGCTGGTGGCCGTACTGTTTATAATCGAGGCCTTTTTCCGGTTCGCGATTGAATATGTCCGTTATTACGAGGACGCCATGAATTTCACCATGGCGGGCGTGACCTTTACATTCAACCAGGTTGTTTCGGTATCGATGTTTATTGCTGGATTGATAATATATGTCGTTCAGTCGAAACGGGCCAAGATCCCGTCCGCGACTCCAGCGGGATAATATAAAAATATATTCCTCGCCGTCGAAACGGGGCGTTACAACCGGGAGAGTTGTGCCAATAGGGCGTCGTTGTCCGGCAGTTCGACCGGTTTTACCTTCTGGATATAACGGATTATCCCGGCCTTATCGATGAGGAAAACGACCCGGTCGGCGTAACCCCGCTCGGTCAGAACCCCGTACATTTTCGCGACCCGTCCGTGTGGATAATAATCCGACATCAGCGGATACGAAAGCCCCCCGAGCGATTTTGCCCAGGCGATGTGGCAGGGGATGCTATCCACCGAGATGCCCAGCAGCTGGCAGTCGTATTTTTCGAACTGGTCGTAAATTTCCTGATACCCCGGAATCTGGGTCGAGCACACGGGCGTCCAGTCCCCCGGATAAAAAGCCAGCACCACGTTTTTGCGGTTCCGGTACCAAGCCAGGTTCAGTTCGCCCTCGTTGTGCGTGGGCAGAGTAAAATCGGGAGCCGGATCGTTCACATGTAAGATTTTTTGGTTATCGATAATAAACCTCACCAGTGTGTTCAGCTATAATCTTCTTCATCGTATTCATCACTTTCGGAATCCTCATCATCGCCGATATTTCCTTCGGCAGCGAGTTCGACGTCGAAATCGTTATCATCGATATCATCGTCAAGATCAGAGTCGGCTTCATCATCCGCTAATTCAATAAAATTACTTCCCGGGGCGCCGCACTCTAAGCAGTAGTCAGGCGGTTCGTCATCATCATGAATGTATCCGCATAAATTACATACCCACTGCATATTTTACCTCTGCAAAATATTAATTATTTATCACGCCTTCCCGTTAATCTTCAAGAGGGGAGGAACTATCATAACTGAACCAGTGGTAATTCCCTCCCAGAGCGTCTTTTTCCGCCTGGAGCAGTTGATAATGGTTATATTCTTCTTCAGCCAGCTGGTCGAATATAGCCTGGAATTCGGGGTTGTTGACCAGGTTTTTTTCCTCGTCGTAGAATTTACTGGTAGCCAGTTCAACTTCGATAGCCAGCGTAATAAATTCAATTTCCGTTTTCAAATCATCGAGGCGGCCGTTTTTAAAGACCTGATTGAGTGTGCCCAGACCCTTATCGGGCAGACGGCCGATATCTTTGCCTACAAATTTATGATAGATCCCGATGAGGGTTTCCTTGTGACGGATTTCGTCGTCGCGAAGATTTTCCAGTTTGCGGCGGGCGTCCTCATTGGTGGTCCGCTCGGCCAAAAGGTCATAATAGCGGTATCCTTCTTCTTCACCTTTGATTGCCGCTTTCAAAATTTCAGAAATGTGCTTTTTCTCGTCAACCATAGTACCTCATTTTTTATTAGAAATTATTCTTTCTCTTTTTTTTAAGCAATAAAATTTTCAAGCCTATTCAAACGAAAAATATAATATGTTATACCCCGGTCCATGTCAAGACGCCAGAGTGGGAACATCTTATTTTTTTGTCGGCGGTTTCGTTTTTCGGACGAATAACCACCCTCGCTCCGAAGCCGTTTCCGGGTTGGACGATAACGGGGAATTTCGCCCCGCCGGTAATCTGCACGAACAGTGTCAGTATATGATCGACCCGGCGGTAAAAATATTGGCAAACGCCACCAGGCAGATGAAAACGAGCCAGAACGGCAGCAGGACCAGCAAGAACCTGATCGTACTCATTTTGTAAACCACGCCCAGACCGATTGCGGTCACGCCAATTCGCCAGAGGGAAAAAGCGTCGATCTGGCGGAACAGATAATACCAGAAGGTACCGTCGTCAACCGGTTTTAAAAGCCCGAGCCCGGTGTACACCATCATAGTATCTTTCGCCAGCATCATTACGCCCCGGAATACATCACCCAGCAGGCCTATAAGAGCGGCGAAAGCAACGACATTTAACACCACCCAGAAACCGGCTTTCCCCCCGAAAAACACCTTCCCGAACAAAACCGCAATCAGAGCGATTATCAGGAAAAAGATCAGCGGAATACCTAGCGAAATTAATGGAAAATACCATTTATAAGCGTTCTCTTTCGCCTCGGCACGGGCTTTTTCGATATTGGCGCGGGCTTCGTTGTATCTCTGTTCATCAATATACTGACGATATTTTTCAAGACGAGCTTCGGCGATCGGCAGCATATCCTTCAGGTACAAAGGACGCGTCATTTGGCCGATAATCCCCCCGACAATCGCGACTATTATGAGGGGCACCAGCCAGGCTTTTTTATCCGTCAGGCCGGCGAAGAGTATCGAGGGCTCGTAAAAGACCCGGTAGATACCGCTCCATATGCTCTCCGAAGCCGCAGTTTCTCCTGACGGGATCGGTTGAGTATTCGTATCCATTATCACCTCCCGTTAACTGATATGTTCACGTTTAACCGCCAAAATTTAAATCAATCTTTACTTATTTTAGCCCAGCTGTCCCGAAGTCCCACGGTTCGATTGAACACCGGCTTCCCGGGCCGGGAATCCACCCGGTCGACACAGAAATACCCGTGTCGTAAAAACTGGAAGCGGCTCTCCAAAGCGGCTTCGGCCAGGCAGGGTTCGGCTTTACAGCCGGTTAGAGTCACCAGGGAATCGGGATTGAGGTTCGCGATAAAATCCTCGTCCTCGAGAGGGTTCTCCTTGATAAAGAGCCGGTCAAAGAGCCTGACGGTGGTGTCGACCGCGTGCGAAACCGAGACCCAGTGCAGGGTTCCCTTGATTTTCCGGCCATCGGTGGCCTCACCGCTTTTGGTGGCCGGATCATATGTACAGCGCAGTTCAATAATCTCGCCGGTTTTTTTGTCCTTGATGACATTTTCGCATTTGATGAGATAAGCGTGTTTCAACCGGACTTCCCTCCCGGGCGCGAGACGGAAGAATTTCTTGTGCGGCTCTTCCTGGAAATCATCGCGTTCGATATATATTTCCCGGGTGAAAGGCACCCTCCGGCTGCCGGCCGCTTCGTCCTCGGGATTGTTTATAGCCTCGAGTTCCTCGACTTTGCCCTCGGGATAGTTTTCAATGACCACTTTCAGGGGATTGAGCACGACCATGACCCGCGGCGAATGCAGATTCAACTCGTCGCGCAGGATATGTTCCAGCAGAGCGACATCGACAATACTCTCCCGCTTGGCCACGCCGATCCGGTCACAGAAATTCCGGATGCATGAGGGCGTATAGCCGCGGCGGCGCAGGCCCGCGATGGTAGGCATGCGGGGGTCGTCCCAGCCGCTCACGTGACCGCCCTTGACCAGCAGGATCAAACGGCGTTTGCTGAGTACGGTATAGCTCAAATTGAGCCGGGCGAACTCGATCTGCTGAGGATGATGGATTTCGAGCTGGTCGACAAACCAGTCGTATAGCGGTCGATGGTCCTCGAAGCTGATATCGCACAGCGAATGGGTAATGCCCTCAAGCGAATCCGACTGTCCGTGCGCCCAGTCGTACATCGGATAAAGACACCATTTGTCACCGGTCCGGTGATGGGAGGCGTGCAGGATGCGGTACATGACCGGGTCGCGCATATTGATGTTGGCCGAGGCCATGTCGATTTTGGCCCGCAGGACTCTCTCACCGTCGGCGAATTCGCCCGCGCGCATGCGTTCAAACAGGTTCAGGTTTTCCTCGACCGAACGGTCCCGGTAGGGACTGTTCTTTCCCGGCGCAGTCAGGGTACCGCGGTGCTCGCGAATCTGGTCGGCGTTCAAATCATCGACGTAAGCCTTCCCGGCCTTGATAAGCGTAATCGCAAATTCGTAGAGCTTCTCGAAATAGTCCGAGGCGTAGAATTCCCGATCCGCCCAGTCGAAACCCAGCCAGTGGATATTATCCTTGATCATCTCGACATAATGGGTTTCTTCCTTGGTGGGATTGGTATCGTCGAAACGGAGGTTGCATTTCCCGCCGTATTCCTCGGCCAGGCCGAAATTCAGACAAATCGACTTGGCGTGCCCGATATGCAGATAACCGTTCGGTTCCGGTGGAAAACGGGTGTGTACCCGTCCGTCGTTTTTATTGTTTTTCACATCCTCGTCAATGACGGCTTTGATAAAGTTGGTAACCGGGGCGGCTTCATTGATACTCATACGCTTCGACTCTTTCTATTTTAAGCTTCCCTTATGGGTCAGTAATGACCGTTTCATAAACAATGATTTTCGGTATAAATATATTTTTTATCACCTTTGAAAAAGGGTTTTATTTGCTGCGGATATAGGCGGCCGCTTTTCTCATCCGTTCCACCACGATCGGCCGGGACAAAGCCGCCAGGATATCGTACAGCCCGGGGCCGGCCGATGTACCGGACACCGCCAGGCGGACGGGATGAATCAGCCGGGCGTTTTTGATACCCTTTTCCTCGGCCAGTGAATTCAAAGCGGTTTCAATCGTCTTTTTATCGAAAGCCGGTATCTGTTCGAACCGGTTCGCCAGCGTCTCCAGTAAATCCGCGGCTTCGGCATCAAACTGCTTGGCTTCAGCTTTAGGCTCGTATTTATAATCGAAACTGAAGAAATAAGCGCCCATCGTGACGAAATCAGTAACCCGTTTGACCCGCTCCTTGAGCAGGGTGATGACCAGCCTCAGGTATTCCCAGCGGGTTTCGAGCCAGTACTTGGTGGTCAACCCTGCTTCGACCAGCATCGGCGCGACCAGCACAGCCAAGTCATGGTCCGATTTCTTCTGGATATGGTCGTAGTTGAAAGCCAGCAGTTTGTCCTCGTCGAATACGGCATTGGCCGGATTGAAATTATGCTTATCGAATAGCTCGATCAATTCCTCTCGGGTATAAATCTCCCGGTCGGTTTTGGGCGACCAGCCCAGCAGGCAGAGATAGTTGAACATGGTTTCGGGCAGGATGCCCTCGTTGCGGTAAGCCGCGACATCCTTATCGCCGAGTCGTTTCGATACTTTTTTCTTGTCCGGGCGAAGAATCAATGGGACGTGACCGAATTCCGGCAATGCCCAGCCGAGCGCCCGGTAAATATGAATCTGCTTAAAGGTGTTCGAGATATGGTCGTTGCCGCGAATAACGTGACTGATGCCCATTTCATGGTCGTCAACCACCACCGCCAGGTTATACGTGGCGGTGCCGTCGGAGCGGGCGATAATCAAATCCTCGATATCCTTGTTTTTCTTCGACAGCGAGCCGGAGACCAGGTCCTCGAAAATCGTCTCCCCTTCGGGGATACGCAACCGGACGGCATAACCCATACCGGCTTCCTTGCGACGCTGGACTTCGTCCGCGGTCAGCTTAACCGAATCCTCGCGATAATAAAACGAACGCTTTTCCTCGTGGGCTTTCTGCCGCGCTTCTTCGAGTTCCTCCGGGGTGACATAGGAACAATAGGCGTAACCGGAATCCAGAAGTTCCTGGACATATTTTTTATAGATTTCGGTGCGTCTCGACTGGAAAATTATATCCTCGTCCCATTGAAGTCCCAGCCATTGGAAAGCTTCGAGAATCGGTTCGAGCAGTTCGGGTCGGGAACGTTCCACATCGGTGTCCTCGATTCGAACCAGGAATTTCCCGCCGTAATGACGGGCAAACAAATAGTTGGCAATAGCCGTGCGGGCGGTACCGACGTGCAGATAACCGGTGGGTGACGGCGCGATGCGTACTCTGACGGGGGGCGTGTTCATGATTTTATTCTTCCCGGTTTAAATTATTCTCGCTAAAATCTTCCGGGCCGGGTTCCGCCGGCGGCGGCGTGGGTGGCACAGGTGCCGTCGATGGTATGTTCGGGGTTGGGGCGGTAGGAAGTGGTGGAGGCGATGTCGGCGTGACCGGTGGCGGGGGCGTGGCATATCCCGACGAGGGCGGGTAATAAGCCGGCGCTGGTGGTTCTTCGATAAGGTTGAAATTAAATTCCAGTCCGCCGACCAGTTTGGCTGTCAAATTATAAATTAATGCCAGAACCGACAGAATAAGAGTATGGAATATTGCGCCGAAAATGGCTGCCATGATGGGGATGAAAATAAACAGTACGCCCATCGACATTTTCAGGTCGCTCAGTTCATTCTGGGGAATGCCCGGCAGGGAACTGCCGACCGAAATAAAAAAGCCGACTGACAATGCCCAAAACAAACCGAGAATGAATCCGACAGGCAGGTTAATGATAAAAGAGACTTTAAACAGCGGCCAAATCTCGATTTTTTTTAATTCATAGCGCATAATTATCATCCATGCTTATATATACGATTCGTCAATTTCCTAATACGTAATATCCCCAAGAAAATGTCAAGTGATATATCCGGCAAGATTAAACTATTCAGCACTGTCTGACAATGAAACGGGCGTCGACCGCCTTGCATTTCCCTTTATCCGCCGATACGATAAAGGGATTGATGTCGATTTCCGTGAAACAGTCAAAATCTTTGACCAGTTTCGACAGCCGCAGAATGGTTTCCTCGACCGTCGGCAAGTGCACCGGGGGCGCTCCCCGGAAACCGGTCAGAAGCGGATAAGAACGAAGCGACTGAATCATCTCTTTCGCACCCCGGTCGGTGACGGGGTTGATTCGGAAGGTGACGTCTTTCATGACCTCGACGTAAATCCCTCCCAGCCCGAACATAATCAGTGGTCCGAACGAAGGGTCGGTGGTCATGCCGATAACAGTTTCGACCTCGCCGGTAACCATCTGCTGAATGGCGACGGAGAAATACTGGTCGGCCTTGAGGGGACTGACCCGGCGTTTGAGTTCCTGAAACGCTTCGCGGACCTCTTTGTCGGATCGAAGGTCAACCATCACACCACCAACCTCGGTCTTGTGCAACACGGGCGGAGTGTTGATTTTCATTACCACCGGATACCCAATTTTTTTCGAGATCGCGACCGCGTTTTTGACTTCCCGGGCGTATTCATATTCCGCTGCCGGGATACCGTAGGCGGACAGGATTTCGATTGCCTTGTCCCCGATAATGGTACCGTTTTTTCCCTTCAGCGTCTGCGCGATAATCTGCTCGACTTTCCGGGTATCGACCTTGAAATTTTTGACTTTCCCCCTCGGTCGCGACAGCCATCTCTGGTACTTGCTCATGGTCGCCAGGGTTTTCGCCACCGCCTCAGGGAATACATAAGTCGGGATACCGTGCGCTTTGAGATAATCGATCCCCACCGTGCTCTCGCCCGCACCGAAAAAACAGGCCAGGACGGTCTTGTCGGTATCGGCCAGAGCGGTCTGGATATTCTGGGCGACATCGAGCTCGTCAATCGTTACCGGCGGAACGAAAATCGGGACAATGGTATCGTATCGTTTATCTTCCTTGACAATATCAAGCGTCAATTTGAATTCCTTACCGCCCGCGCCGGCCACCATATCCATCGGGTTCGAAAACGAAGCCTCGGCGGAGATGAATTTCTTCAGCTTCGCCACGGTCGGCTGGTCGAACGACGGCATTTCCAGACCGTTGTTAATCAGGGCGTCAGTGGCGAGAATACCCGGCCCGCCGGCATTGGAGACAACTACCACCCGGTTGCCCTTCGGAATGGGCTGCATCGACAGCGCCGCCGCCAGATCGAACAGTTCTTCCACGGTATCAACCCGCATTACCCCGGCCTGGTCGAAGAGGGCTTCGACGCCGACATCGAGTCCGGCCAAAGCCCCGGTGTGGGACGAAGCCGCTTTGGCGCCGAGCTTGGTGCGACCCGATTTAACCGCCACTATCGGTTTAATCCGGGATACTTCGCGGGCAATCATGGTGAAATTTCGGGGATTACCGAAATTCTCGAGATACATCAGGATGACGTCGGTGTTGTCATCGTCCTTGAAATATTCCAAAATGTCATTGGATGAAATATCCGCTTTGTTGCCGATCGAAGCTACCACCGAAAACCCGATACCGATTTCCTTGGCATGGCTCATAATCGCCTCCCCCATCCCGCCGGATTGCGTAATAAATCCGATTTTCCCGGGTTTGGGGAAAGTTTTCCCGAACGTGGCATTGAGACAGACCTCGGGATCGGTGTTGACAATCCCGAAACAGTTGGGCCCGATCATCCTCATCCCGTAATGGTGCACAATACTCAGCAGCTCTTCCTCGAGCTTCTTGCCCTCGGCTCCCACTTCGGAGAAACCGGACGAAATGACCACCAGACCCTTGACCCCTTTCTGGCCGCACTGCCGGGCAACCTCGGGAACAAAGTTTTTCGGAATGATTACAATCGCCAGATCGACCGCGTCCGGAACATCAAGAATGGTCGAGTAAGCTTTTATCGAATGAATCACGGGGGCTTTCGGATTGACCGGAAAAACCTTTCCGTTAAATTCTGCGGTGAGGATGTTGTGCAGTGTTTCACGGCCGATAGTGCTTTTGCGGGTCGAGGCTCCAATCACGGCAACCGATGACGGTCGAAAGATATAGTCTAATTCATGTCTCATTCGGGTTCCTTTAAATAATCCGTTTAAACCGGAATTTCAATCAGGTTAAGTTCAAAATTTATTAACCTGTTACGGTTATAAGTTCTAAAATGACTAAAACGATAATAAAAAGTCAAGTGAAACCTTCCCGACGGCGGTTCCTGACATAAAAAGGCCGTCAACCAAGCGTTGACGGCCCTTGTTTTTTATCGACAAGCTGACTTATTTTTTTGTCTTAGCCTGTTTGTTTCTGCTGCCCAGGACGATCGTTGCCTGTGCCGCCGCCAGTCGGGCAATCGGCACCCGGAAAGGCGAACAGGACACATAATCCAGTCCGACTTTATGGAAGAACCGAATCGAATCCGGGTCACCGCCGTGTTCCCCGCATACCCCGACTTTGAGATTTTCGCGGACACTTCGACCCTTGTCCTTGCCCATTTGGACCAGCTGGCCGACACCTTCCTGGTCGATGGAAACAAAAGGATCCTTCGGCAAAATGCCTTTCTGGACATAAGGTCCAAGAAACTTCCCGGCGTCGTCGCGCGAGAAACCCATCGACATCTGAGTAAGGTCGTTGGTGCCGAAGCTGAAGAACTCGGCTTCAAGGGCGATTTCATCAGCCGTCAACGCGGCGCGGGGAATCTCGATCATAGTGCCGACCATGTAAGTGAAATCTTTGACCTTGTTGCGGGCGATAACTTCATTAGCCACCCGGATAACCAGCTCTTTCTGGTTCTTCAACTCGTTGACATGACCCACCAGCGGAATCATAATTTCCGGA
>JBMOKZ010000261.1:0-1321 GCA_049324195.1 Candidatus Zixiibacteriota bacterium | reverse complement strand
ATAATTTATCATCATACATAGCTTATGCTATCATCCCCTTTTGAGGACGAGACGGGGTTTTCTTCAGACTTCCCTGGTAGCTGAAAGTCTGGAGCCTTGAAGAGGAGGCGACTTTTCTTTCAAGGGATAGAAGCAGGAAGATACCTGTTACTTTTTTAATGAACCTTTAAATTATTTAAAGGAGCATTATAATGATGCAAAAAAGAACCCTTTATTCTTTACTGCTGGCTTCGTTACTTCTGGTATTCGCTTTCTCCTTCGCGACCGCCCAGACGGTGACGTTTCAGTCGAAGACGGTTCCGCGTTGCGCCACGACGATACTGAACATCACGGTTAACACCCCGGAGCCGCTGAGCGCTTTTGAGATTGTTTTTACGCTCAGTGGCAGTTACAGCGATTTCTCGGTCAATTTTGACGCCGGTTTGACGGCGTTGCCGGACCGGGTATTGCAGGTTGGTGGGACACCGGATACGGTACGGATGGCGGCGATGCGGATCAACACCGGCGATAACTGCCTTCCGGCGGGGACGACGGTCGTTGGTCAGATCCATCTGAAGACTGGCGACATCTGCAGCGGTTCGATCGTGGTCAGCGGGGCGACCATAACCGGGACCAGCCAGTGCGGCTGCCCGATTGGGGCGTCAACCAAGCTGGTCAAATGCAGTCCAGTGGAGGAGCTGGCGACGACGGTCGTGGCTGGAACGGTTACCGTTCAGAATGCGACTCCCACTATAGCCTGTCCCGGTCCGATTACGGTTCCGTGGGGCACGGTGGTGGAGTTTGACGTGATCGGTAACGATACCGACCTGGGCAACGGTTGCGAAACCCTACAGTATTCCAAGGTGTCAGGACCTGGTTCGGTCAATGCGACCACCGGTCATTTCATCTGGGCTACCGGCGGGGACGACATCTGCGTTTCGACGGTAGTGCTGCGGGTGACCGACAAGTGCGGCGCCACCGCTGATTGCTCGGTCGAAATCTGTGTTACTAACGAGCCTCCGGTTATTACTTCTGACCCTGACGCCGTTCTTCAGGCGGTCTGGGCGATTCTTCTTTCCGGTCAGGTTGTGGCGAATGACCCTGACGGCGGACCATCCGCTCTCAGTTATTCGCTGGTCAGTTTTGACGGTCCGACCTACTATGGCACCGGATTCAACCTGGACGCTAATACTGGCGAATGGACCTGGGATATTGGCGACAATTCCGACTATCTGGGTGATTTCACCCTCTGTATCGCGGCTTCGGACGGAGCCGAGATCTGCCCTCCGTGCAATGTCACCAATGCCGATACGGCCTGCTACAAGATACATGTGAGCGGCTT
>JBMOKZ010000260.1:0-1355 GCA_049324195.1 Candidatus Zixiibacteriota bacterium | reverse complement strand
TATCGCCGTCATGCGCGGCTGTCACGTGGACCAGCCCCGCAACTTGGCTAAGTCGGTAACGGTCGAATAGCGGGATTGTATTTATGGAGATTTAAAAAAGCCGCTTTTAAAGCGGCTTTTTTTATTTGATGATTTTTTCAGGTATTTTGACGGAAAGGATAAAACCCGCCGACCGGCCCTTAAGGGGTCTTGTAAAAACCTCGCATATTTTCTTGACCTCGCGGTTATCTTTCTGGTCGGTGCCCTTGTCAATCATTTGCGAAGTAGTATCCAGAGCATCCTGGAAATCAAGCAAATTGACTACAAAATAGTTAATCTGCTTAAAATTGCCATATTTTGACATTATCTGCTGGGCCGTAATCATATATTTAGAATCGGCTAAATAAAGGAATATATTATATATTATTATCCTAATTTATTTTATAAACCGGTATTATCGAGGCATTTTTAAATACCTATTGTTCCACTATCGGTAAATCCCGTTCCAGCTCGGTATCTTTACGGAGCCCAAGGGCGTAGTCAGCCTGCATCAGAGTATGGATTTCCCGTGTACCTTCATATATTGAAGCTCCCTTGGAATTGCGGTAAAACCGCTCCACCGGGTATTCGTCTGAAAAACCGTAGGCGCCGAAAACCTGCACGGCATTAGCGGCCGAACTCTCGGCTTCCCGACAGGCAATCCATTTGGCCAGCGAGGTAGCTTTGGTCGAACGTTTACCCTGATTTTTCAGCCACCCGGCTTTCAACCAGAGGCAGGTAGCATATTCATAACCGGCTTCCATATTGGCGATCATCTGTTTGACCAGCTGGTGCTCGGCGATATTTTTCTCGAAGGTTTTTCTTTCGAACGAATATTTGATACAGGCATCACGGCAGGCTTTGATGAGGCCGCAGGAACCGGCCGCGACCGTGTAGCGTCCCTGGTCTAAACAAAACATCGCGATTTTAAAACCCGCACCTTCCTTATATACCAGATTGGCCGTCGGGACCTTGACATCCTGATAGGCGATCCAGCCGGTATCGCCGGAGCGGACCCCCAGCTTGCCGTGAATCGGCCCGGTGGTCACGCCCTCGAAATCCTTCTCGACGATAAATGCCGAGATGCCGCTGTGGTCGCGTTTTTTCTTCTTTTCCAAATCCGTCCAGGCGAATGCGAGATGATAATCAGCCGTGCTCGCCAGCGAAATCCACATCTTCTCACCGTTTAATATGTAATATTCACCGTCTTTGACGGCTGTGGACTGAAGCCCGACCACGTCGGAACCAGCCCCCGGCTCGGTCAGCCCGAACGCCCCTATTTTATCGCCTTTAGCAACCGGGGTGAGATACTTTTTTTTCTGTTCCTCGCTGGCCCA
>JBMOKZ010000259.1:0-10681 GCA_049324195.1 Candidatus Zixiibacteriota bacterium | reverse complement strand
GGTTACAGGCGACACGACCATTTATCTCGACAAAAACATCAAAGCCGCCAGATTCATTGTCGGCAATAACGATTATGCCGAAGACGAAATCAGTCCGTTGTTGCCGGGTATGCTCACACTGTATCAAAACTATCCCAACCCATTTAACCCGGAAACCGTCATCTCTTTCGCCCTACCGAAAACCGCCCCGATGCGCCTGGAAATTTTCAATATCCTGGGACAAAAAGTAACTACTCTCCTTGACCGGCCCATGCCCGCCGGAATCAACACCGTGGTATGGGACGGCCATAGCGAATCGGGCGGGAAAGTCTCGACCGGGGTATATCTTTACCGCCTGCAGAGCGGCTCCTTCACTCAAACGAAAAAAATGCTGCTGCTGAAATAATCTCCGTATCACCGTCACACCCTACCGAGTTGAGGAATAACAAAGAAAAATCAAAATCCCCGGCAAATACCAAACTTCTCGCGTATACAGTCAACAATCACGACCAGGCTGTCAAAAAAGGGCGCGTTGCCCATTAATTTTGTCTGAGCCAAAGTCGGGTCCGGCCAGTCAACCGTCATGACTTCCGGATTTTTTAAAAGGATATCGGCAAATACCATGTCATATTGTGCCGGGGCGGTTAAGATATCAACATATTCCCCCCATGAGATAACGCTGTCCTTCACCACTTCGGGTTCATCTCCCTCCAGGCCTGTCGCCCACTGCCACCAGTCAAGCGGAAGAATAAGTGTACTCATCGATGAACCACAGTCATAACGAACCGCGTTAATCGTATCCTTACCTAACTGTATGTTAACATAAAATTTGTTGTATGAAACGGTGCCATCCACATAACTCACTTTCGCAGGAAGCAATTTTTTTATTTCAGCCGTGTCGTTCAATACGGCGAATCTTTCCCCCGGAAAATCAAGTACCAGAACCTTGCCAATGACCTTATCGAGCCCGATAGTACCGATGACATAAAAATCCCTGTTGCCCGATTCGAGATTAATGTCAGCGTCCATCGTCCAGTTGATTATTTCCGCCTCTTCAAGCGGGCCTGCTTCCCGGTCGTGACCATACCAGCGAAAAGGCGGTGCATCGCTTTTCGCCGAATCGACCGGTATACCCAGTTTGCGCATAATACGACCATAAAGAATGGTCAGATCGGCTCCGGTATCAAGCTGGGCATACAGTTTTTGCGAGTTACCCGCCATCGTAACGGGAACCAGTATGACGGCTTTTTCATAGACCTTGCCGTTCATTTCCGATGACGACCAGACAAATGACTCAAATTTACCCCGCTCCTCCGAAAAAACAGATGCTTGGACCAGTATTAGAACAACCAGAAATTTTATGACGTTACTGCGCAGACACATCATGACCGACAAATGGATAAAATTTCTCACTGTCATCCCCTGTTTGTTTATTGTTTTTACAATTTGATGATATAAGGATAAAATAGGTTTTTAACAACAGACAGTCAATAAAAACCGGTTTCCCTTGTCGGGTGGCTCACGGCTTCAGCCGTGGAGTTTGATGGGTGACATTGTTCCCACCCCTAAAGGAATTAATCAGGAAATATCAGCGGTGACTTTATTTGCGAGCGGGGTCTCGGCCAGTTCCCGCTCGAAGGGATGCGAATTCTGCCAGCCGGTCTTGCCCTCGGTGCGGTACCGCTCCAGACGCCTGATAGTTATTTCCGCAAAAACCGGGTCGATATCGAACGTCACGCACTTCCGGCCGGTGCGCTCGCAAGCCAGCAGAGTCGTGCCCGAATGGGAGAAAAAGTCCGTGACGGTGTCGTTCTCGCGCGACGATGCCTCGATTATCCTCTCAATGGCTTTCAGCGGCTTCTGGGCGTAACAGCCGTTGACGTTTTCCTCCATGCGGTAAAACACCTGCTGGATATCCACCCAGACGTTACCCGCCCGAATGAACGGCGAGCGGGAACGCTCCATGTTTTCGGTCAGGGAGCCGTCGACTTCCTTGTAATAACCACGCAGGATTTTGGGAATGTCCGTGTACTGCACCTCGAAAAAAGGCTCTCCTTTGGTGTAATACAGCAGTTCCTGCCGCACGGCCATCCAGTTTTTCTGCGTGCCGTAGCCGCGCTGGTTGCGCATGGTGATAAACGAGCGCGACTCGAACCCGCTGTCGGCCATCATCAGCATGAACTGCGGCAGCGGCTGGAAATGGTCCTTCTGGTCGGCTCCAAGCCAGATGTACAGCGAGGCATTGACATCGAGAATATCAAAACAATCCTTTATCCACTTCCGGCACCAGGCGATGTATCCCTCGACTGTTTGCTTCTCGAACATGACTAAATTATACGGCGGGTCGAACACGGCCAGAGCCGGTGGCGGGATTTCAACGAAAAGTCTTTTTAAAAAACGTCTGTCAGCGGCGTCGCCGCACGCGACAATGTGCCGGTCCTCGGGGTCGCGCCAGATATCCCCCCGCCGCAAACGACAATATTGTACCAGTTGTTTACGTACGAAGCCGTCGTCACGGTCAATTCTTGCCAAAGGTTTGTTTTTCATGTACTTAAAATAGCTCCCCCGGGGCACCCTTCAACAAAAAAAACCGGTTTCCTCCCCCCGACACTGTTTTCTTTTGCTAAGTCATTAATATCGATTCAATTACAAACAAAAAAAAACGAATAAACTTGATTTTGAATGCGGACGTGATTTTATTGTTATGGAACAGAAAGCATGACCCTCAATCTCAACCAAAGGAGGAAGCATGGCTGACGATCAGGGCTGCGCCCGGCCGACCGGAAAAGTGCTGGGCGAACAGACCGAAAAAACCACTCCTGATAGAAAAGAACCAGAAAAGGAGGTTATAAAAATGTCTGTCCAGGCAGGACAAAAAGCCCCCGACTTTCAGTCGCCGGCATACATGGACGGAGCTTTCAAATCCGTGAAGCTCTCTGATTTCCTCGGTCACTGGGTGCTGTTGTGTTTTTATCCCGGTGATTTCACGTTCGTCTGACCGACCGAATTAGCGACGGTCGCCGCTTCATACAAAAAACTAACCGAACTCGATGTTAAAGTACTTGCCTGTTCGGTCGATTCCGTCTTCGTTCACAAGATGTGGAACGAACACGAACTGTCCAAAATGGTCAAGGGCGGGATACCGTTCCCGATGCTGTCCGATTCGGGCGGCAATCTTGGCCGTGTTTACGGTTGCTACGACGAAAAAGCCGGCGTCAACATCCGCGGACGGTTCATTATCGACCCCGACGGCGTTATCCAGGGTTTCGAGATGCTCACTCCGCCGGTGGGACGTAATTTCGATGAAACCATCCGACAAATCAAGGCATACCAGCACGTCCGCGCCCACAAGGGCGCCGAGGCTACCCCGGCGGAATGGCAGCCCGGAGAACCGGCTCTCAAAGTCGGCCCGGCTCTGGTGGGAAAAGTATGGGAAGTCTGGAAACCGAAGGTTTGAAAATTCAGAATTTGATTTAATGTCAGTTATCGACTGATATCCAATATAACAGAAAACGGCAGGCCTTTCAGACCTGCCGTTTTTTCTCCTCCGCAACCCGGTTATTTCACATAACGGGACGGGTCGGTGATAGCGCTGTTGAGCGCCGAGGCTGCGGCAGTCGCCGGAGAACAACAAAAGATCTCCGAGGATTCCGGTAATTTAATATCGTCGCGGTCGAGCCGAAAAGTCGACAGGCACCTCTCACCGGCGGTAAGGCCGCCAAGATGTATACTCAGACAACCGGCGCTGGCCGGGTTCATGACCATTACTCCGGCCTCGATAAACACTCGAATCAAGCCCTTTTTGAGCGCTTCGAGATACACCCGCCGGGAAACCGGATACACCAGCATCCGGCAATCGGCATGAATTTTCTTGCCCTTCAAAATATCGGCCGCCACCCGCAGATCATCGAACCGACCGCTGGTCAGCGAGCCTAAAATCACCTGATTGATCGGCAATCCCTCGAGCTCGGAAACCGGTTTGACGGTACCGTCAGGACCGCTGATCTGGGGTGTCAACTGGTTGATATCGATCTGATACTGTTCCTGGTATTCGGCGTCCTTGTCCGACATGACCGGCTTGAAATTGGCGCCGATGCGTCCGGTCAAATAGCGCCGCGTGGTCGAATCATAGGGACAGATAGCCGCGGACGCCTGCAACTCGCCGGACAGGTTGGACAGCGTGAAACGTTCGCTGATCGACATCTGGGAAACGGTCGAGCCGCCGAATTCCACTACTTTACCCCGGACAGCTTCGCCTTCCAGTTGCTTGATAAGGGACAGGATGACGTCGCGGGTGAAAACGCCGCGAGATTTCCGCCCGGTGATATTGACCCGCACCGAGGGCGGTACGGTCAGTTTATATTTCCCCGTCGCCCAGACCCGTCCCATTTCGTCCTCGTTGATGCAGGTTGCGAAGGCGCTCAGACAACCACAGGAAATAGTCATGCGGTCGGTGCCGATAATGAATTGTCCCGGCAGGACGAACCCACGCTCCATAACGATCTGGGGCGCGAGACCTTCGCGCATATCGAAATAATTCTTGATTCCCTGCCGCTTCACGAAATCGTTGACCTGTTTGTTGGTGAGAACAACCGGGGGCTGTTCGCAGTTCATGAAAGAATCTTTGTTGATAACGATTTTGTTCGGGTTCCAGACATACTCGGTGGCGCTTTCGCGAAATTTCCCGATAACGGTCCCGACCGAGCGATGCACCATCGCCAAGTGTGGCTCGATTTCGACTTCTTCCCCGACTTTGACTTTCTCTCGTCCGACCGCCAGAGCGATAATTTTCTCGGTTGCAGTTTGTTTCCCATACAGAACGCTGGTCGAAACGCTCATCTTGGAATTGGGGAAATCGAGCTCGAGCTGCTCCAGTTTGAGAAAGGCCGGTTTCTCCTTGATGCCGTAACGGCGGCGCCAGTTGTAAAACGCCGCTTTGGAAATGCCCAGCTCCAGCCCGCTTTTTTCATCGTCGCCGAACCGTTCCCATAGATTGAGAATTTCCCGTTCGGAAAACTTGGGCAGGGAATATTTGGGAATATTCTTTTTACGCCGCCAGTAGGCAATCAGATAAGCCGGAACCCCGCCGAGACGCTCACCGATTTTTTCGTCCGTCTTGTAAAGTTTCTGAAGTTGTTGCAACTCGGATTTTGTCGGGATTTTCTTGCGGGGGCTCATAACTTATCAAATACCCCTTTAATTGCGTCATAGACGTAATCCAGAGGCACCGATACCATCTTCGTGTTGTCCAGCACCATCATAAAACTGGTGTCGCCGTTCCAGCGCGGGACGATGTGCATGTGCAGATGCTCCGGTATTCCCGCACCGGAACATCGCCCGAGATTCATACCCAGATTGAACGAATGAGGCTTCAATGCCTTCCTGACTACCTTGACGGTGATCCGGGTCAATTCAAAAAATTCGTCAGCCTCGACCTTCATCATCTGGTCCAGTCGATGAATATGACCCTTGGGCACGACCATGGCATGACCGGAGTTGTAAGGGAACTTGTTCAACACCACGAAATTGTGCTCACCCCGGAAGACGATCAGGTTCTTGACCGAATCCTTTCGCATCTTCACCGCTTTGCAGAAAGGACAACCTTTTTCTTTTTTGGACAGGACAAACGATGCCCGCCACGGAGCCCATAAAATTCTATCTACCATACTCAACAATATAAGAAATTGTTGGCACTTTAAAAAGAAAAAATAATTTTAATTTTTAGCTATGTGATTGTGTGATAAATAGTTGAAAAGGTTACTGAACTTTTAGCTCGCTTTTTCGTTAAATCATTATACCTTTTAGAGTTACCAAAAAATAAAATATGCCTTATTATATAATCTCTTATAGGGAGAAGAAATGAGTAAAAATATCTTAGTTATCGGAGGCACCGGGATGCTGGGACTGCCGGTCGCCCGAAAATTACTCGAGGACGGTTTCCGAGTTGCCCTCATGTCCTCGCGTCCAGAGCAAGCCAAGGTTAAAGTCGGCGCCGATTTCCCGGTTATACCCGGCGATGTTACTGATATAAAATCTCTTAGCGCAGCCTTCGAGGATCAGAATTATATTTATATCAATCTTAACGGCAATCTCGACCCTAAGACATACGAAGCGATAGAGATCCAGGGGACTGCCAATATCGCCCGCGCGGCGGTTGAATCCGGAATCGAGAAAATCGGCATGATCAGCGGCGCATCATCCCAGGGGGTCGAGAAAGGCATAATTTATCTTGACGCCAAAGTCCGGGCTGAGCGTTCACTTATCGAAAGCGGTATTCCCTATGTCATCATGCGGCCGTCATGGTTTTTCGAATCCCTTCCCCTGGCGGTTGTTGACGGCCGGGCCGGGGTTCTGGGTGAACAGCCTGTTCCCCGGAGCTGGCTGGCGGCGGCGGATTTCGCTCGCCAGGTCAGCAACGCTTTTCAGAAGGATGAAGCTTCGAACAAATGCTTTTACAATCTTGGGCCGGAGAAAATTCTGATGCTGACCGCCATCGAAAAATTCTGCGAGCGCTTTCATCCCGATATCAAGCCGGAATCAATATCGTTTTTCAAGGCTCACCTGGCGTCGTATCTTCCGGGCATGGGCAAGCTCAAATTGCTTATACCGTTTTTCGAGTATTTCGAGGACAATTCCGAGGACGTGGACGGTAGTGAGGCTGACCGTATTCTCGGCCCCAATTTGACCACACTCGAGGAATGGCTGGACGACTACGCGAAAAATAAATAACCGGGATTTATTTTAATCCGAGAATCTCCCACATCAAAGTCGGCGGAATCGAACCCGCGGCCAACAGGGCATCGTTGAATTCCCTGATGGAAAAGTTATCGCCCTGTTTTTCCATCATGGCTTTTTTAAGTTTCATTATCTCCCTCTTCCCCATCAGATATGACATCTGGATTGTGGGGGTGAGCGTATACCGCCGAACTTCCTTCCTGATGAATTCGATGCCCGAAGCATTCTCGATATCGAGCTCATCCAGCATCCAGTTCACACATTCGTCGTAAGTAAACTGACCGGTATGAAGTTTAACGTCGGCGACAATCCGGGCGGCGCGGAAACGGATTCCGCCCAGCACCCCGAGCCACTGCGACGGGTCTTCGGCGCCGTAAAGACCGGCGTGATACATCATTTCCTCGCAGTAAAGCGCCCAACCCTCGATCATCATGAAATTCTGCTGCCATTTGCGGATGGGATCGCTGTTGCGCCCGGCCAGTTGCATCTGGAGATGGTGCCCCGGATAGCTTTCGTGAACCACTGACCCCCGGAAACCGCGGCGATAGACATAGCGGTAGCGAGCGGCCTGTTGCTGTTCATCGAACTCCTCCGGCAACGGGCGCACGTAAAAAAGAGCGGCCTGTACCGAATCGAAGGGACCTGCCGGCTGGTAAGCGATACCGCTTATCATCGACCGCAGGTATGGCGGCGTCTCGACCACTGTAACCGGAGCGATATTCTCCGGAATCGTGATAAAATCATTGACCTCGAGAAATATCTTCAACTGGTTCGTTTCCCAGTTGTAATAGTCCATGACATCCTGGCGGGTAAAACTGACCGGTATAAAAACCGAATCCTGGCCGTTCTGGTTTGTTTTCACGTAGAGTTCATATTCTTCGTAATTCCGCCGAGCCTCCTCCAAAAGCTGCTCACCTATTTTCAACAGCGAGTCGGAATCGAAATCAAGATAATATTCATGCCCCAGCATATAGTCAAAATTAGTCTTGTTGATAGCGAACGACCTTTCTTCGCCCGGCGTGACCGTGGAAAGATAATTCATAAAATCATTCATGGCCTCGCGAGCCTGAGTGGATATTTTTAATATCTCGTCCGCCCGTTCAGGGAACTTGTTCATCAGCTCCGAAGCGACTTCCTTATAAAAATCGATTCCGGACTCCAGCGATTCCAGAGCGCCTTCAATATAAATCGGCGGCGGATTTTTGATATTGGCGGTCGCGGTCTTGAACAGGTCCGGCACGGCCTTCATGCGGCCGATAATCGATAGCAGTCTTTCCGACAGGGGAGCGTGCCGCGAGAGCATTAAAAAATAAATACCGTTGACCGCCTCATCGACATAAAGCTGCGGCGATTTCCTGTGCCAGGCGATCTGTTTGAGGTTCAAAAGAGTGATATCGACATTGGACTTAATCAGTTTGTAATCTATTGTCTGCTCCGGCGGCAGTTCCTTTTTACCGTAATTGTACAGTTTCTTTTCGTAGTCGTTCAGACTGCCAATCATAGCCTTGACCGACTTCGAGGAATAATCCGCCAGACGATAATCATAGGCATGAATGCCCATTTCCGTGGACCGGACCGGGTAAAATGATTGTATCGACTCGAGAATTTCCCGGCACAATTCCTCGAAAGTCTGTTTGGCGGCAAAAGAATCAGAAGGGAGGGTTAAAACAAACACGGTAAGCAGAACGCCGGCTAAAACTTTTCGCAACATTAATCCTCCTTGGTTATCTTCCTAATTTTTTTAAAAATAACAAAATTCCTGACACCCGACAAGGATATTAAACCGATTTAAAGACACCCACCAATTCAATGTGAGTGGTGTGCGGAAACATATCCACCGGCTTTACTTCCGGCAGAAGATAGCCCGCTTGGACAAATTCTCCGGCGTCACGAGCAAAAGTGGCCGGATTACATGATATATAAAGAATCTTTTCGGGCTTAAATTCAATTATTTTTTTGACCGCTTTCGGGTGCAGTCCGGCCCGTGGCGGGTCAAGCATAACGATATTAAAACCGGTTTTGTCATATTCCGACGATACTAAAAAATCCTTTACGTCCCCCTCGACAAACTCAATGTTCTCGATTCCGTTGATGGCGGCGTTTTCCCTGGCCGCCCGCACGGCGTCCCCGACCAGTTCCACCCCGATCACTTTTTTGACGTTTGGAGCCGCGAGAATACCGATCGAGCCTGCGCCGCTGTACAGGTCAATCAAAGCATCGTCCTTTCCCGCCCCGAGCATCTCAAATCCGGTGCGATAAAGCACCTCGGCCTGGCGGGGATTGGTCTGGAAAAAAGAATTAGCCCGGATACGAAACGTCTGGTCGAACAGTTTTTCCTCGATGTACCCGGGACCGTATAAAACTTTTTCTATTTCCCCGGCGGCGATATTGGATTTCTTACCGTTCTGGTTGTGCACCACTGTGGTGACCTCGGGGAAGTCCTGCCGAAGGCGCTCGACCAGCATTGCCTCGTCGGGGAAATCCCCGTAATTGGTCACGATATTGACCATGGTCTGGCCGGTGTTTTTGGTTTCGCGAATCATCAAAAAGCGCATGAAACCCACATGATGCTTGACATCGTAAACCGGGATATGCCGTTCTCTGACAAAGTCCCGGAACCAGACCACCAGTCGATTGGACAACTCCGACTCCAGCAGGCAGCGGTCGATATCGAATATTTCGTCGAACCGTCCGCGCCGATGAAGTCCCAGCGTGAAATCCCGCTCGTTATCGACATGAAACGAGAATTCCATCTTGTTCCGATAGAAGAACCGGTCCCGTGACGGCACGATATCCGCCACCTTTACATTTTCGAGCCCGCCGATCCGTTCGATGCTGTCACAGACCTGTTTGCGCTTGAATTTGAGCTGGCTTTCATAACTCAAATCCTGCCAGGTGCAGCCGCCGCACAGTTCGAAATGATCACAGGCGGCATCGATTCGCTCCGGGGATTTTTTTAAAATCTCGCGGACTTTCCCCTCATCGTAACGCGGTTTCCGGCGAGTAATCTCCGCCAGCACCGTCTCGCCCGGCAGTCCCCCCTTTAGAAAAACGACTTTTCCGTCCAGATGTGCGACCGCCTGGCCCTCGTTGGCGAGATCGACGATTTCCAGTTCGACTATTTTATTGGACAAAATTAACCTTTCTCATGAGCCCGATTGCAGCAGAGCAAATCCGGTCGGGGACAGTCACCCGTCCCGATTTGGATGGTGCAATGGTTGATGCCGAAGCACTTGTCGAGTTCGGCGTTGACGGCGCTGATAATCTCCGGTCCCGCCCTATAATCGTCGTCCTTCACGCAGAGGTGACAGGACAGGGCGATTTCCTGCGAAGACAGCGACCAGATATGCAAATCGTGCACACCGGTCACTTTTTCGCAGTTCAGGATTGTCTCGTACACCCGGTCAAAATCGATTCCCGGCGGCACCGCCTCGAGCAGAATCATCACCGTCTCCCGGATCACGCCGTACGACGACCAGAGAATCATCAGGGCGATTATCACCGACAAAACGACATCAATCACCACCCAGCCGGTATAAATAATGATGATCCCGCCGACAATGACCGCCACCGACGACAGAGTATCATAAGCCATATGCAAAAAGGCGGTTTTCATATTGAGCGATTTGCCCCGCTCAGAATGCAGAAACCAGATGGAAAAGAAATTGCCCAGCAGGCCGATTACCGCTACCGTTAAAAACACTCCGGGCTGGCTGATAACCTGCGGATTGGCGAACCGGTCGTAGGCCTCGATAAAAATAAATACCGCAATCACCACCAAAGCCGAGGCGGAAAGAAGCGCCGTCATGACCTCGACCCGCATATAACCATAGGTTGATTTCTTGGTGGCGGGTAAATGCGCGGCTTTCACCCCCAGCCAGGCCAGCACCAGCGAAGCGACATCGGACAGGTTGTGCACGGCGTCGGCCAAAAGCGCCAGATAGCCGGTCAAAAGCCCCCCGATAAA
>JBMOKZ010000258.1:0-1366 GCA_049324195.1 Candidatus Zixiibacteriota bacterium | reverse complement strand
TGGTCATTGACCCTCCAAGCTGTTTGCTTCACCCGAGTCGGTCGACCGGCAGATAAACCTTATATCGGGTGAATCATTAAAAAACTATATATTCTCACCTATGGTTATTGCATAAATTGTGCCGTGATTGAGCCCGGATAATCATTAAATAACGCCGCATTATGTTATTGTACCACAACAACATAATATGAACCGCTGAAGATGTTTTCACTATCAATAAATGCATATACACCGCAAAATGTTGAAATTTTTCTATACCTAGCGATTTTAAGCCCATATTCGCTGTTCAAAACAATCCCTGCTGTTCTATCGTCGAACAGCTTTTTGAAAGACCTGAAAATAAAATGCGGTCAGTTAACTAAGAAAATATTATATCGGGATTAAGTTTCTCCCGTTAACAGAATTAGGGTGGCGACCAATAATCTTTTTCCGCGACAGATAACTTTTTGCTTTAATTTCTTTTCTGATGTTCTATTTTAAAAAGTACTCAAAAAATCACATCAAGGATAAGGACGAAAGGAATGTATTCACTCAAAGATAAAATCGTTTTAATAACCGGGGCGTCATCGGGTATCGGCGAGAGCTGCGCCCGGCGTTTCGCCGAAGCCGGGGCAAAATTGATTTTAGGCGCGCGGCGCCACGACCGTTTGGAAAAACTGGCCGGTAAATTGAAAACTCCCTGTTATTGCGTCCAGCTCGATGTCCGCGATTTGGCCGAGGTGGAACAGGTTATCGGCGAATTACCAGAAAATTGGCGGGCAATCGACATTCTGGTTAACAATGCCGGACTGGCGCAGGGTTTGGATAAGTTTTACGAGGGTAATACGGTGGACTGGAACACGATGATTGACACCAACATAAAGGGTTTGTTGTATCTCAGCCGTACGGTTGTTCCGGGAATGGTCAAACGGGGACGAGGGCACGTCATCAATATCGGCTCGATAGCCGGTCATGAAGTGTACCCCAACGGCAATGTTTACTGCGCCACTAAACATGCCGTCAACGCTCTGAACAAGGGCATGATGATGGATCTGGTGGACACCCCGGTAAGAGTGACCTCGATTGACCCCGGACTGGTCGAAACCGAATTCTCTCAGGTCCGTTTTCACGGCGATACCGAGCGGGCTAAAGCTACCTATCAGGGTTATGTGCCCCTGACCGGAGACGATATCGCTGAAGCGGTTTTCTGGGCGGCATCGCAGCCGGAACATGTCAATATCGAGGAAATCATAATTGTCCCCAAAGCCCAGGCATCGGCAATGGTGCTGCACAAAAAGACGCGCTGACCGATTTAAAAAATGCCCGCTGAAAGCGGGCTTTATTGATCATAAATCATAATATAATTGAAATTCATAAGGCGTGGGGC
>JBMOKZ010000257.1:0-10749 GCA_049324195.1 Candidatus Zixiibacteriota bacterium | reverse complement strand
TATTCTTGAGTTCTTTCATCACCAGGGAAATGGTATTGACGCTGTCGATAATAGCCTTCATCGACCGGGTCAGATTGCCGTCGCGGTCGTCCATTTCGTTCTTGGCGATCGCCATCTCTACCAGTTGCGCCCGCCCCAGAATAGTGGCTGTGGCGTTGTTGATGTAATGGTTGAACGTCGCGGTAATGGTTTTGAGAGCTTCCAGCGCGGCTTCCTTCATCTGGTTCCGGATAATCTGTTGCTGCATGCGTCGGTTCTCGCTCAACAAGCCCTCGACCGTCGAATATTGTTCCGACAGCAGACGATTGGCCTCGATTAAAATGTCGTCCAACGAGCCGATATCGATTTCCAGATAACGGGCTTCTTCCACTGTCCGGGGCAGTAATTTTACCTGAATTTCTTTCAGGTTCTCGACCGACAGACCCAGATTGGAACGAAGTATCTCCCGGTTCTCGATCTCGAAAATTTGCTCGCCGCGGGGCTCCCGGATAACGCTGAAACTTGACACCAGATTGGCCAGGGCAATTATCTGACTGTAAATCAACTCGGAATTGTTGCAATCGGCCGGATACTGGTTGTGGTGATGACCGACCGCGTCACAGATTGACTGCGGGATATTCCATTGTTCCAAAAGAAATTGTCCCACCCGGGCGTGATTGGTGCCCAGCAGCTCTTCTTCGTATTCGAAGGTATTTTCGCCCCGCTGTCCCCGGATTAAAATCTTGCAAAAGTCATCGGGAAAAGATTTTTCGATGATTAATAGTCCGATATCGTGAAGCAATCCGGCCACGAACGCTTCCTCGACATGCGGATATTGAATTCGCTCGGCAATCATCCGGGCGGCAATCGCCACCTCGAGCGAATGACGCCAGAACTTAACCCGGTTTATTTTCGTCTCCCAGTTCGAAGCCAGGTTGTATATCGAGGTTGACAGGGCCAGAGCCGTCACCTGGCGCATCCCCATCATAACCACCGCTTTCGAAACCGTGGTGATCTCCCGACGGGCACCGTAGAACGTGGAGTTGACAATCCGCAGAACCCGGGCGGTCAGCGCCGGATCTTTCAGCAAAACCCCGGCTAATTCCTCGGCTGATGACTTATCATCCCGGATGACCCGTAAAACCGCGACCAGGGTTTGCGGAAGGGATAAAAGTTCTCGATGCTCTTTGAATATTTTTTGTAATAAGTCAGTATCCATAATTATCTGCAATTTATGCTATTATCGGCTGAAAGACCGATAATTTAAAGGAGTAATTTAAGAGAATTATACAATTAGTTTCAGCTTGCCGGACAAGCGCTTATACCTTTTTTCCAGCTGATTTTTTTGAGGCGGGCTATCCGGACACAGACCGGCTGCCCGCCGGGTATGATCAAGTGCTTTTTCGATGTCTTTCTGACGGTGTTCGAAAAATTTCGCCAGCTCCAGATTAGCCAGATACCCCTCCCGGCCAACGGTTGCCGCCAGCCGCTGCCAGAGTTGGGCGGCCTCGGACCACTGCCCCGACCGTTTCATTGCCAGCGAATTGAACCAGAGAATATCATCTTCGAGCTCTGCCGACGCGCTTTTTTCCATCTCGCTGTATAGGCTGAGCACCTTGTCGTGGCGTTTGCGCCGCCCGTAAATACGGGACAATGAATAGATATCGTCAACCTCGTCGAGACTGGCGCCTTCGGACTCGAAAACCCGGTAAATAAAATCAACCAGGAAATAAAGCGAAAAAATATCCCTGCGGTTATGCTCCATCACCGCCGTCATGTCATCGAGCTGTTCGCTGCCCAGCCAGTCGAAATAAACCGAGGGTATCAAATAACCGGGAATATCGTCATCGCGGTAAAAGCCGAACAATTCCTGTTCGACATTACCCAGAGAGCAATCACCCAGTCGGCGCTTGAACAGCCTCCGCACGGAATGCAACAGGTCAATATGGCCGGATATTTTTATTTCCCGCGCCACCCGGTTGACAATCATCCGGTCGCGTATCATTGACATATCGAACGCCACGCCGTTGTAACTGACGACCGTTTTATCGTGACTCAATTCTTCGAGCACGCTTTCCAGCATGGCGGCCTCATCACTGAAATCGGGGAGCAGATACTGCCGGACCTCGAATCCCCCCGGCACTACCGAACCACAACCGATCAAGAACGCCACCGCGCCGCTCCCTCCCAGGCCGGTGGTTTCGATGTCGAAAAAGAGCAGTTCCTCCCGGAATGCCTCACCCTCGGCTTCCTCGACATTGAACGCCGACAAAGGCAGACGGGACGAATAATCCGGCTTTTCGAATATAAACCGTCCCAGCCGGGTACCGCTCTCATACACCGTCCGAACCAGACAATAGGTCCCCTCGGACCGGGTGATTAGCTCGCCTCCGAGGGTTTCCGCCAGCCGCCCGTAACGTGAAGGAAGCTGCGATCGCTTGCAACTTGCTTTCTTGTCTGGCGTTATGATTTTTTTCAGGCTGTTTAACTTACTGTCGAAGTAATCATCGGGCATTTTGCGCCGCTCTTATGGCCGATTCAAATTTCAGGTGAACCAGCCGATCCTTCTCGTTATTGTAAAAAAGCCGCCGGAACCCGCAATTATCATCAGGGTCAGCCCTGATAATCGCCACCCCGGCATGAGCCCGCCGTTCGAGATTTCCGGAATCAGTCTGTTCTAGCAACAATTCCAGCGCCTCGTCGCTGCCGTATTGGCCCAGCATTTCACAGACCAGATTGCCCAGCAGGTGATTGTCCGAGTTGATGGAGTCGGCCAGAACCGGCAATACCAGCGAGGTATCCATCTTCATCAGGGCTTCCAACGCCGTCATTCTGACCCCGTAAAAATCATCGCCGAGCAAACTGACCAGTTTTTTAATCCCTCCGGTTAGGTTTATCTGTCCGCAGCTGACCGCCGCCGCCTTGCGCACCTGGGCGAGCGTATCGTTCAAAGCTTTGAGCACCACCTCATCGGCCCGCCTGTCCTTTATCCGGCCGAACGCCCGGATAACCTGGTCACGAACCTGCCAGCATTCATGGTTGGCAATCGCCATCAATGGCAGGGTGGCCGAGGAATCGGCGATATCGCCCAGAGCCCAGCAGACATTTTGGACGATTTTTTCATCCGGCCGGGATAAAGCCGCCACCAGGTCCGGCACCGCCGGAGAACCGATGCGTTGCAACACGAAAATCACCGCCCACTTGGCCCGGGTTGACTTGGTTGTAAACTTATCTATCAACAACGGCACCGCCGGCGCTCCCAGCGCAGCCAGCGAATCCTTGGCTGGTTCCACCATGTCGGCATAAAGCACCGAGCCCGAGGAAGCGATTTTAAAAAGGGAGTCGACTTTCTTTTGCAAGTCGTCGTCGGCCGCGGCCTTCCCGGCCAGGACCATAATTGTAATAACAAGCGTCAGGGAAGTTTTTAAAATCACTTTATGCATCTTATTGTTTATTTACCTCAAGCGTGTCCGGGGGATTCATTTCGATATCCATCCCCCCGCCCCATTTGGAGTCGGTTCGCCAGTAAAAATTATCGGCGCCGTTACCGGAATACTGGTCGGTTCCGCCCAGGTCGATAAAAAGCCCGATAGACCCGAAATCCCGCCGCGGGTTGCCGTACCCCTGAGTATTGTCGTACTTTTTCACGAAATACCGGTCGTCGCCCTCGTTATCGATCAGTACCCCCGCTCCGTTGGCCGAGCCGGCGGCCTGGGACAAATCATAAGCGGTATAAGTGTCGCTGCCGTGCCGGTCGAGAACAATACCGCAGGAATAATCGTGTCCGCAACCCTGCATCAGACCCTTCCCGTAATAGACGTCGTTACCGAAATCCTCGACCAGAATCCCGAGCGTCATATGAGTGGCGGCGCCCTGGCCGTACTGGAAACAGTTGTAATTGTCGTTGCCGCTGGAGTCGTAAATCACTCCGAGCGACCACCAGTAGCTGCAGGCCTGGGCGAAAATATCCGCCTGGTAATTGTCGTTCCCCTTCAAATCGATGATGGAGCCGATTCCGCCTGACATCCAGGGCCGCAGCCCGTACCCGAATCCCTGCGACAGCGACAGGTAATGATCGGCATAGCGCAAAATATCCTTGTACTTCCCGCCGGCATAGTAAGTATCCGAGCCGTCCATTTCGTAAATCATTCCGAATCCCTGGACAAATCCGAACCCCTGGGCGTAAAGCGCGGCGTTGTAGATATCCCGGCCGCCTTCGTCTATCAACAAACCCATCCCGAATGTAGCGGCACCCTCGACGTGAGTGTCACCGTCGTAGCGGTCATCGCCGGCGGCGTCGTAAAGCAGCCCGAACCCGAAATATCCGGACCCGAGAGCGAACGAATGGGCGTCATAGCGGTCGTTACCCTCAAAATCAAGAAGCAGTCCCACCGAGAAACAGCCCGAGCCGAGCGTAAAGTCGCTCTTGGAACGATAACAATCATCCCCGCCGAGGTCGATAATAATTACTCCGTGTGGATGGTCAGGTTCATATTTTAAATCGTAAACATCATCACCGCCGAAATCGAGTATGAACTTGTAATCTCCGGAATAATAGTCGTTGCCGACCCCGCCGACTTTCCAGCCGACCTGAAAACCAAGGTAGCTGTTTTTATCGGCATTGTCCGGCAGATACCCCCCGCCTTCGATAATACTCTGCGCGGTAACCTGCCCGGACCGAAGCAGACTGCGCAGGGCGTTAACCTCGAGAATCAGCTCCTGCAGGCAGTCGATCCCGGCGCCGACCAGCGGGTCCTTATCGATTTTCGTCCCGAACGTCACGAACTCATCCGCCCAGGCTTCTTCCCGCCGCTCCAGCGAGTCGTTTTGCTCGACCGTGAAGAATTCCTCTTCAACGCCCATGACAATCAAATCCTTGAATTGATTTTTCAGGAAATTTTTTTGTTCGGCGGAAAGCGGCGCGAGCATCATTTCGGCCGACCGCGGAAAAACGACATCGATATACTTCACCGCCCGGTTGAGCAGCTGGTTGAGGTTCATGTCGGTATAGTAGAGGTTGTAGCGGCCCTGGATATCGCCGATATCGGCCTGGTAAGGATGTTGCCGGCTGCTCTGGTATTCCCCTTGTAAATCGCCGAACAGGATTCTGGCCGTTACTTCCGGCTGTTTCTTGACGTGGGCGTTTTTAAGCGAGGCCGCGTAGTCGATCATGCCCACCGGCGAAGCCATCAAATCGGCCACCAGTTTCAACCGAAACGAATCGGGGTCGGTGTAGTCGGAACGAAAAGCGATATCCGTCGGTTTCAAACCGAGGTATTCGCTCAGATGCTCCAGACCGAACCGCTCCGGCGGCTGGTCGGAGGTCTCCTGACCGATAGCCGCAGAGGTCAGCAGACAGATAAGTATCAGCGATTTTAAAAATCTCATCTTATCTTAAAATAAAATTAGGGATTGTTCAACGGTCAACAACAATGATTGCCGAAAACTACTTCTTTTTGGTCAGCACCCAGACGAATTCATTCGCAAAAGGAGTCAATATTTTCCTCAAGACGCCCCTCAAACCCAATTTCGAACCGGTGGACCGCGTCATCCCCCGCTTGAACGCCGCCGGATTTTCAATTATCAGGGGCATATAGTCGTGAATCCAGAAATCGTTGAGTTTTTTTCGCAGTACCCGCCGTGAAAGATAATAACGGTCAGGACCGTTTTTGTCCGGGGAAGTTTTCCCGCCGCGGGTCCGCCCCGCGAAGTAACAGAAACCCCCGGTTTTCAGCAACCGGTAAAATTCATCGGCCAGGGCCACGAAATCCCGAAAATATTGATAGCTGTTGTCACAGATGATTAAATCGAACGTTTCATCCCGGTGATTGCCCTCGAATGGCCGGGCATTCACGTAGCTGGCGAAATAACGGTCAAAATAAACCCGGGGTTCGCTCGAATCGCCGAGATTTAGACAAGTAAACGAAATTAACGGCTTGAAAGAAAAATGTTCACAGACGGCCAGAACTCGTTCCCGGGTCAATTCAGACTCAATTCGGGCGATTTCTCCTGCTGGAGCCGGCGATTCTATGACCTTCAAATTCGACATATATCATTTATCGGTTGCAATAAAACAAAACTGGAGAAAAAAAAGCGCCCCCATGGGGGGCGCTTTTAAGTCAAGCAACTGACGACTACAAATTAGGTAGTTACGTCGTCAATCGTGCAGGTCAAAACACCGGTCTGGTCGATGGTCCAGGTATCGATGGTAGCATCATCGTCCAGGTTGGCCGTAGCGGTAGCCGTAAAGGTATTGGCGGCCGCCACGATAGCATAGGTATAAGCCGCGCTGGTCATAATTTCAACGCCGATCTGCGGGAAAGTACCACCGGCACCGGCGGCAATGCTGGCGCCACCGTCACCATAAGCACCGTTAGCCTGACGATAGGTACGCTGCATGGTATAAATCTGCTTGAGCAACTGCTTACATTCCGACTGTTTCGACTTGGTAGTAGCCTGCATGAAACGCGGAATCGCGAGGGCAGCCAGAATACCAATGATAACGACCACGATCATTAACTCGATAAGGGTGAAACCCTTCTGGCGATTGTGAAACTTGCTAAACATGAGTTCCTCCTAAAAAGTTATTCCTGTTAGGGTTAATTTTCAATTTCACCCTTTCTAAAGGCAAAGTCCGTGCCTTTACCGGTGATTATTTTTGAACAGGTTGCGGCTGGCGTAAGCCGTTATTCGTCAAGGGATAACGAAAAATCGGCGAAAGTGGGGGGCGCAACCTATTATAAAATTAACGGTTTTTAATTTTGTCGCCGGGCATTTTGCAAAGAAAAATTGCATATTGCAAAAAAAAAGGCGCCCGAAGGCGCCTCATACTTTTCATCATTTATCAAGTCAATACGTCGTTGATTGTATTTGTCAGCGTACCACTGTCATCGATTGTCCAGGTATCGATCGTCGCGTCATCGTCGATATTGCCCGTAGCGGTCGCGGTAAAGGCATTGGCCCCCCCAACCACGTTGAAAGAATAAAGCGCACCTGCCTGAATCTCGATCCAGATATCGTTTAAGGCGTTGGGCGACGCCGCCGACGCCGGACCGGCAGGGATATAATAACTGTTGGTCTGACTCTGCTGACGATAGGTTCGTTCATTGACATAAATTTGCTTGAGTATCAGCTTGGCTTCGGACTGCTTGGTCTTGGTGGTCGAACGCATAAACCGGGGCATGGCCATTGATGCCAGAATCCCGATTATCACCACCACGATCATCAATTCGATGAGCGTAAAACCGCCGTTTTCTCTTTTTCTCATATTCACATAATCCCCATTTATATTTTCCAACCCTTCAATCAATACGAATATTATGGCAATTTCCGTTCCCATCCCTTGTGCATTTTCTTAACATTAGATGTCGTTTTTCTTTTTACGTCCCTGTTTCGTTTGCGGTATATTGACTAACTTATATTTTTCTATTTTACGATAGAGGGTCGAATTGTCGATACCCAGAATTTTGGCTGCCTCCGCTTTCTTGCCGTCGGTCTGCTGCATGATGAACTGGATATACGCTTTCTCGATTGATTCCAGCGTCGGTGTAACCGGGTCGTTCTCGTTTACCACCGAAATCGTTTCCTTGCGCATCAGTTTTTCCGGCATGTCCGAAAGCTCCAGCATATCGGTCCGGTTAAGAAGGATGGCGCGTTCGATGGTGTTTTCCAGCTCCCGGACGTTACCCGGCCAGCGATAATCCATCAGCAGGTTCAACGCGTCGGCGGATATCTTTTTGACCGGCACTTTCGCCTTGGCGCAGAATTTGGCAATAAAATGTTCTATCAGCAGGGGAATATCCTCCTGACGTTCCCGCAGGGCCGGAATATACAGCGGGATAACGTTCAGACGGTAGAACAGATCCGCCCGGAACCGGTCGGTTTTGACCTCTTCCTCCAGATCGGCATTGGTGGCGGCTATCAGGCGAACATCAACTTCGATCTGCTGAGTGTCGCCGACGGGGATTATTTTCTTGTCTTCCAGAACGCGTAAAAGTTTGACCTGGATAGCCAGCGAGGTGTTGCCCACTTCATCGAGAAAGAAGGTGCCGCCGTTGGCGACCTTGAACAGGCCCTCCTTGTCCTTGATGGCGCCGCTGAATGCCCCTTTTTTGTAGCCGAACAGTTCCGATTCCAGAAGCGTCTCCGGCAGGGCGGCGCAGTTAATCGTCACGAACGGTCCGCCGCAACGGGGAGAATGGTGATGAATCGCCTTGGCGATTAAATCCTTACCCGTACCCGATTCCCCCCGGACAAGCACCGTCGAATCCGACATCGCCACCCGCTGGGCCAGCCGTTTCATGGTCACCACCACTTCCGACTTGCCGATGAAATTGTCGAAGGAATTGTTGCCCTGGAGCTGGCGTTTCAGCGAGGTGTTTTCAACCAGCAGTTTCTGGCGGTTAATTGATTTTTCGATGGCGATTTTTATCTCGTCGATTTTGAACGGCTTGGTGATGTAATCGGCGGCCCCGAGCTTCATGGCTTCGATCGCCGTGTCCACCGAGGCGAACGCCGTCATCATAATAATCTCCTGCTCCTTCTTGAAAGCCTTAATGCCTTTTAAAACATCGATACCCGACATCTCGGGCATATTGAGATCGGCGATTACGAGGTCATAGTTATTGTCCTTGAGCAGGTCAATTCCCTCCCCGCCCGAGGTGGTCGTATCCACGTTGTAGCCGTCCTTGGACAGCATGATTTCCATGAAATTACACATGGAATCTTCATCATCGATCACCAGAATTTTGGCCGGCATATAAAAGCTCCAAAAAGTGCAAGTAACAAATCTATTCGTGCTTATCACCATTTTCGGCATTAATGATTTCACCTGAATGAGGACAGGATAATCTGCTCATTCTTTTTACAGGCATTGTGATGGTCATTTTCGAGGACTGGGAAATTCCCCATAGATAGTTTCATCCGCCGTGGATTTTGAAACAATCCGCGGATATTTTCCGAAAAAAATGTTTTCTGGAACGTATAAAATGATTAACTTTTCACAGCAACCCGAGAAGGAACCCGACCTTGACAAAGTACTCTCACAAGGAACGAATCCAGATGATTCTGGCCGGGGAAAAACCCGACCGCTTTGCCGCCTCTTTCTGGCGTCATTTTTATCACCGGGAACACGACGCCCGAGGAACCGCCGAAGCCATGCTGGATTTCCAGAAAGAATTCGACTGGGATTTCATGAAAATCAACCCCCGGGCCGACTATCATACTCAGGACTGGGGGCTGAAACTGGAATGGTCCCGCAATGAATTCAAAAAACACAAAAAAAGCGATTTCCCCGTCCGGGAACCCGAGGACTGGCTTAAAATAAAACCCAACGCTCTCTCCGCCCCGGCCCTGGCCGAGCACCTGCAAACCGTATCCCTTATCCGCAAGGGTTCTGACCGGGAACTGCCCCTGCTGATGACAGTTTTCACGCCGTTGTCGGTCGCCGGACGGCTGGTCGAGGACCGTCGAACGCTGGTGGAACATATTCGTACAGCCCCGGACCTGGTCGAACGGGCTCTCCGCGCCATTACCGACACATTCAAGGCTTTCGTCGCCGAGCTCCGCAACGCCGGCGCCGATGGTATCTTCTACGCCACCCTGCAATGGGCCTCGGCCGATATGCTCACCTGGGAGGAATACCGGCGGTTCGGTCTTCCCTGCGACATGGAAGTCATCGCGGCCTCAGATAATGACGCGCTCAACCTGCTGCATGTCTGTTCCGGCAGTAATTTTCTCGAACAGCTCAGCGGGTATGATTATAAATGCCGGATGTATAACTGGGACAGTGCCAATGAAACCAACCTTTCGCTCGAGGCTGCCTATGACA
This sequence comes from Candidatus Zixiibacteriota bacterium, assembly GCA_049324195.1. GTDB lineage: Bacteria > Zixibacteria > MSB-5A5 > GN15 > FEB-12 > JAFGNW01. The sequence goes on along the minus strand of JBMOKZ010000257.1, from coordinate 941 downwards.
AACTGCCCGGAAAAACGCTGGTGGGCGGAGTCGAGGAAAACGGCTGGCTCCAAAAGGACCGCGACACGGTCGTTCGCCATATCGACAAGCTCCTGCGGCAGAACGACCCCCATCGGCTGATTGTCGGTCCTGGCTGCTGCATCCCGCCGGAAACCCCGTTTGAAAACCTGAAACTGATCAGGAGGAAATTATAATGGACGCCCGGCGCTCCGAATTGATAGAGAATGTTCGAAACGCCCTGAAGGATAAAAAAACCGAAGGGGACATCCTGCAGACCGCGGTGGAACTTATCGACGGCTTCTCCGACCGATTCCACTGGACCGGCTTTTATATGCTGAAAGGTGAGATGCTCGAGGTAGGCCCTTATATCGGCCCCGTTACCGAACATACCCGAATAACCCTCAACAAGGGCATCTGCGGCGCAGCCGCCTCCGGGAAAAAAACAATTATTGTCGACGATGTCAACGCTGACCCGCGTTTTTTGGCCTGCTCCCTGACCACCCGCTCGGAAATTGTGGTGCCGCTCATGGATGGCGGCACCTGCCTGGGCGAAATCGATATCGATTCCGACATCCCCTCGGCTTTTGACGATGACGACCGGGCAATGCTCGAGGCGATCGCGGAAACGGTGGTGGCGCGATTGAAAGAAATTAAATAGAGCTGTTAAAATAACGAGGTACCAATGTTTTTCGGTTTCGTTTTGATACTGGCGGGTATTCTGCTCCTGCTGAACCATCTGCATATCATCCCCGGCGATTTCTGGGATTATATCTGGGCGCTTCTGCTGGTGGCGCTGGGACTTTCGATGATTTTCAAAGACCGCAAGAGCCGCTGACAAATATGCCAGCTAAAAAATTCTATTTCGACCCCGATGCTTCGGGGACCGAGGTTTTCATGGGTAAAAGCGAAGCCCGCCTGATGGAACTGGCCTGGAAATATGA
>JBMOKZ010000256.1:0-1374 GCA_049324195.1 Candidatus Zixiibacteriota bacterium | reverse complement strand
AAGTTCAAATCTCGCGCCAAAGGGAAATTGACCGGTGACAACAACGATGTCGACCTGGAAAAATCCAACATTCTCCTGTTGGGACCGACCGGCACCGGCAAGACCCTCATCGCCCGCACTCTGGCGCGGTTTCTGAAGGTGCCGTTCACGATTGCCGACGCGACCGTCCTGACCGAGGCCGGGTATGTCGGGGAGGATGTCGAGAACATTCTCGTACGGTTGTTCCAGGCTTCCAATTTCAATCCGCACAAGACCGAGCGGGGGATTATCTATATCGACGAGCTGGACAAGATTTCCCGCAAGGACGGCAACCCGTCGATAACCCGCGACGTTTCCGGCGAGGGCGTTCAGCAAGGACTGCTGAAAATTCTCGAGGGCACGGTGTCAAATATCCCGCCAAAAGGCGGCCGCAAGCATCCCGAACAGGCGTTCGTGCAGATTGACACGACCAATATCCTGTTTATCTGCGGCGGGGCGTTCGATGGTCTGGAGAAGATTATCGCCCGGAGACTGGGCAGCAAAGTGGTCGGGTTCGAAGCCGAAAAAACTCATATCGACGAAAAGACGGCGGAGATTTACGACCATGTTATCCCGGCTGATTTGATCGAGTACGGTTTGATACCCGAGCTGGTCGGGCGTATCCCGGTCAACGCCGCGCTGCGACCGCTGTCCAAGGAAGCCATGCTGCAAATATTGACCGAACCGCGAAACGCGCTGACCAAGCAGTATCAGAAACTGCTGGAGATGGAAGGCGTGGAGCTGATGTTCGAGCCGGAGGCTTTGGTCGCGGCGGTGAAAATTGCCGCCGAGAAAAAGACCGGCGCGCGGGCGCTGCGTTCGATTTTTGAGCGGGCCATGCTGGATATCATGTACGAGGTGCCTTCGCGACCGGAAATCGCCGAGATTATCATTACGGTGGAGACAATCACCGAAGGCAAAGAGCCGAGAATGCGCACCAGCGCCGAGAAAAAAGCCGGCTGACGGACTGAGTCCGTTTTATGAATAGTAGGTCAGGAGCCTTGTGCTCCTGACTTTTTTTTGGAAAGAATCGCAGAGCAGTATCCCTGTGATGCTGCCTATTTTTTACGTTGAGCTTTGGCGGATCCCTTTAGAGGTTCCGCCTTTTTTTGTGGGTGGCACATGTCCACTGTGCCGCCTGACCCGGAAGATGTGGGCATCTGCCGCGCATACATTTAAGTAAATTATTTATTGAAAACCCATTGGAAAAAAACGGCGGCTCTTAAGTCTATTTCATGGTCGGTGGCGTGCCGGTAATTTCATATACAAAACAGGGCTTTACCGGCGGCGGACCGTTTAGATACAAAAAGGCTACTAAATACGTTATATCGGAAATATCTATTTGACCATTGCAAT
>JBMOKZ010000255.1:0-1380 GCA_049324195.1 Candidatus Zixiibacteriota bacterium | reverse complement strand
GCTGGCCTTTATCCTGATCGGGGCGCCGCTGGGGATGCTCTCGAAAAAGGGTGGTATGGGTATGGCGATCACGATTTCTATTCTGCTCTTTATCATCTACTGGGCTTTTCTGATAGGCGGCGAGGACCTTTCCGACCGCGGCATCCTGTCGCCGTTCATCGCCATGTGGGGCGCCAATATTCTGCTTGGAGTCATCGGGCTTTACCTCATATATGTCGTCGTTTCCGAAAAACCAGTATTTGCTTATTTCCGAAGGATTGGTTAAACTGTCCTTATGTTTAAGAAACTGGATTTTTATCTGCTGCGGTTTTTCTTTATCACGCTTCTGGTCGTTACTCTCGCGATCGGCTTCACTATTATCGTTATCAATATGGTCGAGGAACTTCGCGATTTCATCGACCACCAGGTGCCGCTCTTGAGTATTTTGGAATATTACCTTTATTTTGGCGGCTGGGTGGTTAAATCGTTTTTCCCGGTCTTTATCCTGCTGTCGACCCTGTTTTCGGTGTCGATGCTGGCACGGCGCAATGAAATCCTGGCGATGAAAGCCTCCGGCATCTCGCTGTACCGCATCGCTCTCCCCTTCCTGCTTATCTCCATCCTGCTGGCTTTTTTCCATTTCAACTACAACGAATATATCTATCCTCCGGCCAATAAAAAGAGGCTGGAGATAAAACGGTTTACGATCGAGAAAAAATCCAAAGACGCCCTGACGAAAATCCACAATATCTACCGCCAGATTCGACCGGGTTATTTCTATACGATTACCAGTTACAATTCCGTCCGACAGGAGGGCGATGATTTCCGGCTGTACAAGTCGGAGGGTAACCAGCTTAGCCAGATTATCACCTCGGAGAAAATAAATTATCGCGATTATGTCTGGCGGTTGGAAAACGTGATTATCCGTAATTTCGACGATTCCGCTCATGAACTTTTTACCCGGCAGGACACTCTCACCTTATTCGACATCAAGGATAAACCTGAGGATTTCACCAAACGCATCGGCAAACCCGAGGACATGGGTTACGACGAACTGAAACGGTATATCGAATTGATGAAGCGTACCGGCGGTCCGTACATCCGCGAGGCGATCGATTTGAGGATAAAATACGCTTACCCGTTGACCTCGATTATCGTCGTGCTGATTTCCATTCCCTTCGCCTCCAATCCCCGGCGGGGTGGAATCGCTTATTCCTTCGCGGCCGGAGCGATGCTGGCGTTGATTTATTTCGTACTGTTTCGGATGATGCAGTCTGCGGGGTACAACGAGAAAATACCCCAGGATGTTGCCGTGTGGGGCGTCAACGGCGTATTTTTTCTGGCCGGGTTAATCTTACTGCTGAAAGCTAAAAAATAATGACCCATCCCGATCACGAAAAA
>JBMOKZ010000254.1:0-1381 GCA_049324195.1 Candidatus Zixiibacteriota bacterium | reverse complement strand
ATAAATTTGCAAACCTTCAATTATAATATGCGGTTCATTCACAGAAAGAACTGTCCCGACTGGCTCTAGCCTGTATTTACTATCACTCCAAACCCCGTCATGCCTCTGGCTCGTATTCACTTCCCCTGTCGTATCATACGGCGTATAAATCCGGATATAATTTGGCACACCGGTCGTGTAGCCGTCAACCGTTACGGCGGTCGTGTCGGGGCCGCTGTCGTAGTAGCATGGGATATTGAGTTGATAATTATTCGTCCATAAATCAGTCGTATTCAAATAGCTTGCACCGGTCGCTCCGGCTTCGGCCGCAGAAAGGGAAGCAAAGGCGTGCGCGATAGAATTGACTGTCGCGCCGGCAACATCAGCCGGCATCGCACCGGTGGCGGTGATCAAACGCCACTGCGTGGTGGAGATTTTTTGCGCGAGATAGGCGACGCTCGTGGTATTGTAAGTTACTTTGTCGCCGATACCGAGATTGGTCGCTGTTTGCGCAACGGAAAAAGTAGCAACGCCGCTCGTTATATCGAGCGTCGGCGTGCCGGATTTATGATCGGTCGTGTTTTGACCGACAGAATAATAAACGCTGATACTGCCTTCGTCCGCGCCGATGTCAAACGCAGCACCAGCAGGACGCGCGTGGCCGTCGATGTCGCGATCCAAACCACCCCCAGCCCCTCCTTGAAAAGGAGGGGGAATTGTGATGGTAGAGGTGCCAGCATTACGCGCAGCGGTGTCGGTGATGGCAAGGTGAAAATTGCCATTGGCGGCGTCATCAAAAATGACGGTTTGCGAGACTTTGTCATGCGCGCCGCCGGTATTGGTCGCGTCATCGGAAAGATTGTAATCCGAAGTCGTGAATGTTCCGCCATAAGCATTGCCGTCACTGCCTTGCAAAAGGTTATTTTTGGCAATCGTTACGCCGCTAGCGGCATAAATACCTTCGTCATCGGTATCATAGATCGTATTATTATACAAATAAGCTGTTCGAGTTGGTTTAGTAATATATATCCCACGACCAATACCAATATTTGTCCCATCCAAGCCGTAAATGATATTATTCCAAATCGAAACACGCGAACCAGCTGCCGGATCATTGCCGATTACCCCGATACCCGTCTTGTTATTACCGTCACTAAATACGCCCGAACCGCGGATAATATTGTTGGATATTTGCAGATTTTGCGTTGTGCCATTGCCGTCAGTAAGATAAATAATATTAAGATGTCCGGTGTTATAGGAGTTATAAAGCTGCAAACCATCCAGCCAGACATTGTCCGTATTTAAATAAATGTCATAACCGCTGTTAACTTCCATTTTATACTTATTATCATCCCACTTCCCCTGATGACGCTGGCTCGTTCCCACTTCACTCACAGAAACC
>JBMOKZ010000253.1:0-10870 GCA_049324195.1 Candidatus Zixiibacteriota bacterium | reverse complement strand
AGCGACCGGTCTTTATGGTCAGGATTTTTATGATATCGACTCGATAAACACGATCGATTTGATATTCGCCGAATCTAACTGGGATCATATTCTGGACAGTCTCTACGCCGTGGGTGAGGACCGGATGGCCGGAACGGCGGTTATCAATGGAGAGACTTTTGACAGCGTAGGAGTACGGTACAAGGGGTACAGTTCCTATAATCCCCAGAACATAAAAAACCCGTTAAACATCAAGCTCGATTACATTTACGACGACCAGGAACTTGACGGGTACGGAACCTTGAAACTGGCTAACGCATATGCCGACCCGAGTTTCGTAAGAGAAGTATTGAGTTACGAGATTGCCCGTAAATACATGCCCGCCGGCAAAGCGAATTACGCCAAAGTCACCATCAATGGTACTTATATCGGTCTCTATGTCAGTGTGCAGGACGTCGACAAGTATTTCGCGAGGATGCACGATTACGACGACGAAGGCGTACGCTTTAAAGGGACTCTCGCCGGGAGTGTCGGCGACCAGGAAACGGTCTGGGTCTATTTCGGCCCCGATTCAAACAGTTATTTTAGTAATTATGAACTGGAGTCGGATTCGGGTTGGAGTCATCTGATTCAATTTTTGAACGTCTTGAATAACGACCCGAACAATGTCGCCGATGAATTAAATATCGACCGGCATCTGTGGTTTATCGCTTTTGAAATCCTGCTGGTCAATCTCGATTCCCCGGTCAATGTGCCTCAAAATTATTATATCTTCGAAGATTACGATGACCGCATCAATCCGATCATATGGGATCTCAATATGAGTTTCGGAGGATTCTCTATGATTCCGTCGGGCGGGGGTTTATCGGTAACCCAAATGCAGCAACTGACCCCGCTGTTCAACGCTTCGAGTAATTTTTATCCCATAATCAAAAATGTGCTGTCGAACAGCACCTGCAGACGCATGTATCTGGCACATTTTCGCACCATGATGGAAGAAAATTTCTCCGGTGGCTGGTATTTTACCCGGGGACAGGAAATCCAGGATATTATTGATGCCGAGGTACTGGCGGACCCGAACAAGTTCTATAGTTACGATGCCTTTGTGAACAGTTGGTACAGCAGCGGAGGCGGCGGACCGGGACTGCCGGGGACGGTCGGTATCGCTTATCTCATGGATGCGAGAGTGAACTATTTGAGCGGTTTGTCCTATTTCACGGCTGCGACGCCGACGATTGCCAATATCGCTTATTCGCCTTCGACGGTTACCGCCGGGACAACGGTCACGATAACGGCCGATGTCCTTAACCGGGATTCGGTTATTCTGGGCTGGCGTCAGCATATCGGCGGTAAATTCGAGCAGGTAGCCATGCTGGATGACGGCGCTCATGGTGACGGCAGCGCCGGCGATGGTACATACGGCGTCCAAATAAGTGTCACCCCGGGAGATATTAACTATTATATTTACGCCGAAAACAGTAATGCCGGGATATTCGCGCCGGAACGGGCCGAATATGAATATTATGTTATCGAGGTTACCGGAAATGCAATCGCCAGCCTGACTATAAACGAATTTCTGGCCTCGAATAATACGACCAACACCGACCAGAACGGTGAATATGAAGACTGGGTTGAACTGTACAACGCCACCGACAGCGCCGTCGCGCTTAATGGTTATTATCTGTCGGACGCCGCCGCCGAACCGACCAAGTGGACCTTCCCCGATACCTCCATCGCTCCCTACAGTTTCCTGCTCATCTGGGCTGATGAGGACGTAGAACAGGAAGGTTTGCATGCCGGTTTCAAACTGTCCGCTAGCGGCGAGGATATCGTCCTTTCCCAGCCTGATTTGACGGTCGTGGACGTCGTGACGTTTGGCGAACAGACGACCGATGTTTCTTATGGGCGTTATCCCGACGGGGAAGACTACTGGGAATCTTTCGCGGTTCCAACCCCGGAAGCCGCCAACATCCGGTCGACCAATACCCCGCCCGAGTTTGCCTGGACCGTTTATCTGCCTACTCAGGTCACGCCCGCAGATGCGGTTTTGGTCCTGACCAGAGTCAGCGATGAGAGCGGGTTGTTGACGGTCAATCTTCATTATGACACCGGCGCCGGGTATGTGACCGTTTCCATGAACGACGACGGCGCGCACGAGGATTCTCTGGCCGGTGACAACGTTTACGGAGTGACTCTTCCGGCCATGCCGGTCGGTACCGGGATGGATTTCTTTGTCCTGGCCACCGACGATTCCCTTCAGATGACTTTTGATCCGCCGGATACGAGTGCGGCTACTTACCATTACGATATTGTGTACTCGGCCCTGCCGTTGTATATCAACGAGCTGATGGCCGACAACACCACCACGATTATCGATCCTGACGGCAGCGGCGGTTATCCCGACTGGTTTGAATTATACAATGCCGGCGACAGCACTATCGACCTGAGCGGCATGTATCTGACCGACGACCCGGCGGAACCGACCATGTGGCCGATACCGACGGGCATCACTATCGGCGCCGGAGAATATCTCCTTTTCTGGGCTGACGACGATGTGGAACAGGGTTTGACCCACACCAATTTCAAGCTCAGTAAAGACGGGGAATCGGTCGGGCTTTATAACACCGACGCCAGCGGTAACGAGGTGATCGATTTGATTACGTTCGGCGGGCAACTCACCGATGTATCCTACGGCCGCTATCCCGACGGCGCCGTTTACTGGACCGCCATGACCGCGCCGACCCCGGGAAGCAGTAACGTGGTATCCTGCTGTGTCGGAACTGTTGGAAACGTCAACTGCTCCGAATCCGAGGACCCGGACATCTCCGATATAACCCGCCTGATTGATTTTCTCTACCTGAGTCATGAGGAATTGTGTTGTCCCGAAGAAGCCGATGCCAACGGCAGCGGCGGCAACCCGGATATCTCCGATATTACCCGTTTGATTGACTACCTCTACTTGAGCCATGCGGCGCTGGTGGATTGTTTATAAGTTGTTTAAAATAATGTACTCATAAGGTCCGTGTTGCACAGACGGGCCTTTTACATTATTGGGAATTTTTAAATTATTATTTTGTCCAACTCGATATTATTCTTGACAAATAAGAATTTTTTCATTATCTGATATTTAAATTATTTGCAAACACTCCATATTGAACGGACACCTCAATAAAGAATAATTAACCCGGTAATAAAATTGCTTTATTCTCAATGGGTTGTTGTTATCTATTACATAAATAAATAATTTTAAAATGGGGAGGAAACATGCACGAGTTTAAGAAATCACTCCTTGCAGTGTGTTTTATTGTGATGCTTGTTCCGGCTACAAGTATGGCTCAGGATGATTTTATTCGGGGTGACGCTGACTGCAGCGGAATCATCGATACCTTTGACGTCCAGGCCATAATTGATTCTCTTTATATAGGATCACCTTTACCCTGTCAGGATGCTGCCGATGTCAATGATAATGGTATAATCGATGCCAACGATATTAATTATTTAATCTCCTATTTATATCTTTTTGGACCTCCACCTCCGTCACCTTTTCCAGCCTGCGGACCGGATCCTACCGTGGATGGGTTAACCTGTCCAACTTGTTGCACGACCCCCGCTGATGCCGACGGCGATGGATTTAATTCTTCTGTTGATTGCGACGATACCGACAATTCCGTCTATCCCGGGGCTAGTGAACTCTGCGATGGAATTCTCAACGACTGCTCTGGCAGTATGCTGGCCGGGGAATATGACGACGACGGCGACGGGTATTGTGAATGTACCTGGGACGCCGGCGGCTGGGACGGTAGCTCGTCGGTTGTCGGCGGTGACGATTGCGACGATACCGATAATTCCGTCTATCCCGGGGCGCTGGAGCTCTGTGATGGTATAGTGAACGATTGCGGTATCGGTTTGCGGTTGACGGAAATCGATAACGATGGTGATGGTCGGGTTGAATGCTTGATTGATCTGGGCGGCTGGGACGGTAATCCGAGTGTGGTCGGTGGTCACGACTGCGATGATACCGATGAAACGGTTTATCCCGGGGCGACTGAATTGTGTGATGGAATCGATAATAATTGTAACAGCTTATTGTGGCCACCGGAGATAGATGAGGATGGAGATGGTTTAGTGGCCTGTGAATGGGATGTGGGAGGCTGGGACGGCGATCCATCGATCACCGGCGATGGCGATAATTGTCATGATGTATATAATCCAACCCAGGATGATGGCGACGGTGATAATGTCGGAGACGATTGTGATAATTGTCCGTCGGACGCTAATTCCGATCAGAGGGAATGTCCCTTTGAGTATCCCATAAATGATGGACTTGGGGATGAATGCGATAATTGTCCGGTCGGGTTCAATATCGATCAGATAGATAAAGACGGCAACGGCATAGGAGATGTCTGTGACCGCTACTACCCGTACTATACCGGTGTCCATTCTCCCGTTTTTATTGTGTTAGTGACGCCTTGGGATGATTCTATCAGTTATGATTACAATACTGTCGGCTGGTGGGCTTCTTATGAAGATGATATTGATTATGACCATGATAATGAACTCGATGACAGGGTTACGATCCGGTTCGCGCCTACCGGTGAATATATTATCAAAGTTTATCCCGTATCGGGAGCTGATCCGGGCGAGACTTATTCGTTGACTGTTCAAACCGGTGACGAGCCCGAGGTGTACATCGCTCAAGGAGTTCAGGTGCCTGAAACCGGAAATCCTCATATATATCCCTATGAGTTCGTACAACCCGGGTGTTGTATCGAATCTACGGGAAATGTAAATTGTTCTGCTGGAGAAATTATCGATATTTCAGACATCACTCGGCTGATTGACTATCTTTATTTAAGTCATGAGGAATTGTGTTGTCCCGAAGAGGCCGATGCCAACGGCAGCGGCGGCGACCCGGACATCTCCGATATTACCCGACTTATAGATTTTCTGTATCTGACTCAAGCGCCGTTGCCTGATTGTCCGTAAGAATGGCTAACCCGTCTAAAAATAAACCCGCCTTTTGTAAGGCGGGTTTTTTTGTACTGGGGTTTCCGACTGCCGCTTCAAGCCGTCCCGGTAATCCGGAAGGTTTGAGATCGGGTCGAAATTCGTTGATTATGAGCAGGGGCTTAACGGCTGATGACTGAGGTACAAATAGTCAATCAGTTTCGTAATGTCGGCGATATCCGAGTCCCCGCCCGTACCGTTCGGGTCGGCTTCTTCCGGACAGCATAACGGGTTGTGGCTGATATAGAGGAAATCGATCAGGCGCGTGATATCGCTGATATCGACTATTTCGCCGGGGTCGCAATTGACGTTCCCGGTTTCACCGATGCAGCAGGAAGGACTGCAGAGGAAATTCGTGACTTTGACATCATCCAACGCTGCCTCGACGCAGGAATTGGGGCTGACATCGGCAACTTCGAATTTCAATTTCATTTCGGCGGTTGGAGTCAGGTAATCGTTGACCACAAAATAATAAGTGTACCAGCCGCCGTCGGTTCCCGGTTCGCCGCCGTTGATGGTCTGGGCCAGTGTCCAGTTATCGCCGTCGTCGTTGGACAGATATACACTGAAATAATCGTTACCGACGCCGGCGCAGCTGTTATCGAACCAGCAAGCGTAGCTGACGAAGGTTGTCGCAGTATCGGGAATGGCGAATTTCCGCGATACAATATAAGTGTAACCGTCATCGACATCGATTCCCTGGGCGCTGCCGGTTAAAAAACAGTACCCTGTGCCATCGAAATCCTCCGTCGGCGCGCCGTCGGAACCATCCGCCGAGGGGATTACCCGTTCCCAGGCACCTTCGGTCGCGGTACCTGAAATACCCCAGTATTTGTTGGTCAGGAAGTTGTCCTCGAACGCGATTTCCGAAGAAGTATAGACCGTGAAAGTGTGTCCGACAGCGGTGTCGGTGGAGAAGTAAATTCTGCCGAAGAACTCTTCAGCGCTGAAATAATATTTCAGTTCATCGTCGCAGTCGGTTACTGCCGGAATCATTACCCGGTAAAGGTTTTCGTCGAGCACTTCCATAGCCACCGAGGTGTACGGTTCCCCGTTGAGGGAATAATGGAAACGACCGGTGCCCGGAAGCGGTGTGCCGGTCATTTTGCCTTCGATTAGCACCTGAACCTCGGTCGAATAACCCCTCTTCACCAGGTTGGGCAGACCGAGAGGATAGCTGAAACTCAAGTCGCGGGAGCTGTTTTCGTAAAGGTTGGCACCGCCCCAGCAGGACAGGACCACGTCCAGGTCGCGGGAAAACTGGTAGTTGATACGGACTTCATCGCCGCTGGCAGGCACCACGCCGAGCGACACCCAGCCTTTCTCGAGTTCATAACAATACTGATCGTTATCGAGCGGAGTCCCGTTGATTTCGACGGATTCTATCCGATGGATAGGCTTCTGCTTAAGCGAGTAAAGGTGCCGACTGCCGTCACCGGTAAAGGTCGTGAAGGTATCGACGAGGTAATCCTGGTCGTAGTCGGCCAGGGCAATCATCGTGGTCCAGGCCAGATGGTCGATTTCGTAAACTCCGGAATCGGTCAGGACACCGTTGTCGTTTCGGTAAATCATGGTCGGGTCGCCATTGCTTCCAGAGATCAAATCCAGGTCGCCGTCGCCGTCCATGTCCCCCCAGGCGACAGTGGAGCTGCTCGTGGATGTGGGAACGGACCAGGACGGTTCCGTTTCCAGAACCCCACCGTAATTTCGGAACATATAGACATGACCGCCGGCTGTTAACGGCAGGCCGCCAGCGACCGCCAGTTCCGGGTAACCGTCATCGTCCAGGTCGCCGAAATCAAGCTGCGGGCCGCCGGTCATGTTGTTCGAAATCCACGACGGTGTGGTTTCCAGCACTCCGTTATCGTTATAATATACCGCTGCGCCGCCGCCCACATAGTCGGCCATGCCGCCCGCGGTCAGAGCCAAATCCAGATCCCCGTCGAGGTCGATGTCCACGAACGCCGCATCGCTGGCGGCCGAAGCTACCGCCTGGGACCAAACCGGCGCGGCGCTGATCACGCCGTCGACATTTTCAAAAATACACGAGGGAAACAACTGCGAGGTATACCGGTCGCCGAGTGCGAAAGCGACATCGAGATCCCCGTCCCCGTCAAAATCCCCCAGAGCGTTCGACCAGCCCAGGGTGCCGAACAGACTCCAACCGAAAGTCTCGTCGATGACACCGCCGTCGGAAAAATAAATGACCTGCCGATAAGGAGGTGCACCGATGTTGAAATCGCTCAAACTGCTGACGACAACGTCCGGGTAACCATCGTCGTTCAAATCACCGATACTGATCATGCCCGAGGGGTCCTGTTCGGTGGAAGTGTACCCCGGGTTTCTACGCAGCGAATCGGCGTCGTTGAAATAGATGGTATTAGAGCGATAGACGAGATCGAACCCGTTGGCGGAGTAGAGGTCGAGCCAGCCGTTATGGTCAAAATCCGCCCAGCCGATACCGGTAGAATATGCGGAATTCCCACCCATCCAGACATTATCCAGTTGGAAATCGCCACCGAGGGCGTTAACCGTCGGCAGTAGAAATAACAGGCATACTGCGACAAATAGGGTTTTCATCTTTAACTCCTTCAATTGTACGGAATTGTTTATAATTCATTGTAATTTTATGCTTCTGTTTCAGAAGATAGAATTTTAAACGGTTTTACTTATCTTACCCGACGAATTACATCTCCCGATTTATCACTGGACTCCGGTTTTATAAAAAACCCCCCTTGTGCCCATTTTCTTACAAAGAAAATATTGGATTTTACTCCCGGCTCAAACGTTCTTAGAGCAATTCACAAAAGTATAAAAACAGTTTGGTGGGTACGTTTGGATATTATATATTTTGACAAACTTGATGGATAAGAACGGTATCGGCTTGTCGTGAATAATAATATCAAACAACCAGCTCCGGGCGGGGACTTGAACGGACTTTTTAAACGGGCCTCGGGCGGCGACCGGGATGCTGAAAAGCAATTATTTTTAAATTTAGCTGTAAGATTCCGGGCTATAATCGGGTTAAGAATTAGTAACAGCGATGACGCCCGGGACGTGATTCAGGATACGCTGGCGGTTATCGCCCAGAAATACAAGGGGTTGGACGAGGATATAAATTTCATCGCCTGGGCGCACCAGGTGTTGAAATTTCAGGTTTTGAAACATTACAAGAAAACCGGGAGTTCGAAACGTAAACACCAGAAACTGGCGGATGAGGTCTCTCAGTCCTCCGGATGGGAACCGGATCTGATATTGCGGGACCATCTTTTGCAATGCCTGCGTAAAATCAATAAAAAAAACCACCTGTACGCGCGTATTCTCAATCTGCATTTTCAGGGTTTTACGACCGGAGAAATCTGTAACAAGTTGAATATTACCAGCAATTATTGTTATGTAGTTCTCCTAAGGGCAAGGTCGATGATTGAATATTGCCTGGAAAGGGGTGAGGTCTGATGTCGGAACAATGTAATGACCCGCGTTTCAGGGAGATGCTCCACAACTACGAGCTGGGGCTTTTATCCGAGGAAGAGGAGACGGAATTCGAACTACACCTTTACAGCTGTGATTATTGTTTGAAAAAGATAGAAGCTTTTCGGGAGACGGCCCGACACCTGAAGTTCGATCCCGTTATCCGGACGGAATTGGAAAAACTGGCTGTTGAACCGGTTTTAGACCAACCAAAACAATCCTTCTTTAAACCGCTTACGGCCGCTAAATGGTCACCGGCCTTCAAAATTTCCATGGTCGCCGCGGCGGTGTTCGTGATTGTCCTGCTTAACCTGGTGCGTATCGAGTTCGGCGGTCACGAAACGGCTCAAGCCTCGACCAACAACGTCGTCGTCACCGATTTCAAGAATATCTCAGGCGATGCCGGCGCGGACCAGCTCAGTGTGGTAGCCATGAATCTATTGATAACGGACTTGTCGGAATCACCTTCGGTTCATATCGTTTCGAACCTTCGCCTTAAAGAAATTCTCTTGTACCTGGGCTATGACCCGAAACGGGAAATCGACAAAAAGACCGCTTTCGAAATCGCGGCGGAAACCGAGTCCAACGTGATCGTGGAAGGGAATATCCTTCAGGCCCGGCCCAACCTGGTGCTGACCGCCCAGGTTATCGATGTCAAAAGCGGTGTCATCATGGCCTCGAAGAAAATCGCCGGCGAGGTTGGCGAAAATATTTTTTCGATTATCGACCGGCTGGCGGCGGAGATAAGAAAGGAGTTATTGCCCCGGACCGTGGTCGACAGTGAAATCGACTGCAGCATATCCGATATCATGACGCATTCCGAGGAAGCCTACTACCTTTATATCCAGGGGCTCGAGGATGACTGGGCGTTCCGATACGCCGAGGCAAGGAAGAATTTCCTGGCAGCCATTGAGAAAGACACAACTTTCGCCATGGCTTATTATCTCATGTCTTATTTTTCCACCGGAGCCGAACAAACCCGGATGATTACCAAGGCCATTCAGTATTCGGAGAAATGTTCCTGCAAGGAGCGGTATTTTATCCGCAGCCGGCAGGCGCTTTTGATGGGCGATATCCAGCAGGCGAAAAACGAACTGCGGGAAATGCTAAATTATTATCCTCAGGAAAAAGATGCTCTGTCCGGCCTGGGTGATTTGGAAGCGCGCAGCGGCAATCTCGAGGTGGCAGTTAAGTTGTACGAAGAGGTTATCGCCGTCTATCCGCGCCAGAAAAATGTCTATAACGAGCTGGCGTATTTATACAGCCGTCTGGGGAATTTCGAGAAAGCCGCTTCCGCCCTGGATAATTATATCAAGCTGGCCCCGGGAGAACCCAATCCCTGGGACAGCAAAGGAGAAATTTACGCCCGATACGGTCATATCGAGGAGGCTTTCCAGGATTTCAAACATGCCCTCCAAATTGATTCCGGTTACGGAACTTCCAAACGGCACCTGATTATGATTTTTTTGTTGAACGACCAGTACGATTCGGCCAGGACTTATATCAACGCACTCATGAACGATGACGAACTCAACAATATTTCTTACGCCTGGTACAACCGGGCGGTCATGGAGATAAGACAGGGTTTGTTCAACACCGCCCTGAAAACTCTTGATGATGGTATCGCGAGGGATATGGATAGCCGCTATCGTATCTTAGCCGTCCAGAAACACTGGCAGAAGGCGATGATTCTGCAGGCTATCGACCGACCGGACGAAGCCCTGCAGGAAATCGACCGCTGTCTGACGTTAAATCATCTGGTCAACCCGAACGATAAACTCGGACACCTTCATTACAAGGGACAGTTCCTTGCCGAAAGAGGTAAGTTTGTTGACGCCGAACGGGTTGCGGAAAATATCAGGAAGGACCTGGGCGGTACCGGCGAAGCCGAGTACGGGTACAAATATGTCAAGGGATGCCTGGCGCTGGCAGGACAGAATCCGGGTGAAGCAATCAAATATTTCGAAGAAGCGGCTAAACTGGCGCCGTCACAGTCTCTGGTATATCTGACGGCTCGGGCTTATCTGGAAGCGGGACGTCCGGAGAAAACCATCGAGATTCTTGAAACTGACCGTAAATCATATAATACCGAGCGTATCGATTGGAGTATGGACGATATCAAGGCCGGCTATTACCTGGGCCTGGCTTATGAGAAGTCCGGCCAGGTGGCTAAAGCCGTTCAAAACTACGATGCTTTTATGCAGCAATGGTCGGATGCGGATGTTGAGACAGCGGAAATACGTGATGCCCGGAAACGTCTGACCCGCTTGAAAAGCTGAGTCGATACATGTAGATTTCGTATTTTGAAATCTACTCGTTCAGTCGGCAGGCCGGCTGAACGAGGTTTTCTTTTGAAATTTCCTACTTTTCCCGGCCGATTAAAATATAAGGCGCCCAATAATAAGGGTGGCGG
>JBMOKZ010000252.1:0-10872 GCA_049324195.1 Candidatus Zixiibacteriota bacterium | reverse complement strand
AAATCGCCGTCCGCATCAAGCCGGGGAACACGGCCGCGGCCATGACCCTGCTCGAAAACGCCTGGGCCAGCGTCTCCGGCGGCAAACCGTTCATCTACGAATTTCTCGACAGCAAAGTCGCCGCTCAGTATGAAAGCGACCAGCGCTGGCGGAAAATCGTCCTCTATTCGTCGCTGCTGTCGACTCTGATTACCTGCATCGGCCTGTTCGGGCTGGCCTCGCTGTCGGTCACCAAGCGCACCAAGGAAATCGGCGTACGCAAAGTGTTCGGCGCCTCGGTCAACCAGATTACGGCGATGTTCACGCTGGAATTCACGAAATTTATCTCGATCGCGGTCATTGTCGCCCTGCCGACGGCCTACCTCGTCATGAAACACTGGCTGGCCGGTTTCGCATTCCGGACCTCGCTGAGCTGGTACTTCTTCGTGCTCTCGGCGGCAACCGCGCTCGTTATTGCCGTGGTCGCTGTCTTCTACCAGGCGCTCCGAGCGGCGCTGACCAACCCCGCCGAGGCTCTGCGCAATGAATAATGAATATATAGTTTTAGAGGGGGAATATTAGAATGCTGTCAGGGGTCCGACGCCCTGACAGTACAAGCATCGTCGACATCGGTGGTGAACTTTACCAATATTCCAAACGTAGCCGTTACGGATTACCTGTGCAACCAGCGGCGCACCTGGTCGTGGAGAGCGGCGCGGTAATGAAATCCGCCGATGGCCGTCTGCCGCATGGTGCGCGAAAAACTTTCGAAATCCTCCCACGCAGCCAGGGAAACCTCCCGAATCTCGTGCCGGTCGCTGAAGTTGAAATCACCGTCGACATACCGCGCCGTGAAAACGAACGAACGCCAGTTGATAACCCGGTCGGTAATCGTGCCGTCGGGCAGCATCAGGTAAAAATCAACCGCCGTACGCAGGATAAATTTTTCGAGTTCCATCTCGCAGCCCGTTTCCTCGCGCATCTCCCTTTTCGCGCCCTCGACGAAGTCCTCCCCCGGCTCGACGCCGCCTGAGGGAGCGCGGAACAGGCCGGGTGGATAAAAATGTTTGGCGTTGACGATTATCCTACCGTCCTTCTGACCGTATACGGTGACATCGTGATTACGGCCGCCTTTCTGAGAATTGCGAATCATGGCGAACTCGTCAGGAAAAGCGAACACGCTGACCCGCCAGATCCGGGGTGGTCCGTAACGCTCGCTCAGCGAACACAAGATGTCGTCAGTGATATACATTAAAACAGCGCCGTAATCACCGTTTGCAGCGGCAGGGTGGTAACCTCGACACCCGTATCCGTTATCAACACGTCGATTTCCGTCCGGAAGCCGCAGTCCTCGTAATAAATCCCCGGCTCAATTGAGAAAAGGTGGCCCGGCATCAGCTTTCGTTTGTCCTCGGTTTCCAGGTTATCGATATTTGGTCCCGGGCCGTGCTCGGCGGAGGTTATCGAATGACCGGTGCGATGCGTGAAATGGTCGCCGTACCCGGCGTCCTCGACCACCTTCCGGCAGGCGTCGTCGACATCGGCCCCGTAAACCTCGCCCCGGCCGATATGTTCTTTCAAATACGCCACCGCAGCATCGCGAGCCCGGACCAGCACGGCAAACATCCTGACATAGCGTTCGGGAATCTCATCTTTTGTCCCCGCGAACGCCATCCAGGTGATATCGCCGTAAACGCCGTATTCGGCCGGCTCTTTAGCCCACAAGTCAATTAAAATCAACTGGCCTTTTTTTATAACGGCGCTGTTTTGTTCAGACGGGTCGTAATGCGGGTCGCCGGCATGAGCGTCGACCGAGCAGTTTGGCCCAAACTCGGTTGTCAGGCCATTCATTTTGAATTCGTCGAGAATAAACCGGCAAACGTCGAATTCGGTGACGGTCGTGTCGTTTTGCAGGCTCCCGGTGATATAGGCGAACGCTTTCGTTTTGATATCGACCAGCAGCCGCGCCGCTTTTTTGTGCGAGGCCACCTGCCGGTGATCGAGCCGCGCCTGGAAATGAGCGACCAGGTCGGCCGAGGAAACGATTTCGATGCCGAAACTCCGCACCAGTTCAATTGTCCCCGCCTCGACCAGCCCGATATACGGCAGTCGGCCCAGGAACGAGTATTCCATCGCCACTTTCTTGCAGCCACCGAGAACCTTTTGCAGTTCCGCCTCAAGCCTCCGGTAACCCTTGCAGGCGATAATTTTTCCCGGAAGGTGCTCAAACCGGTCCTGTTCCACCGGGTTGACCAGTGTAACCGGCTCGCCCTCGGCCGGGATAAAACAGAACGAGCGCCGCGAGAGAAACCCGACCAGCTCGAGGACCTTCACGGCGATGTCGTTGCGCCCGTGGAAATCGGCCAGCAACCAGCCGTCGAGCGCGTGCTCTTTCAAATACTTTTGTATCTTTTTGTAATCCATATCCTGCCTTCTTGGTTTTTGTTACTGAGAGACAATATAGCTTAAATCTCTTGACAGAACAAACTCCTGAAAATAAATTTTAAAATTCATGATAACCAGAATTGTCATAACCGGCGGCCCGGCCTCAGGCAAAACCGATTTCTTCGAGCGCCTGAAAAAAATCCCGGATTTCAAAGAATTCGCATTTCTGGACGAGCTGGCCCGGTGGCTTCTCAAATCCCGCCCGTCTCTGCGCGAAGATCCGCTTGAGCTGCACCGGCAGATATACCTCGCCCAGGTCGCCCGCGAAAACGAACTGGCCGGGCGTTCCTTTATCGCCGACCGCGGAACGGTCGACACCCGGGCTTATGTCCCGGAGATCTTCAAGCTGGTCGGCACCACCCGGGAGAAGGAATACCGGCGTTACGACGCCGTTATCCAGCTGCAAACATCCGCCGTGCTGGGCGCGGATTTTTTCATTCCCGACGGTATCCGCCGTGAGTCGGTCGCCCAGGCTCTGGAACTCGAAAAAAAACTCATCAAAAACTGGGGGAATCATCCTGTCTATTATTATGTCAATGCCGAAAACGACCCGGAATTAAAGTTTGATAAATTTCTTAAACTGTTATACGATATAATCGAAAATAGATTTAAATAGATACTGAATTTTTACGTCTATAGGAAAAGTAAACATGTCATATCAATTAAAAGGCTTGTCTATGAAAACCAAACCGCTTTTGCTCGCGATAATATTTTGCGTCCTTTCGGCAGTCCCGGCCGTGGCGGACGAGGCTTTTCTCGAGGAATTCAGGGATAACTACACCCTGGTCGATTTGGATCTGATGAATAACGTCGGCGAGGCCGCCGACATAAAAGATTTCATTTATGAAAAAGACGTGGCCGTGTTCACCTTCGAGGAAGGCTCGATTTATCTGCTGCGCTACATCAACGGCCGGCCGACTACGGCCATATTTATCGGGAAGGGCCACGCCCGAATCGACGTCCCCTCGAACCTGGAAAGCAACGCTCTGGAATGGTGCTCCGGGAAGAAAGCGGTCGACGAGGATTTCGAGGTCTGTTTTATCCGTATGGCCGACGATTTCGATTTAAAACTGAAGGGAAAATTCGCTTTTGAGCAGAAGGAACTGACCTGGAAACCGTTCAATATCGCCAAGAAGGCTCAGGGCGAGTTCTTCTTCAAACCCAACCGCAATCACGAATACGATAATTACTTTCAGCTCTTACGTTCGGTTTACGAGCGCCGCGAAGACAGTTATTTCTGGTGCGATTTCAACCGCTATACTTTCAATTTCGACCCCAACCGTCCCGAACAGGTAGTGATCGGCTACGAACACGAGGGCGGCGACATGGTGATTACCGAAGCGGCGGTGTTTCAGCGGAAAGAAAACAACGTGTACGATGACCGGGCTATGTCGAACCTGGATTATCCGACTACGCTGCTGTCTCGCGAGGCCGAGATTGTCATGGGCGGCATGGACGGCCGGAGAATCGACCACGCCGTGACCGATATCAGCCTGATGGTCAACGCCGACAGTCTGCGGTTCGTCTCCCTTTTCCTGCACTACAATCTCCAGTGCGACTCGATATATTTCGAAAACCAGCCGGTTGACTGCTGGCGGCGCAAGGATTTCAACTTCATCGGCCTCATCCTGCCCGAATACAAATATAAAAACGACACCCTGTCTTTCCGATTCTGGTACAACGGCAAGGATTACACCACCCTCCTCCCTTTCGTCGAGAATCCGCAGCCTACGCCCTACCGGCTCACCTTCAAAACGCCCAACGGTTACAATTACCTCATGACCGGCATGAGCGGTTATACCCCGACCGCCGACAATATGCAGGAATTCACGGTGACGCCGGCGCAGCCGTTCAATAACTTTTATTTCCAGCCCTACGCCTCGGGTTTTGACACCGTTCCGGTTGTCACCAACATCGGCCTGACCATGAACTTTATCAACTCCAAAGAAATCAACAAGAACCGGTTCGAATGCTATATTCCCTTCGAGGATTTTCAGAAAACCACACTGAACGCGTTCAATTTCATGTGCGCCCGCCTGGGCGTGCCGCCAGGCACGTTCGAGGTTTTCGTCTTTCCCGAGGATACCACCCGGTACCGGCTCAGCATGCCGGGACTGATGGAAGTGCCCCAGGTGTTTTGTAACGCCGACGGCACCGGCGGGCTTTATACCGAAGCCGGGTTCCAGGCCGGACGGCAATGGTTCGGAGCGACGATGCAGATCAAATCGTATCGCGAACGCTGGCTCACCGAAGCTACCGGCGCTTACCTGGCCCTGTCGCTGGTTGAGAACACTTACCCCCAGGGCAACGAATTTTACAACGAACTGCACAGCCTGAAAAGTCGTCTTTTAATCGACATCGACCGCGACGACGATATCCCTCTGGGAGCCGTCCGCCTGTTCAACGAACAGACCCGCATCAACAAGGGTACCTGGGTCTGGCATATGCTTCGTTACCTGATGCATGACCTCGAAACACATTCCGACCAGACCTTCTGGAAACTCCTCCAGGAATTCTCTCTTTTGAGCAACAGCAGGGTCTTTACCAACGACGATTTCATCAAACTCGCGGAGAAATACTACGGCCAACCCCTCGGCTGGTTCTTCGATAAATGGCTTTACGACCATGACATCCCCGAATACGACGTCACCTACGCCATCGTCCAAGAAGCCGACGGGTATCATGTCAAAGCCCAGGTAACGACCAAGAACACCAGCGCCAGTTACGACATGCCGATAATCATGCGGGTCGAGGGCGTCAACGGCGAGAACTCTTTCCACCGTGTCGTGGTCAACGGCGAAGGCGGCTCTTTTGCAATCGGCCCCCTGGCGGCAAAACCGGCGGCCCTGCATTTTAACGAGTTCTACAGCTCACTGTCCAAAGACAAGGTTAAAACCCAATAATCAGAATTCACCAATAACAAGGCGGGTACCTTACCCGCCTTTTTAATGGCCTCACTTTGGACGTTGACAATAAATTTGTTAAAATCGGATTTCTTTCGTATCATTAATTGTCGATGGTGATCGAATACGGACAGGTAGAAAAAGAACGGGCTGTTTTAATCGGCCTGGCGCCCGGTTCGCGGGAGCGGAAAAGCGTAGCTGATTCGCTCGACGAACTGAGCCGCCTGGCTTTTTCCGCCGGGGCGGAGGTGCTCGACCGGCGCATCCAGGTCAAAGACCATCCCAATCCCGCTTTTTATATCGGGCGGGGGCTGGTGGCCGAACTGAAAGAACATCTTCGGATTATCAACGGCAATTGTGTCATTTTCGACGACATGCTCAGCCCCGCTCAGCAACGCAATCTGGAAAAAGAGCTCGATGTCAAAGTCATCGACCGGCCGATTCTGATTCTGGATATCTTCGCCACTCGCGCCCGCTCCGCCAGCGCCCGCCTTCAGGTGGAACTGGCCCAGCTCGAATACACCCTCCCCCGTCTGACCGGCGCCTGGGTTCATTTCTCCCGGCAATACGGCGGTATCGGCTCGAAGGGACCCGGCGAAACCCAGCTGGAAATCGACCGCCGTCAGGTCAGGACCAAAATCGCCTACCTGAAAAAGAAGCTCGAAAAACTCGGTGTCCAGCGTTCCACCCAGCGTAAAAGCCGCCAGAACCTCTATAAAGTCGCCCTGGTCGGTTACACCAACGCCGGTAAATCCACCCTCTTCAATATCCTCACCAAGGCTAATGTCCTGACCGAAGACAAACTTTTTACCACCCTCGACTCCACCACCCGGGTGATGTCGGCAGGGTATCCCTGCCAGATAGTTTTTTCCGATACGGTCGGATTTATCAAAAAACTCCCTCACCAGCTGGTCGAATCCTTTAAATCCACGCTGGAGGAGGTTGCCCTGGCCGACCTGCTTTTACACGTCGTGGATTGTTCCGAAGAGGGTTTTGAGGACAGGGTTATCCAAACGAAAAAGGTCCTGACTGAAATTGGCGCGGAAAATATCCCTTGTTTAATGATTTACAACAAGTTAGATGCCCGCCCCGATTTTTTGCAACCAGCGGACAACCTCCACCAAAATTTGTCAATTTCTGCCCTGGCTAACCAGGGCATCGCGGCCTTGAAAGCCGAAATCATTGCCTGCTACAACAAAAGAAATAAATACGATAATAAGTTAAATAATTAATCTTTTTGTGCCGATAATTTAATTAGTTATGAGCAAGAAGATATTAATAGTCGACGACAATCCGAACATGTCCTCCCTGCTTCAGGAAATGCTCGAGGTTTTCGATTTCGAATCGGTTCGGGCTTCCGACGGCAGCGAAGCGCTTGACGAGCTCGAAAAGGGCGACTTCTCCATGGTCATCACCGACATGCGCATGCCCAACATGACCGGCCTGGAACTGCTGGAGAAAGTCAAAAGCAAACATCCGAAATTACCGGTGGTGCTTATTTCCGGTTATTGCGTCAACGACCTCGAGGAATCCCAGAGCGAAATCAAAGCCGACGGTTTTCTCGGCAAGCCGCTGATGATGTCCGATATCGAAAAACTGCTCAACACGCTGCTCTGAGCCAGATATTCCTTTCCAATTCCAGCGCGCATTTATATATTCCTCCTGTATCATCGTAAAAAAAATCAGGAGGTAACATCATGGCGTCATCTAAAACGGAAATCACTATCATCCCCAACGGCCCTATTCAGGTGAAGTGCGACGAGGTCGAATTTACCGGAATCGACGGCACGAAAACAGTCAAGAAAGGCACGTTATATCTCTGCCGTTGCGGACACTCTAAAAACAGACCGCTTTGCGACGGCTCCCATACCGCCGCCGGTTTTACCGACCATAAATGATTTTAGCGCTTAATTACCGTAAGACTAAAAAAAGATTACTTGACGACCTTCGCCGAGGCCAAAAACAGATTGGGGTGCTCTTCGATTTCGATATCCTTGTAACCGCAGGAACGAAACAGAGATACCAGCTCCTGGGGGGCGGGTAACTCGTCGTTGGTCAACGGACCGCCGGTTTTACGATGCGCTTCCGAAACCAGTTTTGATGACACCAAATGGATGATATAAAACATGGCGCCGGGTTTGAGAACCCGACGGGTTTCTTCGAGCGCCTTCATTTTGTTCGAGAAATGGGGGAACGAGGAAAAGGCCACGGCCATATCGAACACGCTTTCGGCGAAGGGTAAATCAATCGCGTTGGCATCGACCACGTTGACGTTGGGGAAGGGGAAATTATGATGCGCTTTCCGGGCCATGTTGATGGAGAAATCGATTCCGATCACCTGGCCACCGGGACCGACTTTCCGCCGCAATAAATCGAATAGCACCCCGGTGGCGCAACCCATATCCAGAATATCCATGCCGCCCTCGATACCGAGATCGTCCACCAGATGCGAAAGGCGTTCCAAATCCTCCGCTGTGTAATGCAGGTCCCATTCGCTGGCTAACTTATCGAAAAAATCCTGATGGATATCTTTTGTCATGCTGCTAAATAAATTAACCTGACAATTATGTCAAGCCCTTTGTTTAAAATTTCCCCTACCCGGCTTACCCTTAGGATAACTGATCTCTTCCAGCCTATCAATCGGTACAATTTTTACGCAACCCGGAACCGTTTTGAGAGACACTTTATTTAAGGAAAAGATATTCTCCGGAACCGGTGAATGTGATCAGATGTTTTCAAATACCTCTTTATCTTAATGTCGATTTTAGCTATATTAATCGGTTTGGACTTGGAGATGTCATGGCAAAGAATGGCTCAAGAAACGAAAATAACCAGAAGTATCTGTACATAAAGGGCGCCCGGGAACACAACCTGAAAAATATCGACGTCAGGATTCCCCGGAACACCCTGACGGTAATCACCGGTCTGTCCGGCTCAGGTAAAAGCTCGCTGGCGTTCGATACCATTTACGCCGAGGGTCAGCGACGGTACGTGGAGTCTTTGTCGGCTTACGCCCGCCAGTTTCTGGGGTTGATGGAGAAGCCCGATGTCGATTTTATCGAGGGTCTTTCGCCGGCGATTTCCATCGAGCAGAAAGGAGCGGGCAAAAATCCCCGCTCGACGGTCGGCACTATCACCGAAATCTATGATTACCTTCGGCTTCTGTTCGCCCGCGCCGGGGTACCCCACTGCGTCAAATGCGGGCAGCCGATAACCCAGCAAACGGTGGAACAAATTGTCGATTCGGTGCTATCGTTCGAGGAGGGTACGCGGCTGATGGTGCTGGCGCCGCTGGTTCGGGGAAAAAAGGGCGAACATCGCGAAATCATCGACAACGCCGTCAAGGAGGGGTACGTCCGACTGCGTATCGATGGTGAGATATTCGAATCCGACGCAGAAATCATTCTCGATAAAAATAAAAAACATGCCATCGAAATCGTCGTTGACCGGCTCGTGGTCAAGCCCCAATCGCGCCGCCGTCTGGCCGACTCCGTAGAAACCGCCTTGAAAATGGCCCAGGGCACGGTCCTGATCAATATCAAGAAAAAAGACCTGCTTTTTTCCGAGCAGTTCGCCTGCCTCAATTGCAATATCAGTTACGAGGAACCGACCCCGCGGTTGTTCTCGTTCAATTCCCCTTACGGGGCCTGCAAGGTGTGCGACGGCCTGGGGCAGAAAATGGAAATCGACCCCAAACTGGTTGTCCCCGATCCGTCGCTGTCCATCAGCGAGGGCGCCATCAACCCCTGGGGCGGCGTTAACATGTCCAACTGGTACCGCTATATGCTGCGCGGAGTGGCCGACCATTACAATATCAAATTCTCTACCCCCTTCGAACAGCTGCCCCAGAAGGTTCAGGATGTCATCCTCTACGGCTCCGGTAAGGAGGAAATCAAGTTCGAATATGAGCACCAGTCGGCCAAGGGAAAAGCCTCTGGGGTGTACCGTTCAACTTTTGAGGGCGTCATTCCGCACCTGGCTCGGCGTTACAAGCAGACCGAATCGAGCGGGGTTCGGCGCTGGATAGAAAATTACATGTCCATAACCAGATGCCCGGCCTGCCACGGCGCCCGGTTGCGGCCCGAGGCGCTTGCGGTTATTCTCGACCGGGAAACCATCGACAGCGTCGCCGATATGTCCATCAAGGACGCCTATAACTTCTTCAAGAACATCAACCTGTCAAAACAGCAGAAGCTGATAGCCCGCCAGATTCTCAAGGAAATTCTGGAACGGCTCGATTTTTTGAACAACGTCGGTCTTAATTATCTGACTTTAAGCCGCGCCGCGGAGACCCTTTCCGGCGGCGAGGCCCAGCGCATCCGCCTGGCCACCCAGATCGGCTCCCGGCTGGTGGGCGTGCTGTATATTCTCGACGAACCCTCGATCGGTCTCCACCAGCGCGACAACCAGAAACTTTTAAAAACCCTGACCGACCTGCGCGACATCGGCAATACCGTCCTGGTGGTGGAACACGACCGCGAAACTATCGAGAAAGCCGACTATGTCATCGACCTCGGTCCGGCGGCGGGTATTCACGGCGGGCAGCTGGTGGTAGCCGGCACGCCCGACGAAGTCAAAAAATGCGAGAAGTCCCTCACCGGTCAGTACCTGGCCGACAAGAAAACCATCGAAACGCCCGCTTTTCGCCGGGCTTTCAACGGCAACCTGCTCAAGCTGACCGGCGCCCGCGGCAACAACCTGAAACAGGTCGAGGTTGACATTCCCCTGGGCGTGTTTGTCGCCGTCACGGGCGTATCCGGCTCGGGCAAATCGACCCTGGTCAACGAAACCCTGTTCCGAATTTTAGCCCGCCACTTCTACAACAGCCGGCGTCAAGCCTTGCCTTTCGAGAACATCACCGGCCTGAAAAACATCGACAAGGTCATCAATATCGACCAGTCGCCCATCGGGCGCACCCCCCGGTCCAATCCGGCCACCTACACCGGCCTGTTCACCCCCATCCGGGAGCTGTTTTCCACCCTGCCCGAAGCGCGAGCCCGCGGGTATAATCCCGGGCGCTTTTCGTTTAATGTCAAAGGCGGGCGCTGCGAGGCCTGCCAGGGAGACGGCATCATCAAAATCGAGATGCACTTTTTGCCCGATGTTTACATTCCCTGTGAGGTCTGCAAGGGCAAACGCTACAACCGGGAAACGCTGGAAATTACCTACAAGGGCAAGAGCGTCTCTGACGTGCTCGACATGACCGTGGACGAAGCCCTGAAATTTTTCGAGAACATCCCCCGCATCAAAAACAAACTGCTGACTTTGACCAACGTCGGGCTCGGTTATATCCGGCTCGGCCAGCAGGCGACAACCCTGTCCGGGGGCGAAGCCCAGCGGGTCAAACTCTCGTCCGAGCTGTCCAAAATCGCCACCGGAAAAACTCTCTACATCCTCGATGAGCCGACCACCGGACTTCATTTCGAGGATATCCGTCTGCTTCTGAAAGTCCTCAACGAACTGGTTGACCGCGGCAATACCGTCCTGGTGATAGAGCACAATCTCGACGTCATCAAAACCGCTGATTACGTTATCGACATCGGTC
>JBMOKZ010000251.1:0-10927 GCA_049324195.1 Candidatus Zixiibacteriota bacterium | reverse complement strand
TAAAGCAGACCAAATAACCTATCCCCTTTAAAATTAACGCCAATTTTCAGGAAAATATAAGTCAAACACCAATTGAAGGAATGCCCACCACAGGTGTTGAAATGGAACATTTTCTTATCCGATACTCCCCACTTTAAAAAAACCGTACCTACGACAAGGAAAAAATAACCGGGATTTTTTCGATACAATTTTCAAACTAATCGTTTTATAAAAAAATCAGGGTAATCTTAATACCGCACCGATATCAGGATGTTCGGAAAAATAATTTCTACTATAATGATGGCGAATAAGCCTGATCCCGTATTAACAGACTGTTTTAATAATTTTTTGTTGCTAAAAGGCTTTGATTTACTTTGTTTGTTCGGAAGTTGTCAGAAATTAAATTAATTTTTTATTCATAGGAGGTTTTATGAGAAGGACACTGATTATCATCGCCATTACGTTACTGGCAACAACCGTTTTGGCGGCGGAGAACCCCACCGACAAAGGCAGCATGATTTTAAACGGCAATGCCTCGTTCACATCCATAAGCGGTGACGAACTGACCGGCGACGAATCCATCACCACCATCAATATCATCCCGACGCTCGGGTTTTTTATCGCCCCCAATATCATGATTGGCGCCGACCTGGAATATATCAAGGTTTCCTACGCTGATGCCAGCGCCTCTTCTTTCGGCATCGGCCCGACTGTCGGTTATTATTTCAATATGGACCCGATGAGAATGGACGCTAAAGGCGCTATTTATCCTTACATCAAGGGCTTTTTCATCTGGACCACGACTTCTCCGGACCTCGAGGAAGGAACTGAAATCGACGGCGAAACCATCTCTTCCGATATGAAACTCAAAACGACCACTTACGGTTTCGAAGGCGGCATGGTTTTCATGCTCTCGAATACGGTCGGAGCCGATTTCAATCTCCGTTATTCCTTTGACAGCTATAAGATGGAAGCCGACGGCGAGGAGTCCGATTCCATCGACGGCAACACCCTGAATATCGGGGTCGGTATCACGGCCTTTTTGTACTAAGAAAATCACTTTCCCAAGAAAAATCCCGCCCATATTGAGTGCGGGGTTTTTTTATTTTTGGCTATTTTTAAACTTGACTAATTTTCAATTAAGTGAAATTTTAACCAAAAATAATCAGGGTTATTAAACACTCTTTTAAAGAAAGGAGGTCGGGAAAATAAAATATTTTTTTCTTTGTATGAAACATTTGAGTATTTATAAGGTATATTATAAAACTAAAATAAAACATTCTCTTCAAAAAACAAGGAGACGTTATGAAGAAGCTATTACTCGTGTTGGGCGTGATTATGATTTTCGCCGTCAGCGGCATTGCCCAGACTGAAGGTGTCGGTATTACCGCTAAAGGTGTTAAAGCCGGTTTGAACCTGGCCAACCTGACCGGTAGCGATATCGAGGGAAATAAAATGATGCTTACTTTCGGCGGTGGTGCTTTTGTGGAATATTCTTTCAACCCTCAATTTGCTATCCAGCCGGAGGCCCTCTTCATGATGAAGGGCACTAAAGCCGAAGAAGGCGACGAGAAGATTAACCTCACCTATATTGAAATTCCCGTTCTGTTGAAGTTTAAACCTACGATGGAAGGTAATTTCAAACCCGCCATCTTTGCTGGTCCGGCGTTAGGTCTGTTACTTAGCGCCAAGGCTGATGTTTATGACGAAGTAGAAGAAGAGATAGTGGAAGATGTTGATATTAAAGACGAAATGAAGAGCATCGATTTCGGTATCGCGTTCGGCGCCGGTTTCATGTACATGATGCAGAACGGTGGCGGGATCACTTTCGATGCCCGTTACACCATGGGTATGGGCAAAATTTATGATCCTGAAGAAGGTGATGCCCCTGAAATCAAGAACGCCAATATCTCTTTCATGGTTGGCTACAGCTTCTAAAACTGTTTCGTAAATAAATAAAAACCCGCCTTCGAGCGGGTTTTTTTATGCCTCCCCTATTGACACAACTGTTTAATATCCCGTTAATTACATCTCAACAGTATCAGAATTCTAAAATTAAATAAAGAAAACGGGATGTCATACCTCAAGCAGTCCGTGACTCCGACAACAATTCAAAGGGAGAGGTCAAATGGGTAAAATTATTCTTACCCTTGCTATCACCGCCGTGCTGGTCTCGAACGGCCTGGCCGCCGACGATTTTAATTTAAGGACATCAAAGGGCTTTAAGTGTGGACTTAATATGGCCGGCATTAACTCCGAAGGTTTGGATATGAAAGGTGACGGGGCTTTCGGCATTTTCGTCAATCATCCCCTTTCCCCTCGTTTTGCCGTTCAACCGGAACTGCTGTACGTCGTCAACGGCTCCAGCGGCGGCTTTTTCAGTTATGATTATGACCTGAACCTGATATATATAGAAATCCCCGTCTTGTTTCAGTACCCTTTTGCCACCTGGGGAAGGTTCGTCCCTCATCTCACCGCCGGACCGGAAATCGGATTTCTCGTCAGCGCCGAGAATAAAGGCGAAGACGTCAGTGACGAATTTAAAAGTACCGATTTCGGCTTCGTGTACGGCCTCGGGTTTAAAATCCTTTTCAACAACAATAACGGCCTTACCTTCGATATTAATATCACTAACGGTTTGACTAACGTCTTCGATACCGAGGATGACGAAGGAGAAAACGAGAGTTGTTCGTTTATGTTCGGATACTTTTTCTGATTTTTCTCCGGATAGATTCTTAAAACCCGCTCCTTGCGGGTTTTTTTATTCAACGATCTCTTCCCTTTCCAGAAAAAAACAAAACAATTGACAAAGGGTCGGTGTGTTTCGCATATTAGCAGTCAAATTTGCGGTTTGAAGAAAAAATGAGAATTTTATAAAAATCGAGGAAAAGAACATGAAAAAAACAATTGTAATCATGGGGATTCTGGTTCTTCTGGCAACCGGCGCCTTCAGCATGGAAATCACCGGAGCCGGAGCCAAGGTCGGATTGAACATGGCCAGCGTTAACGAAGATGAAATCGATATCCTCGTCGGCTACGGTTTTGATACCAAATCCCGGATGGGCTTTACCGGCGGCGCTTTCGTCGAATATGCTTTCGTTCCGCAATTTTCAATGCAGGTCGAGGGTCTGTTATCCATGAAAGGCACCAAACTTGAAAACGAAGCCGGGGATGAATATACCCTTAAATTGTCTTATCTCGAGTTCCCCGTTCTTTTGAAGTTGAATATCCCCATGGAGGGTAAGTTGAATCCGCATGTTTATGCCGGCCCGTTCCTGGGTATCCTCCTCTCCGCCAAAGGACCTTTCCCCAACAGTGAGAATGAAGCAGTCATCGATGAAGACGTTGACATCAAAGATTACATGAATACCGTCGATTACGGCATGGTGTTAGGGATGGGCTTGGAATACCAGTTGAGCAAGGGAAGCATCACTTTCGACGCCCGTTTCAACCTGGGCATGTCCAAGATTGGCGACAGCGAGAAGCTTGACATGGAAAGCGATCCTAATTGGAAAAACAAAACCATCTCGTTTATGTTTGGATACAATTTCTTCTAAACTGTTAATTATCTCAAATTACAACCCCGCCTGAAGCGGGGTTTTTTATTTTCTATTTCGAATCAAACGGAAAATTTATCAGTTATTTCAGCGGAATCTTCTCTATCACCGTTGACTTTTCTCCCTTTTAGACTAAAAAAAACAAAACAATTGACAAGGGGCCGATAAATTTTGCATATTAGTTGTTTATTTAGAGATATGTTCGATAAAAAGATGAATTTTATAAAAGTCTGAGGAAAGAAATTATGAAAAAAGCAGTCTTGGTCCTGGGAATGGTAATCCTGTTCTCCGTCAGCGCCGCTGCCATTGAAGTAACCGGCTTCGGGGTTAAAGCAGGTTTTAACTCGAGTAAGTTTACCGGCGATGATTTCACCATCACTGAACCGGGTGGCACCAGCCTTTATAAAACCTGGAAATACAGCGGCGGCTATAGTGCCGGCGGCTTCGCCACCTTCGCCATCAACGACCGATTCTCTTTCCAGCCGGAATTGTTGTTTACCGTCAAGAATAATGCGGTTGACTATACCAATTGCGAAGTGAACCTCACTTATGTCGAAATTCCCATGCTGTTTAAATTCAATTTCCAGCCCGAGGGCAATATTCAGCCTCAGTTGTATGTCGGTCCATACTTTGCCCTCAAGAACAAAGCTAAGGTAGTTGTGGACAGTACCTCCCAGGCTTATATCCTTGGGGAAGAAGTAACCGGTCAAATCGAAGTTGACATTAAAAATGTGAAACGCTCCGATTTTGGTATTGTTTTCGGTACTGAATTTGATTTCAATTCAACAATTGGTACGGTCATTTTTGAAGCCCGTTATTCCATTGGTTTGGTATCCATTCTTAAAGACCCGGCTTACGGCTGGAATATTCTTAACGATGACTACGAGGGCGCTGACCTCAAAAACAACTCTTTCACTTTCCTGATCGGATATTCCTTCTAACTACTTGAGAAACAAATACTTAACCCCGCAAATGTGAAAATGCGGGGTTTTTTTATGCCATCTTCTTCTAAATCGCAATTAGCTTTTATTAAAAACTAATCCTCCTAAAGCCATGACAGGGTTTGGTCGAAATAACTACAGAGACTTTTTCTAACTAAAATCGGAGGATTATAATGAAAAAAACAGCAATTATCCTGGGGATATTACTGACTATCGCGGTCGGTGTAAACGCCCAGAGTCTCCCGTTCAGTCTTTATGTCGGCGGTGCGGTTTCCATCCCGACCTCTCCGGACGGCTTCAAGGAGACCTATAACACCGGTTACCACGGAGCGGTTGGCGCCGGTTACAACTTTATGCCCAGCTTTCAGATTATCGGTAAAGCGGAATACCATCACTTTGCCTTCGATTTCGCTGATATTCCCGACATGGAGGGCGGCGCTAATAAAATGTGGATGTTCGGCGCCGACGGCCGTTTTTCACTGAATGTCCCGGCTTTCCCGTTCAAGCCTTTCCTTTTTGGAGGTGCCGGACTCGCCAAAATGCAGTTCAGTGAATTTACCGGTGATAACCTGAGCCTGGTTACGGCTTATAATGCCGCCACCCCCGACGACCAGAACGAAATGTACTACAATTTCGGTCTTGGCGGCGAATACAAGATTGGTCCCGCCTGGAGCTTCTTTGTCCAGGCCCGGTACGTCAATGTCAATACCGAAGGCGACGCCTGGGTGTTTGTACCTGTAACACTGGGACTTAAGTTCTTCTAAGTAAAATGACGAAAATAAAACGAAAAAAGCCGGGATATTCCTCCCGGCTTTTTTCATGGAAACAGTCTTGCCAAAAGCTGCATTATACTGTATTTTTGATTCCGTTTTAAATCCGGCGTAAAGACCAAAGGAGCCGAATGCGAAGGATCGTTTTAATAATAACCACCTTTTTTCTCTTGATTGTCTCCCCCGTTTTACCTCAGGCTGAAAGAAACGTGCATTTTTATCTCGGCGGCGGCGCGGCCGTCAGTATCGGCGACCTTGCCGATATCGCTTCGTTCGCTCCTCTCGGCCAAATCGGCATCAGTATCAAACCCGCCCCGGTCTCTTCACCCGAATTGGAACTGATAACTGTTTTTCGATACAGCCGGTATGTATCCGAGGACGATTTCCACGGCGATATTCAATTCCTGATGGTGGGACTTGAAGCCCGGCTGCTTTTGGCTCGCCCCGGTACCTCCGGTCCCTATATTTCCATCGGCGGCGGCTATTCTCGTACGAAGAGTGACGAATATCTTTACCGCCGGCAAATAGGTCCTGATAATTTTAACGAACGGGTTATCCCCGAGTTGATTGAGCATAATCCCTATATTTCACCGGGGCTCGGTTATGATTTTGGTAAAAGCAACGGGTTAAGGTTTTATCTTGAGGGCCGCCTAGTGAACGTCTTTGGCACCCGCATCAAGAATCTGACTTTCTTCCCGCTCACGTTCGGTCTCCGCTTCTGACCATAAAAAAACCGGGGCTTTCACACCCCGGCTCTATTCCCCACATAATTTCTTATGCTTCTTCTTCGACATCCAGTTCGATAATCGGTGTTTCCGTGTTCACCTGGTCCCCGACTTTGAAATTGACGGCTTTCACCGTACCTTTCGCTTTCGAGTTGACCTGGTTTTCCATCTTCATCGCCTCGACAATCACCATCGGTTGCTTGATTTCGACCTTATCGCCGACCGCCACCATGATTTTCACGACTTTCCCGGGCATCGGGGCAAAAATCTTATCCTTAACCGCAGCCTGGTCGCCCGCGCCTCCGGCGAAACCGTCAGACGACGGTTCCCGGACATCCAGCAGCACCGAGTCGATATCGATATGATAAACGTCCTTGTTCTTAGCCACCGCCATGACCCTTTTCCGGCCGTTCAGGACAACACTGAAAAGGTTGGCGCCCATCGGCTGCAGATTGAATTCTTTCTCGCCTACCATGACTTTAAGACTGGAGCCGTTGCGTTCGACAGTTGATTCGACCAGCTCGTCGTTGACAATAAAATCCTGTTTATTCATGAATCGAATCTCCTATCTCCCAGCTGCCGATAGTCTGCCATGGTGAAGGGGTTTTTTGTCTCGCGCCGCCCCCGCCGGTCGCAACGGTCGCGGCCGTCAGCGAGGCCGCCGAGGCCAGCGCCGCCGCGATTTCTTTATAATGCGACCAGTCGATTTCCCGACCGCTCATGTGTTTCTCGATAAAATTGGTGTAGGTCCTGCCGGCCATGAACTCCGGATGACTCAGGACATCGACCATGAACTTTTTCGAGGTCTTCACTCCCAGAATTTTATAGTTGTGCAAGGCATCGATCATTTTCACGATCGCCGTTTCGCGATTAGGCGCGTGAACGATCAGTTTCGCCATTATCGGGTCGTAATCGATACTTATTTCCGCCCCGGACCCGATACCCGAATCCACCCGGATACCCGGTCCCGAGGGCTCCGAATAATGGACCACTTTGCCGGTCGAGGGCATGAAATTATTCTCGCCGTCCTCGGCGTATATCCGGCACTCGATCGCGTGCCCCCGCTGGGTCAGCTTGAACATCTGTTCGCTCAACGGCAGTCCGGCGGCGATGCGAATCTGCTCCACCACCAAATCCGTCCCGGTCACCATCTCCGTCACCGGGTGCTCCACCTGAATCCGGGTGTTCATTTCGAGAAAGTAATAATTGCCGCTCTCGTCATACAAAAACTCCACCGTTCCGGCGTTGGTATAATCGGCCGCTTTCGCAACCTTCACCGCGTCCGCTCCCATCGCGGCGCGCCTGGCGTCGTCGAGCGCCACCGATGGCGTTTCCTCGATAATCTTCTGGTGCCGCCGCTGGATGGAGCATTCCCGCTCGAAAACGTGAATGCAGTTGCCGTGCGTGTCGGCCAGCACCTGGAACTCGATATGCCTCGGGTTGGCGATATATTTTTCAAGATACACCGTTTCGTCGTTGAAGGCGTTTTTGGCTTCGCGCTGGGCGGCCTCGAACGCCTCTTTGAGCATCGATGGCTCGTGCACCACCCGCATGCCTTTGCCGCCCCCGCCGGCGGCGGCTTTTATCATCACCGGGTAACCGGCTTCCTCGGCGGCTTTCGCAATCTCGTTGATATCCGCACCGCTCGATTTCATACCGGGTATCAGCGGCACATCGGCCTCGGCCATCTTGATACGCGACTCGATTTTATTGCCCAAAAGTTTCATCGCCTCGGCGGTCGGCCCGATAAAGGTTATTCCTTCCTCGGAGCACCGTTTCGGCAAAAGCGGATTCTCCGCCAGAAATCCGTAACCGGGGTGAATCGCGTCACAGCCGGTGCTTTTGGCGGCCGAGATTATCTTCTCGATATCAAGATACGACTCCCGCGGCGGCGGCGGTCCGATAAAAACCGCCTCATCGGCGTACCAGCGATGTTTACTGTCGGCGTCGGCCTCGGAATAAACCGCCACCGAGGGTATCCCCAGAACCTTGCAGGCGTTCATCACCCGCACGGCTATCTCGGAGCGGTTGGCGACGAGAATCTTGTTGAATAGCTTTTCCATCGTCGTTATACATCCAAATTCAGGTTTTCTTTTTTGGGTCCGGCCCAGGCGGGTTTGCGCTTGTTCAAAAAAGCGTCCATTCCCTCCTGGCCCTCCTCCGAAATCCGCAGCCGGGCGATCATCTCGGCTGTGAACGGCTTGTATTCCTCCGGCCGCATGATCGGCACCGAGCTGACCAGCTTCTTGGCCATCGCCACCGCCTCCGGTCCGGAGGTCAATATCGAATGAATCAAATTGTCCACTTCGTCGTCGAGCTGGTCTTCATCGACCACCTTGTTTATCAGCCCGACCTCGTACGCCCGGTCGGCGTACATTCGCTCACCGGTGATAAACAGTTCGCGCGCTTTCCCCTCGCCCATTTTCTTGATAACATACGGTCCAATACAGGCCGGCACCAACCCGATTTTCACCTCGGAAAACGAGAATTTCGCGCACCGAGCCGCTATGGCGATATCGCACACCGCCACGAACCCGGTCCCGCCGCCAATAGCCGTACCGTTTACGCGCCCGATTACCGGTCGTTTGAACATGTGAATCTGGTAAAACAGCTCGGCCAGGGCATTGGACTCGATCAGGTTTTCCTCGAACGTCTGGTTAATCACCGACCGCATCCAGTTGAGGTCCGCCCCGGAGCAGAACGATTTCCCCTCGCCGGTCAGCACGACCACCCGGATATCGTCGTGTTTCTCGATTTCGTAAAAGATATCGCTCATCTCGGAAATGACGGTGCCGTTGAAGGCGTTGTGTACCTCCGGACGGCAAAACGTCACCCTCGCCACCGCTCCGTCATTTACGTATTTTATTGTTTTATAATCCATTCGGGTCATCCTTTACATCCTGAAAATACCGTATCTCTGGTCGGGTATCGGGGCGTTGAGAGCCGCCGAAATCCCCAGCGCCAGCGCCTGCCGGGTTTCGGTGAAACCGACAATCCCGTCATCCCAGAGCCGCGCCCCGGAATAATACGGCGTTGATTCGCTTTCGTACTTTTCGATAATCGGCTGACGGATCGCCTTGACCTCGGCCTCAGTTAATTTCTTGCCCTCTTTTTCGAGCTGCTTGATTTTAACCGTCGCCAGCACGTCGGCCGCCTGCTCGCCGCCCATCACGCAAATCCGGGCGTTGGGCCACATCCACATCAGCCGCGGGAAATACCCCCGCCCGCACATGGCGTAGTTGCCGGCCCCGTAGGAACCGCCCACCACCACCGTGAATTTCGGGACGTCGGCGTTGGCCACGGCGTGCACCAGCTTGGCCCCGTCGCGGGCGATCCCACCCGCCTCATACTGCCGCCCGACGATAAAACCCGAGATATTCTGTAAAAACAACAGCGGGATTTTTCTCTGCGTACAAAGCTCGATAAAATGCGCCCCCTTAAGCGACGACTCCGAGAACAGCACCCCGTTATTGCCCAATATCCCCACCGGGTAGCCCATAATCCGGGCGAACCCGCACACTAACGTAATGCCGTAAAGCTCCTTGAACTCGTGGAACCTCGAGCCGTCCACTATCCGCGCGATAACCTCGCGGATATCGTACGGGATACTCAGCTTGTGCGGAACTACGCCGTAAAGCTCCTCGGGGTCGTAATACGGGTCCTCAGGGGCGGAACAGTCCAATTCGGTCTTGGCGGGAGTGTTGAGATTTTCGATAATATTGCGAGTCATCTGGATCGCATGTTCGTCGTTGAGCGCGTAATGGTCCGAGACGCCCGAGGTCCGGCAGTGGACATCGGCCCCACCCAAATCCTCGTCCGAGACGATTTCGCCCGTGGCGGCCTTAACCAGCGGCGGCCCGCCGATAAAAATCGTCCCTTGCTTGCGCACCTGGACCGTTTCGTCGGACATGGCCGGAAGGTACGCCCCGCCCGCCGTACAGGAGCCCATCACCACCGAAATCTGCGGGATGCCCTTGGCCGACATCCGGGCCTGGTTGTAGAAAATGCGGCCGAAATGGTCCTTGTCGGGGAAAGTTCCGGACTGAAGCGGCAGGAAAATCCCGCCCGAATCGACTAAATAGACGCAGGGCAGGCGGTTTTCCTCGGCCACGTACTGCGCCCGGGCGTGTTTGAGGATGGTCATCGGGTAATAGGTGCCCCCCTTGACAGTGGCGTCGTTAACCACCACCATAATTTCTTTGCCGTGGACGGTGCCGATACCGGTAATCATGCCGGCGGCGGGCGCGTCGTTGTCGTACATATCATAGGCGGCCAGAGGGCTGAGTTCGAGAAAGGGGGTGTTTTTGTCGAGCAGTTTGGCCAGCCGGTCGCGCGGCAGGAGTTTTTTGCGGTCGAGATGCCGCTGGCGGGCCTTTTCCGGCCCGCCCAGCTTAACTTTTTCCAGCCGTTCCTTGAATTCCCGGTGCAGTTCCCGGTTTACTTTTTCGTTGTCTTTGAAGGCGGCTGATTTGGTATCGATTTTTGATTCAATCCGAAACATAGATATTAAACCTGTCTATTTCAAAAGGTCGTTAAGCATTTCCTTAGATAGACTGGCAATATAAACGATATTTCGGGGTTTGTAAAGCTAAAGCTAAAGCTAGAGTAGGTCAGGAGCCCTGTGCTCCTGACTATTTGATTGATTTACAACTCGTTTTATTATAATTTAATTTCATGTCTGACCTGAGACGTTTTCACAGGGAAGGTAATATTTATTTTATTACCAACATCACTTATAACAGGGAAAAAATCCTTATCGAAAATGTCGATTTGTTCTGGCAATCAATAAAAGATATAAAACAGAGACTTCATTTTGAGCTGCTTTCCTGGGTCATTCTGCCTGAGCATATCCATTTTATAATTGATCCTCTGAGTTTTGACGTTTCGAACATTATTCAAAGAATCAAGATGAGTTTTGCCGCTAATTACCGAAAAAGGAACGATTTAAAAGCGGG
>JBMOKZ010000250.1:0-1414 GCA_049324195.1 Candidatus Zixiibacteriota bacterium | reverse complement strand
GAACTGAGCCTGGGCCAGGTTCCGCTCGGATATCTTGTAACCTTTGATATCCAGCATTTTATTAGAATCACCCCAGACCCGTACCGGAATAAAACTTTCATTAACGGCCTGTATGATTTTTTTATCGCTGAAGGTTTCTTTTTCCATTCGTTTGCACCAG
Source organism: Candidatus Zixiibacteriota bacterium (assembly GCA_049324195.1). Lineage (GTDB taxonomy): Bacteria > Zixibacteria > MSB-5A5 > GN15 > FEB-12 > JAFGNW01. The sequence continues at coordinate 1,254 of JBMOKZ010000250.1, read as the reverse complement.
CCGCACCAGGAGGCGGTAAAATCTATAAACAAATGCTTGCCCCCGTTCGCCATGAGCGCCATGGCGGTATCGTAAGGTAGCCAGTTAATCTGGGTATTGTCAGCTTTCGCCGGGGTCTCGGTTTTCTCTTTATTGCCGGAATCGGCCATAGCTGCCAGAGAAAGCAGGCTGAGAGCAATTAACAGAACGACTGATGCTTTAAATAATCTCATATTTCAACCTACAAAAAAAACTGTGATATGCCAATATCATTATTTATTAGATATCAAGTCGTCAAAAAAGATTCATTAATAATTCTCTTTGACGCTGACTTTTCGAAGGTACGCCGATGAATCGCCAAGCAGTTCTTTCAACTCGTTCAAGAGCTTGAAGTCGAGATTGACGGCATATTTGTTCGACCGAATATAGACTATCGAACCATTTTCGCGCGCCTCCAAAAGGACCGGCATAGACCCTTGATTTTCGCTCAGGGCCTTAAGCGCCTTATCTATTACTTTTTCGGAGCAATATTCATCGAACTTTATAACCAGTTGGCAGTTAAATCGTTCCGTAAGTTTTTCAAGCGGGTAAACTTCAGTGCCGATAATTTTGGCTGCCTCGCCCTCACGGGTATTTATCCGTCCGGTGACCAGCACCATCTTATCGACCTCGACACAACTTTTGGCCTTGTCGAAACAGTCGGAGAACAAAATCAGCTCCACGCTACCGGAAAAGTCCTCTAAGGTGGCGAACGCCATCATGTTACCCTTTTTGTCAACCATCTTCTTAACTGCCGCAATCACCCCTCCGACCGTAACCTCGCGCCCGTCCGGAATCTCGGCCAGTCCAGCGGCGTTCGCGGTCGTAAAGAAAGTCAGCTCGTCACGGTACTTGTCCAGGGGGTGCCCGGAAACATAAAAACCGAGCATGGTTTTTTCATGAGCCAGTTTTTCCGAGTTGGACCATTCCCCGATTTCCGGTAATTTTGGAGCCACCCGCTCGACTTCGACCGAGGCTCCGGCGAAGAGGTCGTGAGTATTTGAATTCTCAAACACCCGGTGGCCGAACTCGAGCATGGCGCTGACCGCCTCGTATTTCTGCGCCCGGTTGCCCGGCAGGGAATCAAACGCCCCGGCCGCAATCAAGGATTCCATCGTCCGGCGGTTGAGCATCCGCGGCGGTATCCGCCCGACCAGATCAGCCATGTCCTTAAACCGGCCGTTTTTAACTCTTTCCTCGGTAATCGCCCGCGCCGGCCCCTCGCCGACGTTTTTC
>JBMOKZ010000249.1:0-11195 GCA_049324195.1 Candidatus Zixiibacteriota bacterium | reverse complement strand
AGTAGAAATTATAATACCCCTTCCCCAGCGGCCGCTCCAGCAGAGTACGCACCGTCCGGTGAGCCAGGTCGGTTACTTTGATAGTCATCAGACAGCGGCTGACCCGTTCGATACTGTACCAGATGCGCAGATTCTCGGCGTCGGTTGAATCCGCCGGCGGCCGGGTTATATCAAGCAGGTTCTGGGACCGAAGTTCGTCACCCGAACAACTCAACAGGACGATAATGACGCATACTAAAATTTTATGATATCGCAAATTCATAAGCCGACATTATTCGTTTCTTTTTTTCAGTAGGTTACAAGATTATACCGGCCGGGCAAGATAATAAACAAAAAATATTAAAAAGTTTTTACGGTTTGCAGTTGCGGCAGGGTGCGAGACCCTCGTAAAGAGCTTCCTCGCGGGTGCTGAACTTTCGCAGATTGGCCGGGTTAATTTCCGCCACCGAGCGGCAGCCGGGTCGATGGAACCGGAAAGAGTTGGATGACGCTACGTAATACTGCTCGGGCGTACGCGCCAGCGACCAGATACCCGTGTGGTTTTTCAGGGCTTCGCGCTGGGCTGTCAAAAGCTCCTTGATTTCCGGGCTGTTCGGGTCGTTGTCCTTGAACAGGTACAGATACCCCAGGCCGTTTTCCAGAATCTGCCTGTTGACGAATACCGAATCGATATAGAGATATCCTAAAAGCCGCCCGTAATTGTCGCGTTTGCGTCCGGCGTACTCCACCCGGGCGGGTCGGCCCAGAGCTATTTTTTCCAGAAATTGCCGGGCGGTTTCGTAGTACGGTTCATCCTTCTCGGGCGTGTCGATACCCAGCAGGCGAAGACGGTCGCCGCCGCGAAGTTCCACCGTGTCGCCGTCGATAATTTTCGCCACGGTAAATCGTTCCCCCGGAGTCCGGTCCCGATCGATTACTTCCACCAGGCGGAAGATTAAAATCAACGCGACCAGAACCACCAGCGCCGCCGCGTTGATAAGGCGAATCCGCCGGCTCATGGCCTTAGACCGCGACGCCATCGATTTTCACCTCCGACCAACCTGCCCCGGTCGGGTTGACCTCGATGAGGGTTTCGACCCGGTCTTTCAATTCGTCGATATGGGTTATCAGAAACATCTGCGGAAAACGCTTTTTGAGATTGGCCAGTCCCTTGAAAATCAGTTCCCGGCGGTCATTGTCCTGTGACCCGAAAACCTCGTCGAGAATGACGAACGACCGGTCCAGCCCGGCCGACTCCGTCAGCGCCAGCGAGATGGCCAGCCGCAGGCAGAGGTTGGCCAGGTCCTTCTCGCCGCCCGAAAACCGCTCCACCCCGAAAAAGTGACCGTAATCCATCACCCGCAGATTATAATTCTCGTCCAGCTCGACCATCCGAAACCGCCCGTCGGTCATCTCCTCGAGCAGACCGCCGGATATCCGCGCCAGCTGGGGTCGGATGCGGGCGATGACGTGTTTGCGAAACTCGCTGAACAGGCCGCTCAGTTTTTCTCTGTAATACTGGTCGGAACGGTATTGCTCCAGTTCCTTTTCCGAACGGGCGAACCCAGCCAGCTGTTCCCGCAGAAGTTCCAGTTCCCGGGTGGTAAGTTCCCGTTCTTTTTTGGCTTCGAGATAAACGGTCTTGCACCTTTCGAATTCCTCGACCGCCATGTCGAACGCGACCCGGACCCTTTCAAACGCGGTTTCGTCGAAATCCAGTCGGGTCAGCTCGCTTTTCATATCCTGAAGAACCCGGTCGAGTTCCGTTATCTTGTTTTGGGTCTCGTTCTTTTTCGCTCGCACCGCCGGGATGCTTTCCAGCATTCCGCCCAAACGGTTTTGCCGGGCCTGTTTTTTCTCCAGTTCCGGAAGCCGGCGACCGAGCCGTTCGAACTCCATTTCGTCGAACTCAATCCCGCTCAGGTCTTCGAGCCGGGTAGTCAATTCCGCCAGTTCCCGGGCCAGACTGTCGAGCCGGGTTTTTACCTCCCGGACTTCCTTTTCGGCGGTTTCTTTTTTCAGGTTCAACTCGAATTTCTGCTGAAGTTGTCGTTCGCGGGTTTCAAACTCCTGTTTGAGCACGAGCCCCTTGTTTTTTTGGGTAGTCAGTTGCTTTTCGATATTGGCCGCGGCCCGATGCGTCTCGACCAGCTCCCGGTCAAGATGTTTTTTGATTTCAGGTAAGTCATCGCCGTACGGCCGGTGACAGCGGTCGCAAACCGTGTCGGGGCCGATTTCATTAATCGAAACTATTTGATTTTGAACCCGGTCAATATCGCGGTTCGCCGATTCCAGCCGGGCTTTCAAAGCCGAGTAATCATCACGGGCTTGACCCAGGGCTGTCTCGACTTCCCGTTTGAGACTTTCGATATGCTCGGGTATCTTATTCAATGCCTCCAGACTCTGTTGAAAAGCCCGCTCGATTTCGCTCAACCGCACGCTCAGCCTGGTCTGCTCGGCCAGCAGGGTATCCCGACGTTCGGCGAGGTCCTTTCTGAAACGGATTTTATTCTGCGCTTCTTTAAGACCTTCCAACCTCGCCTTGAGACTTCCGAAATCGATAAGTTCGGTTTGCAGGCTCGCGAATTCCTGTTCGGCGGCGGCCAGTTGCTGTTGTTCGCGGGTCAGTTGCGCGAGGAGGTCCTCGAGGTTTTTCCGGGTCTGAAAACCGGCGTCAATCCTTGCCTTGACAGCGGAGCACGTCGTCAATTTATCGTGCTCCCTTTTGTATTGCAAAGAGATAGCGTCGTGAACGCGTTTTTTTTCCTCGTATGCTCCCGATGTAGTGGCGACATTATCGGCGAGCCGTTTTTCGTGCTCCGAAAGTTCTTCGATTCGTTTTTGCACCTGTTCTTTTTCGAGCAATTGCCGTTGCAGGAAAGCGGCCCGGTCGCCGCTGGCGCGGTTGTCTTCCTTGAGTTGCTGGAGGGCCCGGTCAAGTTTTTCGATACCCAGCATTCCGGCCAGATGTTCCCGGCGTTTCGAGGGGACCAAGTCGCTCAGGGCGTTGAGTTCCTGCTGGCGGGCCAGAAACGAGGTCAAAAATCCCCGCCAGTCCAGACCCAGCAGATGACTGATATGCTTTTGGGTTTCCATGCTCCCGACCGACTCCGAGCGGCTTGCCCGGTACAGTTCGACCTCGGCCCGCTCGGTTTTCCCCACCAGCCTACGGAGCACGCGATAGGCTTCGCCGTTGACGCGAAAGGTCAGCTCGACCTCGCAGTCGTCCGTGGAACGCGCGAAAGTGGCTTTAATCTCGTCTTTCCCGGAGCGCGCCGCCTGATTGCCGTAAAGCGCCCAGGCGATAGCCTCGATAAGCGAGGATTTCCCCGCCCCGTTGGGGCCGATTACGCCTATAATATTGTCCGGAAACTGCAGGCGGGTCTCTTTGATGACCCGGAAATTTCTGATATTGAGCGACAGAAGATGCATAGCCGCAGGAAAATCATTCCGCCCGGGACTGTCAAGGCCAATTTGGAAAAATGTGATAAACTCTGTTAAAATAAAAAAACGTGGAAAATATTTCCGAATTTTTCTTGACAAAATCAAATAAATTCTTATTTTACTTTCAGCGTGTGTAATTACTGTTATAAAAGAATCTGAGAGCCATAAAGATTCTCAAGTAACGACCTCATTTCTAATGAACTTTTATTGTTAACGGTTTTATCAAAAAACCCTCGGCGGGATTTTTATACCTGTTTCGGGTCTTAATTTTTGATTCGAAACACGGCATTAAATAAGCCCGGACAATAACGGTTCCTGTCCAAAATCTCCAACTATTAACTCAATCACTAACTTTAAGCGCTAACTTATTGTTAGGAGGTGAAACGATAGCATTTCCTGTAATTTAGAGTTAATAGAATCAAGACTTAACACGACTATTTTAGGGCAAATTGCTCTTACTCCAAGAATAGGAATTTTATGAATTCATTGACTAAAGTTAAATCTCACTTCCCTAGACAAAAAGAGATATTGATAATTATCAAAGACTGCCGATACTATTATATAGTTCGTGAAGCCGATAATTTTTCAGCTTTAGAAGATGAATTTAGCTCTTTTCCTTTTTTAAGGAGGAAATAAATGTTAAAAAAACTGATAATCGCAGTATTCGTTCTAAGCTTAATTCTGGCTTTTAGCGGTACGGCAATTTCTGGTCCTGGGAATCAACTTGTTGAATATCAAAAGCCGATTCGAGTCAATAATGTTGACAGATCGGCTTATTTGGAACCGGCCTATCAGGTTCCTGCGGGTATTGACAGTAAATCCTATATCACCGATACTCACGGACCCAACTCCATGAACGGACAGAAGTCCCTCGACACTTCTGGCTGCGCTTATTTTGACCTGTCAGATTATGCTGGCTCCTGGTATACCTTTACCGCCACGGCTGACGAGTTCAAATGGAGCATACGCTATGATGTCGCCGAGAATCACTATGGCACTCTGTACGAAGTTTACTTCGATGTCAGAGAGGCCACCGACGTCGTCAACGGTGACGGCTCCGGCGGTTGTGATATTCTCGTCGAAGTCTGGGACGATGCCGGCGGCATGCCGAATACTGTCCTTTGGTCCGAAGTCATTCCTGCGGCTGATATTCCGATGGATGTATACTTCTACCAGTATTTAGCTCTCAACGGCGGAGCCGGTGTTGATGTGGGTTACGGCCCTTATCACGTCAGCTTTGAAGTTCAGGGCGGCGATCCTGCAGACTACATCAAGTTCTATCTCAACCAGAATGAAGACGGCACAGACAACGGCAACAGCTATGCCTTCTATCCGGCTTACGCCGGTGGTCCGGTATGGGTTGCCCTTGGCGATGCTTTTGGCATACCGCTTCATCTTTCGACTATTGTCTATGCCTGCCAGGATTATTCCGTATGCTACAACAAGGAAATCGTCAGCGGCGGTTATGTCCTGTCGATTCCTTACTATGGCGTCTATACCACAGCCGGTTCCGATATCAACGGCTTTGGCCAGCGCTTCACTTCCGAAACCGCTGAAACCCTCAATACCCTGATCATCTGGCTGTATAATCATCCGAGTGATTATTACGGTCCGACCACTCAGTTAAACGGTGTTGACGTTATGGTGGTGGCGGATGACGGCGCCGGTAATCCTGACCCGACGACGGTTCTGGCTACGGCCAGCATTCCGGCCGGTTTGGCCAACGTGTATCCAAACGGTTTTGGCTGGAACGGCCATGCCTTTGATTTCTCGTCGCTGAACCTGGTCTTCGTCGGCCCGTGGCACGTTCTGTGCCAGACCACCGGCGATAACCCGGCCGATGGCCGTATCGGTTTCGTCCTTAACGATACCGACAGCGATCCGGATTTCATCGGTGGCTCGGTCAACTGGGTTAACCCGGCTGAAGGCTATTGGGAACTTTGCGGTGTCAACTGGACCTGGTTAAACGAACTCTGGGGTGTTGACGCGGCATTTGATTATGCTCCCATAGTCTGTCTGGATGAATTCTCTGCCTGTCAATGGCAGATTCTCTATAATGCCCTTTCCGTAAACGGCGTCAGTGGACCTATCTACTACGCTCAGAAAGTGGCGGGCGTAAATATCAACCGTGTCCAGGAAATCTGGACCGTTCAAACCGAGCCCGGTTTCTGGGGTGACCCCAGCACGACTCCTGCCATCGAATTCTATATTTGGGCCGACGGTGGTGGACAGCCTGGCGCTATCATCTATCAGACCGAGCTTCTGCCTGATAATTACGACTTCCCCAGCGTTTACGGGTGGGTGAATTTGGTAATCCCTGATGTTCAAGTAGTTGGTGACTTCTATGTTGGCGTTTCCTGGGACAACACCGACCCCGGTGACAATTACATTCCGGCTTTCGACGCCGGCACTACTAATGTCAACGGCGGTTCGCTGTACAGCTTCGATGGCGTGGCCTGGGGCGACCTTGGCGCGGCCATGGGCTGGGCTTCCTCGAACTCTATTTTTGAAGTCAACTTCTGTTCCATTCCGTTTGACGAGATGGCTTGCGATCCGAAACCTGCCGGTTACGGGAACTGGCCGACCCTGCAGCAGAACATGCAGCGCACCGGTCACTCCTATATGTCCATCGGCAGCGACGCCAATTGCGACCTGACCGTTAACAACTACTATTTCCATCCGAGCAATGGGGCTCCGAACGTTGGTCCGATTGTGTACGAAGGCTTCGTTGTTATGCCCTTCTACGCCGCCAGCAGCGAGTACCAGATCTTCGATCTGTATGACCTGTCGACCCCGATTGCTACCATCAACAACGGCTACGGCTATATCAACTCGGTTCCTTCGATTTACGAAGTGGGCGGAGTGCCGTATCTGTTCCTGGCCGGCGGCCAGACCTCTCGCATCGACTGCTACGACTTCTCCAATCCGGCGGTTCCGACGCTGGTCTGGACTCTGAACTCGACCGATGGCTACAAAGGTCTGCCGATGCTTGCCGGTGATGGTACTTCCTACACGAACTTTATGATGTTGAACGACGGCACCGACGATGTGCTGTTCTTCTCCACCAATAAAGCTCAGATCTTCGCCGTTTACGCCGCGACCGGTATGCCTTATGCCGGCTGGGCCGCTAACGGCTACGTTTATGCTATTCCCGGCTTTAACTCCGTCATTACCCGTGGTATGACCAACGACGGTGTCGGGACCCTCTTCATCTCCAACCAGGATGCCCCCAAGGGCGGTCTGACCGCTCTGGATGCGTTCACCGGTGATGAACTCTGGCGCTTCTCCGGCACCAGCTTCAAGGGCTCCGAAGTCTATGGCGTCACGGTTAGTGTTGAAGGTTTTGACGCCGGCATAGCTTATGACAACGGCAAAATCTGGGCGGTTTCCACCTGCGTGGGCGACCACCCGGTTGACGCTGTGCTGTACGAATTCGACGCTGCCAACGGCACGCCGATTATGTACATTGCCAATAACTATATGCGTTACGCTCAGACCCCGGTTGTGGACCAGAACAACGTTCTGTTCCAGACTTATACCCGCTGGTATCATCCGCCGATTGACCTGGGCTCGCTCTATGCGATCCGCAAGACCAACGGCAATATCGCCTGGATTAAGAACTGGGGCAACTTCACCACCGACGATCGTTTCTACAATGAAATGATTCTGACCTGCGAAACCCAGGCCGCTGATCTGCTGTTCGCGTTCAGCGACAACGGCTTCCTGCACTGCATGAATGCCGACGACGGTTCCGAACTGTTCAACCGTCGGATTGACTACGGTTCGACTTACGGTCAGAACGTCGGCGGCGGCGGCGCCATCGCTTTAGATACCGCTGGTGTGACTCACATCCTCTTCTCGACCTACATGGGCGGTCTCATCGACCTTACCGAACAGGCCTATCGTCCTCGTCTGCAGGTTAACAAACCGACGATTACGAAGGGCGTCAGCTTCGGTACCGATGCCAACTACCCGGTTCTTCTGGAAGACTTCCTGAGCAACACCGGTTGCGCCGACCTGAATATTCAGATTGATATCGACGAAGCCTCCAACGGTTCCACTCCCGGCGGTTTTGACTTTACCGCCGTCGGTGACGAACTCGCCAATGAAGCCGAGCGCATGGCTGTCGCGATGAACGACAACAAGCTTGGCATGTATCTGCTCGAATCGACCGTTGCCATCGATGAAAACGCCGACCTGAGAAACGTCGCTTCGAAGGCCGTGACCAATCCTGCGGCTCTGGCCGCTCCGGCTTTCGTGTCCGTGGATCAGTATATTGACGTTGTCGCGGCTGGTGATTCCTACGACCTCTCGCTGATCGTTGATCAGAACGAGCTGACTCGTGGTATCCAGACCTGCTACGCCGTCATTACTTCCGATGACCCGGATTACTTCATGAACGATCCCGTGGCCGACGCCGGCCAGCCGGATGTTCCGGAAGTGACCATCAACATCATCGGCGGCTGCTTGATCGAGAAACAGGCTCTCCACTTCGGCGAAAGCCAGCAGTGGACCAAGAACGTCAGCAATACCGGCCGTATCGGTAACCGCGACGACGAAGCCGTCTGGGATCCCGCTTGCTGGGATATCGGCGGTGACGAATCCTCGTATTACGCCGGCGCTCACTTCTACGCGACCGGTCAGTACCGTGTAGCCATGAACTCGCAAGACTGGCTGTCCAGTACGACCCCGCTCGACGGTGAAGACGCTATCTTTGCCTCCATGCAGGCGGATCCGAACTATGTCAGTGACGACTGCGTGCCTGGCCTGGCTTCCGGTGTGAATATGGGTACAATCGCTTACTTCCAGGGTGACAGTTATCACACCCTGTATGGTAACGAAGTCTACTCGACCGTACTTGACTCCGTCCAGAACTGGGACGATGGTGCTGGTTGGGATTGGGCCAACGTTCAGGCCTTCTTCGGCCCGTTCGACGACACCCTGACGATTGGTATTATGGGCAACTGTAAGACCATCGGTGTCTATGGCGACGCCGCTCTGAACGGCACTCTCCACAACCTGGTTATCAAAGTCTGGAATTTCTGGGAAAGAAACGGCAATGCCGTTACTGACTGGTACTTCGGTACCTACCAGGATCCGGATATTTCCGGTTCTGGTCGTCAGAGAGCCAACTACTACGGTCCTGCTTCGTTGTGCTGGACGTATACTGAAGGCGGCACCGTTGCCAACGGCGCGGTGAAGATTCCGTTCGGCTGCGGCCAGGAACCGGCCATCAACTCCGTTCACTTCTGGGGTAACCAGAGCGGTGACGGCGCCGGCTTCTTTGCCTATGTCTACTGGGATTCTCTGTACTTCTATTGCGAACACTACAACGGTCTCTTTGATAACGTAGCCGGTCTGTCCGGTGGTGACGGTGAATCTCACTACACCCTGGTCAAACACGATTTCGAACCCAACGGCGAGTTCCTGTTCGCTGAAGCGCTGTTCCAGGTTACCGGCATGTCCAACAGCGCCTCCGCCAACGAACTGATTCCGCTTGCCAACATGGCTAACAAGTTCATGGGTTGGGGTCGTGGCGATGTCAACAATGACAACGTCATGGATATTCGCGATATCGTTTACGAAATCAACTTCATCTATAACGGCGGCCCGGGTCCGTGGCCCTTCCAGTATCTCGGCAACTTGAATCCTAATGTTGACGCGGTCTATGACCTCAACGACATTATGTTCATGATCGCCTACTACTTCGAAAGCGGCCCGTGTCCGGATGGTTATTGGAAACATGTCAGCCCGATTTGGGATGCCACGTACGAATAATCGCCCGTTATAGGACCGATAACAAGAAGCGAGGATTTTTTCCTCGCTTCTTTTTTTATTACCTTTTTTCCCTTAAAACAGTATAATTTAATTATGGAACCGAACGAACGCGAACGGCATGCCGGCCAATTAACCCCGCTGTTGAACGACCTGTTCACCATCGACGCCTATTATCCGCACGGATCGCGGCTGTCGTTCAGCCTCAGCTATCGTTTCGAGCGGGAGAAATCCGTGAAGCTGCTCGAGGAGCGTCTCCGGCTGGCCGGGTATAATTTTCATTTGAAAACCGCCGACGACAGCCTGCTTCTGGATATCGATCCGCGCAAAAAACTGAAAATTCCCCGGATAAACGTCATTCTCTTTTTTATCACCCTGTTTACCGTTTATTTCGTGCCGGTCTTTTTGAAGAACCTGCCCGAGGCGATCATGGGCGTAATTCCTCCGGAGACCACCGGCCCGCTGAGCTTGTGGGACGAGCTGTCTTATTCCTTTTCCGCGCTGCCGACCGCTCTGGACCGGTCGTTGAGCGATTTAGCCGACGGCGCCGGAATCGAATTCACGCTGGCTATTATATCCATCCTGTTCGTGCACGAAATGGGTCATTTTATCGCCAGCCGACGGCGCGGTATCATTACTTCCTGGCCCTATTTCATTCCGGCACCGAACATCATCGGCACCTTCGGCGCCGTCATTAAATCCAAGTCTCCTTTCTGGAACCGGCGCGATTTAATCGAGGTCGGCGCAGCCGGGCCGATTACTGGCTGGCTGGTCGCCCTTTTTTGGCTTTTCTACGGGTTATCGCGCAGTACGATTTTACCGGCGGAAGCCGTACCAGCAACCTCGCTGGCGTTCACGCTTGACGGGGAGTCGATTTTGATTCGGCTGTTGGCCCCGCTTTTAGCCGGCCTGCCGGCGGACAACCACTACTATGTTTTTACCGAGGCCGCTTTTGCGGGCTGGGTGGGCATCCTGATTACGGCGATAAATCTGCTGCCGATCGGACAGCTCGACGGCGGGCATATCATTTACGGTCTGCTGCGGCGCAAACAGAAATATTTCGGCTGGGGGGCCATGCTGGGACTACTGGTGTTGGGGTATCAATCGCCGATGTGGTGGTTTTTTGCGGCTTTCGGTTTTGTTTTCGGAGTCGCCCATCCGCCCACCCTGGAGGATTTTCACCCCCCGGGCAACGCGGCCGGCGCGATGGGCGTCGCCGCATTGATAATCCTGATGCTGTCGTTTACACCGAGACCTTTTCAATAAAGGACGGTTCCTCGAGAAACGAGATATCCTCTTTACGCCCGTACAAAGATTGAAAATCGATTTTATATTTCCGGATTATCTCGATAAAAATATCGACAATCGCGGGGTCGAACTGCGTCCCGCTGTTGCGCAGGAGTTCCGTGACCGCCTTTCTGACGGTGGCGCCTTTGCGGTATGGCCGGTCGGACAAAATGGCGTCGAACGTATCTACGACCGCCAGCAGGCGGCCCTCGATGGAAATCTTGTCGCCCTGCAAGCCCTCGGGGTAACCGGTGCCGTCGTACCGTTCGTGATGACCGATGATGTAAGGAATCGCCGGCTTGAACAGGTCAACCCCGCTGATAATCTGGAGCCCGACCAGCGGATGGTCCACCATTTTCTCGCGTTCCTGGTCGTCGAGGACGTCCGGTTTGTTGAGGATACTGTCGGGCACGCCGATTTTACCGATATCGTGGAGCATACAACCCATTACGAGGTCGGTAATCTGGTCTTCTTCCCAGCCCATCTCCTCGGCCACCAGCCGCGCCAGAACGGTGACCCGATCGGTATGGCCCTTGGTGCATTTATCGCGGGCTTCGACAGCGTTGGCCAGCGCCCGGATAGCCTGCAGGTATGATGCCTGCAAGTCGTTGTACAGCATATTATTGGCGATAGAGGTGGCGGCCGAGTTGGTCAGGATGCTCAGGACATCCAGCTCTCCCGGGGTTACCCATTTATAACGGCGGATAATC
>JBMOKZ010000248.1:0-1434 GCA_049324195.1 Candidatus Zixiibacteriota bacterium | reverse complement strand
CCTTTATTACATCCGCGGCAAGGGGTATTATGAGCAGTTTCGGAGCGGCCAGGATTACTGGGAATATAATATTCCGCCTTCTGCCACGGTTGACAATCGGACCGAAGGAGACCTGATTCGTCAGAAATGGGTGACCAAGAACCAGTACGGCTGGAATCCCCGTCTGGATTGGGAAACCGACAAAGGAGTAACATCTCTGGGCGGTTGCTTCTATTATTTCAACTCGACGCACTGGGGACAGGTGGTCTGGGCGGAGGGGTTGACCAGCAATATAGACCCGCAAAACCGGTATTATGAATATTTCGGGAAGAAATATTTCAGCTCGGCGTACCTTCACAGATATTTTTATCTGGGGGAGCGGATTCGCCTGATGGGGAATCTGCAGTTGAAATATCTGCATTACGATTTTGACCAGAGCCGCCTGGGAGCGCTCTACGGTTACAAGTACGACCTCGACTGGGTATTCCTGTCCCCCCGCGCCGGAATCAGTTATCTCGTAAACGACCAGATTGATATTTTCGGAAGTTTCGCGCTCTCGTCACGGGAGCCGGAGGATGTTACGATATATGATGCCGAAGACCCCTGGAGTACGCCCAATCTGGAAATCAGGCGAATTAATGTATCGACGTCAAATGATACCACCTTTGTCTTTGGCGACCCGACCGTTAAACCGGAGCGGTTGTATGATTTTGAATTGGGCGGAAATATCCGTCAGGACCGCTGGCAGGCCGGCCTGAATCTATTTTGGATGGAGTTTCGCAATGAAATCGTGCCGGAAGGGGGGATTGATGAAAGCGGACGGGTTCGTCTTGGAAACGCCGAGCGCTCGGTGCATTCCGGAATCGAATTGAGCGGAAGTTTCCGTCTCGGCGAGAGCCTGACCATAGGCGGCAACAGTTCTTTCAATTATAACCGTCTCAAAGAGTATTTTCTCTACCGCGATTATGATTATAACGGTACGGTTGATGATACTCTCGATTTTTCCGACAATCATATCGCCGGTTTTCCGGAAAATATATCGAATCTGATATTTGATTATGACCGGGAGCCGCTGCGGTTGACCTACCGGTTCCGAGCCGTGGGACGGCAATATGTCGAGAACGGCAACCGGAAAGAGCTCTCGATTGAGCCATATACGGTGTCATCGGTGACAGCGGCGCTGAAAGTGAAGGGGTTTGACGGATTGGGAAGATTTATTCTGTCGGCTACTGTGAATAATATCTTCAAGGAGAAATATGAATTGAGCGGGTATGCTTACGAGACCGACCCGGGAGAATGGGTTGGCGAATATTATCCGGCGGCGGAGCGGAATTTCTTTGTGCAACTGCGCTGGGAACTGGAATAAGAGAATTTGTCGATTATTGATTATGCTATAATCCTGTCGTATCTGGCGGGACTGATAATCCTGGGGATGCGCCGTCGCGCCGCCGGCGA
>JBMOKZ010000247.1:0-1437 GCA_049324195.1 Candidatus Zixiibacteriota bacterium | reverse complement strand
ACACCGAATCTCGAAATATTTTTTCCTGCGCCCGAAAGATTCGAGGAAAATCGAGAATAATTCTCACTGGAGCCTATGTTTCTTGACGAAAACTTAGAAATATTTTTCGCTACCGGACTTCCTATTATATCGAAGATATTTCGAAAAGCTGCTGCTGCTCTCTCAGTAATATAGAGATCATGAAGCGAGGAATGCCTCGCTTCTCCTGATTTTCTCGATGAAAAATTCGAAACACTCATATTGAAAGCCATGCTTAACTCCACTCGAACGAGATCGACGCTTCGAGATTCGTTTCTGCCCTATGAGATTCCATAATTACTTCTCTCTGCCATATCCCATATATCGCTCCTGCCGCAAGATCACCTATTGAGAGTGTAGAAAAATTAGTAGCATAAGCATATGTACCGAATGTAAGTCCTGACGGCGCAGTAGTTTCTGACGCGGGATTTTCGAATTGGTCTGTAGAAGGTGCGTCGAGAGCAAGGTCAATGTTCGGCATTATAGATATCGAGTCAGCTGCAGTCCAAGAAGTACCTGTATATCCGCGAAGACCTGCCCCGCACGCAGCGCAATATAACGTATTCCCGATTCGATGAGTTACATACCGGCAGTCATCCTGAGTCGCATTGTAAACCCAGAAAGATTTTGCCGGGAAATCTGATCCGTCATCAAGTGCAAAACTACCCGCCGCGGTCGTGAGACTCTCCCCGGCCGCGATTGTGTCCACATGCCCCCCGTCATACACATTGGACCAGCATTCGAGATCCACCATTGTGTCAGCGCCATCAGTATTTTTTATGACGAGGAGTCGATACCGAGTTTTTCCCGCATAGGTTTCCGGAGCTTCATAATCAGGGGTGTACGTCTGACTTGGGTAGGCAATCGTGAAAGCATCGGTCTGATCAGACCCCGGCAAAGAACCACTTGTGACATCGACCTGGACCCAGGAATTTTCTGTATCATCGTATATTATTCCGTCTGTGACGTCACCACTGACGTCGAGGCCGACCCCGTAATTACTATAATCCATCTTCATATACAGCAAATCTTCAGACTGGTCATACCACAATGTCATTGTTCCTGCATCAGTCGCGATTTTCTTAATCGTCAGTCCTGTAATATTCGTCCCGGTAACGGCGATTAATTCCGGTTGTACTCCTCCAGCAGTCATAAAGAAAGTCTCTATATCCCCGCGATAATTCCCGCCGAGAACCAAGCGGTATGTGTCTCCGGCAGCCGGTGCTGCCGGAAGAGGCCGAAATAATGTGAGAGTGTCGGACGTGGCGTCGAAATCTTGGACATGGAAGAAAATACCTCGAAGCGCGGCGGTCGTCGTATCGCCCTCGAACCAACCAATCGCCCCATTCCAATAGTCATCTACCTCTGTAAGGGCCGAATCTACTATAGTTCGTGTTGTACCGCCCGCATCGGCCGTTT
>JBMOKZ010000246.1:0-11251 GCA_049324195.1 Candidatus Zixiibacteriota bacterium | reverse complement strand
GAAGACCGATTATAAGTCGGCCGAGGAAATCGTAAAGGCCGCGCTCGACCACGAGCTGAAAGTGACCCAGCAGGTTCACGAAATCGCCCGCATGGCCGAAGAGGAAGGCGACCTGGCGACCCGAAATTTCATCAGCTGGAAAATCGCGGAACAGGTCGAGGAAGTCTCCAGCATGAATGAACTTCTGGCAATGGTCAGGATGGCGCAAACCCCCGGTCAGCTGCTGATGCTTCAGGGTCATCTCAAGCGCGAAGACTAAGCCAACACTCATTTTCTATAAAAAGAGGCCGCCTTTAAGGCGGCCTTTTTTGGTGGGAAATTTTACTAAAAAGGATGAAAACATCATAAGTACATTTTATCTAGTGTCAGGTCCTGCTTGCCGAAGGTAAGTGTGATCTGACACTACTCACTTGTTCTCTCGCAGAGCGTTGGAACGAGAGAATTTGCAGGCTACCTCATATCAATTTTATTCTTGAATTTTGTTCGCCAATACCCTAAATAATCCCCATGAACAAGAACACCACCCCCACCCAAATTCTCGGGATTGATATCGGCGGCAGCGGCATCAAGTCCGCCCCGGTCGATACCGCCCGGGGCCGTCTGCTCGAAAAGCCGGAATACGTCGCCATAACGAACGCCACCACTCCCGACGAGACCAGAAGTATTATCCAAAAAATAATCGCGAAATACGCCCCTGCTATCCCGGTCGGTATCGGTTATCCGGGCGTTATCAAAAACGGTATGGTCCGCTCGGCGGCCAATGTCTCACCGGACTGGCTGGATAAAAATCTCGCCGAGTTTTTCCGTCCGTTGACCTCCGGAGCGGTGCGGGTGCTTAACGACGCCGACGCCGCCGGTCTGGCTGAAATGAAATTCGGCGCGGGCAAAGATTACGACCACCCCGGCGGCGGGACGGTGCTGCTATTGACGCTCGGCACCGGCATCGGCTCGGCCCTCTTTTATCGCGGGCAGCTTTTCCCCAACACCGAGTTCGGGCACGTGTTTCTGAAGAACGGCCGCGAGGGTGAGTCTATCGCCGCCGCCAGCGTGCGGGTCAGAGAGAACCTCACCTGGACGGACTGGGCTGTCCGGCTGAATTATTTCTTGAAGGAGATGGAGAAGCTTTTCACGCCCGATTTGATAATTCTCGGAGGTGGCATTGTCGAAAATTTCGAGCGTTTCAGGACGCATCTAAAAACCGGCGCCGAGATTCGCCCGGCTGAAACGGGCAACGACGCCGGCCTTATCGGCGCGGCGTATTACACCTCGCTGATGCTTGTCGCGCAATAAAAAACGCGCCCCCGCAAAGGAGCGCGTTTGACCGACTAAAATTCTTTTTATTTATTAATCCCCAGGATATCGAGAATGTAGGCGTACTCGAACGCGACTTCCTTGAGATAATCGTAGCGACCCGAGGCGCCTCCGTGTCCGGCGCCCATATTGACTTTTAACACCAGCGTGTTGTTGTCGGTTTTGAGGGCGCGAAGTTTCGCGCACCATTTGGCCGGCTCCCAGTAATTCACGCGGGTGTCGTTCAGCCCGGCGGTCAAAAGCATGTACGGGTACTCTTTGGCCGCGACATTATCATATGGGGAATAAGACAGCATATAATCGTAAGCTTCCTTCTCGTTCGGGTTGCCCCATTCTTCCCATTCGATGACCGTCAGCGGCAGGGATTCGTCGCGCATGGTGTTCATCAAATCCACGAAAGGAACATCGGCCACCACCACCTTGAACAGCTCCGGGCGCATATTAACCACAGCCCCGACCAGCAGGCCGCCGGCGCTGCCGCCGCTGATGACCAGTTTCTCCGATGAGGTATATTTCTGGTCAATCAGGTATTCGGCGACATTGATGAAATCGGTGAAGCTGTTCTTCTTGTTCATCAGCTTGCCGTCATCGTACCAACCCCGTCCCATCGCGCTGCTTCCGCGCACGTGCGCCAGGGCGAAAATGAAGCCGCGGTCCAAAAGGCTCAGGCGGTTGGAGGAAAACCAGGGGTCCATGTTGATGCCGTAAGCGCCATAACCGTATAGATAAAACGGGTTGTTGCCGTCTCTCTTCATCCCCTTCCTGTACACCATCGACACCGGTATCCCGGCGCCGTCATCGGCCGTGACAAAGACTCTTTCCGACCGGTAGTCATCCGGGTTATAGCCGCCCAGCACTTCTTTCTGTTTTTTCAACTCCCGGGTCCGGGTCTTCATGTTATAGTCGTAAACCGAGCTCGGCGTCACCAGCGACATGTAGGTAAACCGCAGCAGGTCGCTGTGGTCATCCGGATTGTCGCCGCCGTAAGCGGCATAGACCGGTTCGTCGAATTCGATATGGTGCGATTCGCCGGTGTTGAAATCGAACACCCTGATCTGCTGCAGGGCGTTTTTACGTTCGTACACGACCAAATAATCGCGAAACACATCCATCCCCGACAGCATCACCGAATCGCGATGAGGTATGAATTCTTTCCAGTTCTCTTTCGAGGTCCGGTTTACCGGCGTTTTCATGAGCTTGAAATTTTTGGCGTTGTCGTTGGTCAGAACATAGAACTCGTCGCCGTGGTGTTCGACCTGGTACTCCACCTCGTGCCTGCGCGGTTCGAATATTTTAAACTTGTCGAACGGTTTGTCGGCGTCGAGATACCGGCACTCGCTGGTGGTGTTGCTGCCGAGGTTGATCAGAATATAAGCCCGGCTCTTGGTTTTGCCGAGACCAACAAAGAACGCCTCGTCTTCCTCGTGATAAATCAGCGCGTCGTTTTTGGCTTCATCGCCCAGCTGGTGGCGAAAAACTTTGAACGGTCGCCAGGCTTCGTCGGTAACGGTATAAAACAGCGTCTTGTTGTCGTTGGCCCATACCAGCGAGGTTGCGATATTGTCGACCGCATCGGGCAACAGTTCCCCGGTTTCGAGATTCTTGATGCGCAGGTCGTAGCGTTCGTTGCCCTTGTCGTCGGTGGCGTAAGCCAGCAGTTTATGGTCGGGGCTGACATCGAACACGCCCAGGCTCATAAAAGCCTTGCCCTCGGCCAACTGGTTGAGGTCGAGCAGGATTTCCTCGGCGGCATCCAGATTTCCTTTTTTGCGGCAATAAATCGAATATTGCTTGCCTTCCTCGGTGCGGCTGTAATAGTAATAGTCATCGATTTTGACCGGCACCGACAAATCGGTTTCCTTTATCCGGCCGACCATTTCCTCATAGATTTTTTCCTGCAGCTTTTTGGTATGCCCGGTGACCGCGTCGGTATATTCGTTTTCCGCGTTCAGGTATTCGATAACTTCCTGGTTGTCGCGCTGGCGCAGCCAGTAATAATTATCAACCACTTCCTTGTCGAACAGGGTGTCCACGTGGGGCACGACTTTCGCCACCGGCGGAGCGACCTCGACTTTCTGACCGCAGGAACTCAGTACCGCGAGCGCCGCCAGAATCAGAAGCATCAGCACCGGAGTAATTTTCTTCTTCATCGTAAAATCCTTAATTTGAATATTTTAGACAATCGTATCATAAAACGCAAATAAATCGAACTTGTTCAAAATAGTCCGGCCTCCGCTTATTTGATTTCCATCGAAACCGCCGTGACCCGTCCGAACGTTTCAAGCGGCTTGTCGAACAGGTCCTTGTTACCGGTGATAACAAGGGCGATATTTTCGGTATCGAGGTATTTGGCCGCGACGCGCCGGCAATCGGCGAGCGTCACTTTCTTGTATTCCTCGAGGTTTCTCTGAAGCTGGTCAGGCGGGAAACCGCGAAGTTCCTGGTAAGCGTACGCCGCTGTCAGTTCCTGCGGCGTGTCGTAATCGAAAATATAGCTGTTGATGAGCGATTCCCGGGCGAGTGTCAGTTCTTCCTCGGTGATGCCGTCGGCTTTCACCTCTTTGACGATATCGAGCATCATCTGCACCGCCTGCGACATGGCGTCGGCGCGGGTCAGGCAATAACCGAAAAGACAGCCGGTGCAGGGCCGGACCATAAGAATACTGCCGACCGAATAAGCCAGACCCGCGGTGGTGCGCACCTCGCCGGTCAAACGCGAGGTAAACCCGCCGCCGCCCAGAGCGAAATTGACCAGCTCGAGAGCGTACCGGTCGGGATTTTTATCGTCGAGACTGAGTGTCCCGAAACGGATGTTGGCCTGGTTCATGTCCTTTTCGGCGTAATATACGCCGGGCGCGTATCTGGTTTCGGCCGGCGCAAGCGGCTCGATGGCCGCACCGGATTTTGTCCAGTTCGAAAAATAACGACTGATAATATCTTTGACCTCTGCCGCCGTCAAATCGCCGGATATAGCCATAATACAGTTGTCGGGAGCGTAGAATTTTTGATGCTGCTTCAGGATATCGTCCCGGGTAAGATTACTCAGCGAAGCCAGCGTGGCGAAACGGCCGTAAGGATGGCCAGTGTAAACCGTCTGGTAAAACACCCGCCGGCTGATATCCCAGGGATTGTCGTTCTGCCGCCGGATTTGATCCTGACGGTTGGAAATCTCCAACGCCATTTTGGCGCTGTCGAACCTCGGCTCGACGAGCATATCAGCCAGAATTTCGAACCCGAGACTGATATCTTTCTTCAGGGTCTGCATCGAAACAGTCAGATTGTCCGCTGCCGAGGCGCTGGAGATTCTGGTGCCGAAAAAATCCAGGTCCTGGTCTACCGTTTCGGGATCGCGCGAACCCGCCCCGCCGGTACGAATAAGCTCGGCGGTGACACCGGTCAGTCCGGCTTTATCGGGCGCGTCATAGGCTTCGCCGCCCTTGAAATAAGCGGTAAAGCTGACAACCGGGAGTTCATGATACTCCAAAAAAAACACGACCAGCCCGTTGTCGGCCACAAACCGTTCCGGCACGGCCGGGTCGAAAGTCAGCTCCGAGAATTTCATGTCGCGCGGGTTTTCCGCCCCCGCCGCCAGGGCCAGCATCATCAATACCAGCGTCACTGTCAGAATTTTGCTTTTCATTGGTCTTCTCCCTTCTGTTTGGGAATCAAAGTAGCCACGGTGCGGTTGTCTCTGGTCAGGTAGGTTTTGGCCGTGAGCATGATATCCTCCGGGGTGACCGCCAGCAGGTTGCCGCGGTATTTCGACACAAACCGCCAGTCTTTGGCGATATTCTGAGCGGTCGCCAGGTTGCCCGCCAGACCCATATTTCGGTAGGCGTTCCAGACATATTCGGATTCGATTTGATTTTTAATCTTGGTCAATTCTTTATCGGTAACCGGTTCCGTCGCCAGTTTTTCCAGCTCGACGTACACCGCGTTTTCGACCTCGCCCGTGCTCACGCCTTCTTTGGGATAGGCGTCGATACACATGATGCCGTTATAGACACTGCCGTAGTTGCTCCAGGGGAATGATGATACCGAAACACTGAGACACAATTTCTTGTCCAGCACCAGCGACTTATACAGCCGCGAGGTCCGGCCGTCGCCGAGCAGGCGTTCGATCACGAGAAAAGCCGGCTCGTCCGGGTCGTCGAACGACGTTTTATGAAAAGCTATACTTACTGCCGGGTTGGCGTCAAAAACAACCTCCACCCGTCGTTCCCCGGTCTGGGGCGGTTCGACGGTATAGATGGGGTCGGCGTCCTTCGCGACCGGCATGTCGCCGAAGTATTTTTCCGCCATTTGCTTTACTTCAGCCACGGTGACATCGCCCACTACCGCCACCACGATGCGCTGGGGGACATAATAAGTCTTGAAAAATTCCTCCAGGTCGGAACGGGTGAGGTTGTTTTCCTCGGACTGCCACTCCCAGAAAATCTGGTAGGGATGGGCGATCAGGGCGGTGCCGCACAATTGCTCGAACAGTTTGGCGTCGCCAGAGTTTTCCACCGACTGTCTTCTTTCCTCGCTGACGACATCGCGTTCCGGGAAAAATTCGCGCAGGGCCGGGTTTTTCAGTCGGCCGGCTTCCATCGCGAACCAGAGCTCGAGCCGATTCGAGGGGAGCGAAACATAGTAATTGGTAAAATCATATCCGGTGGAGGCGTTGAATTCCGCTGAGCCGTGGCGCGTGTAAATCTGGTCGAATTCGTTCTGAATTACATATTGTGAACTCAGCCGGGTGAGGGAATCAAGCGCCGCTTTCAGCATCTCGATACGCTCGAGATGACCTGGCAGCTGCTCCGGGTGGTTGAGGCGGATATAGCGGGTTTGCTGCTGAGCCTTGTCAATCAGAGTCCAGACGGAATCTTCCTTATCCATGATTTTTTTCTCGGCCGCGTAATCGGTGGTACCGACTTCCTGCGAACCCTTGAACATCATGTGTTCGAACAGATGAGCCGAGCCGATATTGCCGATTCGCTCGTAGGCCGAACCGACCCCGACCGAAATATACCCCGAAAAGACCGGGGCGGTATGCCTTTCCACGACGAGGAAAGTCAGACCGTTGTCGAGCTTGAACTCCTCGACCTTGAATTGCAGGTCGTCCTGAGCGAAGACCGCCGCCGGCGGCACCCACAGAAGCAGACCCAGCATCAGAAAAATACCTTTTTTAACCATCAGTGCGACATACCTTCTTATGTTTAGGGGCTTTAAAAGCATTCTATAGCATACGTACGAACGAGACGGAGGTTCGCTTATTCGCCGATTATTTTCACCAGCACTCTCTTTCTTCGGCGCCCGTCGAATTCCCCGTAAAAAATCTGCTCCCAGGTACCGAAATCGAGACTGCCGCCGGTAACGGCTACCACCACCTCGCGTCCCATCACCTGTCTTTTCATGTGAGCGTCGGCGTTGTCCTCGCCGGTGTCATTGTGCCGGTATTGCGAAACCGGTTCGTGCGGCGCCAGTTTTTCCAGCCAGGTTTCATAATCCTGGTGCAAGCCGCGCTCGTCATCGTTGATAAATACCGAAGCCGTAATATGCATGGCGTTGACCAGCACCAGCCCCTCGGTGATACCACTTTCACGCAGGCACTCACGAACCTGGGGGGTGATATTGACAAAACCCCGGCGTTTGGGGATGTTGAACCAGAGTTCCTTACGAAAACTTTTCATCTGGAAAAGCTCCTTTTGATATCAGGGGAAAACTCTCCTCGAGCTGATAGATGGCTCCCTGCGAGGAAAGGAAACTTGAATAAAGCCCGAATTCCGTAATCTCGAACGGCTCCAGCCGAAACAGGCTGTTGGCGGTCAGGTATCCGGCGAGTTTGTTGACTCTCGCATCTTTCAGGCGAGCCAGGCGGACATGAGGCAAAAACTTGCGCCCCTCGCGGGGTAAACCGAGCCGCACCAGGGCAGTGTCGATTTTATGATGCAAATGAATCAGAGCGTCGTTGCGGCTTACCCCCACCCAGAGGGATTTCGGCTGTCTGCGGGGGGGAAAACAACCCATCCCTTTCAGCTCGAGCTGAAACGGTTCGTCATCGACCCCCGACAGGGCATCGGCAATATCGCGCCTTACCCCGCCGTCAACCTCGCCGATAAAACGTAAAGTGAGATGTATCTGCTCCGGGCTCACCCAGATTGCGCCGGGAACGCCGGAACAGAGCCCGCTCAAACGCTCCTTGACCGGGGCGGGCAGGTCGAGCGCAACAAACAACCGAAACACAGCTTAGCCTCTTGCTTTCGGTCTTGCGAAAAATACAGGATACATAAATTAAAAGGAGGGCGCGAAAACGCCCTCTTTCCGGATTTGCTTATTCTACTTCCAGAGGATATTGACGCAGGTAATTGGTGTTGCGTTTCTTCTGCTGAATATCCCGCATAATGCGCGCTACCTGGTCCTCGGACAAATTCAAAACCCTGGCCACCTGATCTTCAGGTACATTATGTTCCATCGCATACCAGACCGGATCGAGAATATCGAAGGGGACACCGAAGAAAAAGTCGGTCTGGGTCACCTCGGCGCTGTAGGTATCCGTAGTAGGAATACGCTTGCGGATTTCCTCGGGGACTTTCAGGTATTCGGCCAGTTGGAAAACCTGCATCTTGAACAGGTGGGCAATCGGCTTGATGTCAGCGCCGCCATCGCCGTACTTGACAAAAAAGCCGAGTTCGTGTTCGTCCTTGTTGCCGGTGCCGGCCACAGCCCAGTTCAGCCTTTCGGCGTGATAGTATAGCATGGCCATCCGGGTGCGCTGTTTGAAATTCGAAGCCGCCACGACCTGTAGGTAGGGCTTGAGCGGCATCCGTTTTGAAATCTCTTCCCCATCAGGCTTTTCCACCGTCAGCCGGAAATAGTTCAAACCGTCTTTTTCCAGGGGATTGGACCCGATAGTGATTTTGGTTTTATAATTTGATTTAAAATCGGGGAAAATACTTTTAACCGCCTCATCGCGGCGCTGGTAACACTGGAAACCGTCGAGAGGTCCGGTGATATTTTCTACAACATGTTGAATACCAAGATGTTTCGCGAGATTTTCAGCGAGCTTTCGGCTCTCCGGGCTGGAATCGGTTTCCGGCATTATGACACCCAGAACCTTGTCCGGACCCAGTGCCCGGGTACAAAGGGTCGCCACTACGGTAGAATCGATCCCGCCGCTGATACCAACCACGGCTCCCTCACGTTTCAAATCCTGCCTGATATGGCGCCGAATTACCTCGGAAAGCTCGTCAGCCACCCGGGCTGCGTCGATTTTTAGGATATCCTTATGAAACTCCATGATTACCCGCTTTGTTAAAAATTTAAAAGTATTCTTTTGTCAGTCGATATAATATACTATATTTGACTGCTTTTCAAGAAGAATTAACAACTTGATTTTGCGAAAGATTTTTTTAACTTTGCAACATTTTACAAGGATTTATGATGGAACAGAGTGAAATTTTAAAACAAGTTTCAGAATTTATCGAACAGAACTTCGTCTATGACCAGGAGATGAGCCTCAATAAAGACGAATCACTACTGGACAGCGGGCTGGTGGACTCAACCGGAATTCTGGAAGTTGTTTCCTTTTTGGAACAGACTTACGCTATAACCGTCGAGGATGAGGAAATGGTGCCGGACAACCTGGATTCCATCACCAAAATATCGAACTTCATCAAACGCAAAATCAGCTAACCGGGCAGCTTGCTGAACAAACGGCAAGTTCCTGCCGGCCATTACCTCTCGAGTAAAGCCGGGGATACGATTCATGTCCGAAGTCAACAAACCTTTTAAATCCGACCTGCTCAAATTTTACCTGATTGAGCTGAATACCGCCGAACCGTCGGTGATTCAGAAAATCCGTCTCTGGGTACAGAATTTCGCTCTCCATTGTGTCGCCGTTTACCGGCTGGGGCAGTTCTCCCGAAGGCTCTTTCACCGCAACAAAATGCTCGGTTTGCCCTTCATGATTTTTTACAAAATTATCAATTATTTCATCTCGATGCTTTATCATATCAATATCGACGCTGAAATCGGACCGGGGTTTTATATCGCCCATGTCGGGACGATTTATATCGGCCCCTGTAATATCGGCCAGAATTTCAGCGTCACCCACAATGTCACCATCGGGGTCGGCCACACCAAAGGCAGCGAGGGTATCCCGACTATCGGCAACAATGTCTGGGTGGGCACCGGCTCGGTCATCTCCGGCGCGGTATCCATCGGCGACGGCGTTACCGTCACCAACGGTTGTATGCTTTCGCGAAGCGTTCCGGACGGTTCTCTGGTCGGTGGCAATCCCGGCCGCGTTATCCTTCGCGATTACGATAACAGCGAACTTTTGGTCTGGTCGCCGGACCGTTAAGTTTACCCGTTAATTTTAAAAATCAGATATAAAAAGGCGGATGACCTTCCTCGGTCATATGCAGGTGTAGCTCCCGCCCGAGCAGCGCCGCCGAAGTCAAAAGCGGCAGCGAATTGCGGTAAAGTAAAAATTGGTCTGTCAGACTTTTGTTGTTGCCCCACCAGCTGGTGCAGGCATAGTCAAATTTCATTTCCTTCAACAAGGGTACGATTCGCCGGCCATAAGCCGGCGGGTCATAACCGTAAGGATAGGCGAATCCTCTGATTTCTTTACCCAGTTGCCACTCCAGCGCCTTTTTGGATGCCTCGATTTCCCGGGCTGCCGCCTCCGGGTCGGCATAGCTCAAATTGATATGAGAAAGAGTGTGGGCGCCAAACTCTATGCCATTGTCGGCCATATCCTTAACCTGTCCCCAGGTCATCGATTTTAGCGCCTGGCGGGGATATTCTCCCTCCGGCAGGATGATTTTTTTTATAGCCTCCATTTTCCCCGGGCGCACCTCATCCGACATCTGCATCAAAGCTAAAGATACTGCCTCATAAAAGCCGACGCGGTTTTTATACTCGTTACCGATTTTGACTAACGGTAGCCGAAGTTTCTCGCCCAGAATTTTTCTTATCGGCTCCGGGTTGACCCGGTCGAGATCGGCCGCCTGCACCATATCGGCCAATTCATCCCACCAAAGAGTCATCCGGCCATCGATCCAGTCGATTAAAAGATAAATCGTGACTGGGATATCGTACTTCTTCAGAAGCGGGTAAACCACTTCGTAATTGGAGCGGTAGCCGTCGTCGAACGTTATCGCCACGGAATTCTCCTTAAGCCCCCCCTCGGACATCATCTCCCGAATGGCTTTTTCGACCGTAATAATCCGGTAATTGTTCTTAATCGCTTTGATATGGGCTTCAAACTGTGAACAGGTGACTTTTTCCTGTAACGGCCGTTTCGTTTCCGCGGGCAGCTCGTCCGGGGCGAAATCATGATACATCAAAATCAGCAGTCTTTTTCCCGACCTCGTAACCCGGTTGCTTTTATAGTGGTAATAACCGCTCATATAAAGAGTCTTTTTGGCTAAATTTTTTATCAGATTGCGCATAATTGACTGGTCTAAGAACAATGTATTTTTTTTATTAGTTTCAATATTGGCATTGTCAAGAAATCATAAATTGCCGATTTATATTGTACGGAATAAATTAAGTATTGTATATTAAAATCGGCAGTTAATATTCTAATAAGGAAAAGCCTATTTGAGTATCAGTTATCGCCTTTTTGATTTTCATAAAGAAGATTACAATCAGCTTTTCCGGTTGTACGAACTGACATATGGAAGCACCGACCCGATCGAGCGCCGCTGGCAATGGCAATATTTGGACCATCCGCGAACCGACGAAATCCAGGTGGTGGTAGCTGAGACCGACGGCCAGGTGGTCGGGTTTACCTCTCATTTTCCTATGGATATCATGTACAAGGGGGAGGTTTTGACCGCTTTCCACGGCTCCGGTTCGATGATTGACCCGGCCTACCGCCGAAAAGGCATTATGTGGGGGATGGTTCAAAAACGCTCCGAGCTGCTCCCGCTTTATTATGCCCGGG
>JBMOKZ010000245.1:0-1448 GCA_049324195.1 Candidatus Zixiibacteriota bacterium | reverse complement strand
GGAAAGTCTATTTTCAGGGCTAATCAACCCGGCAATCCGGTGGCGCTTCTTCTTATGCGGAAAGATATTAATCTTTTAAAAAAGGTGTTCCGGTCCTCGGGTTTTGCAGGTGGACCCAAGCCAAGCCCGAGTGGCGGAGTGGTTTCTGAATATTTTTCCTTGGAAACGGAAAGATTATTTAGCAAAACTATCTTGTGCCAAAATCACATGAGCTTAATATTAGGTGAAACACGAAAATATAAGGCGATTTCTTATTATAAATAATAATATTTACCCCCTGAAAGCTGATTTTTAGACTTTTTGCTGGTTTGCCTTTGCACCGCGGTTTCGATATATTATTTGTTAGCACTCAGTCAAACCGAGTGCTAACAATTCAACTTAAAAGGAGGGGTTATCTTTGATAAGGCCTTTAGGAGAACGGGTAGTGGTCAAACCGCTGCCGATGGAAGAAGTGACCAAGGGTGGCATCGTGCTGCCGGACACCGCCAAGGAAAAACCGCAAAAGGGTGAGGTCATGGCGGTAGGTCCCGGTCGCCTTCTCGACAACGGGCAGCGTGTACCCATTGACCTGAAGGTGGGAGACCAGGTGCTCTACTCCAAATACGCCGGAAACGAGATTAAACTTGACGGCGAAGAGTACCTGATCTTGCGCGAGACCGACATTTTAGGTGTCATCTAATTCGATTAATAATTAAATTTTTAGAGCCTTTAAAGGAGGTAAAAGTAATTGCCAGGTAAAGATATCGTTTACCGCGAAAACGCCCGCACCGCGATAGAGCGGGGCGTGAACGCCTTGGCTGATGCCGTTAAGGTTACCCTGGGGCCGCGCGGCCGGAACGTTGTTCTTGAAAAAAAGTTCGGTTCACCGCAAATCGTTAACGACGGCGTAACCATCGCGCGGGAGGTTGAACTCCCCGACCCGCTCGAAAACATGGGCGCGCAACTGGTGAAAGAGGTTGCCACCAAGACCAACGACATCGCCGGAGACGGCACCACCACCGCGGCGCTCCTCGCCCAGGCGATCGTTCGGGAAGGTATGAGAAACGTCACCGCGGGCGCGAACCCGATGCTCATCAAACGCGGCATTGAAAGCGCCGTGGAAAAGGTAGTCGAGGAACTCAAGAAATCCGCGAAGCCCGTTGAATCGAAATCGGCAATCACCCAGGTTGCTACCATCGCCGCCAACAATGACTCGACCATCGGCGAACTCATCGCCGACGCGATGGAAAAGGTCGGGAAGGACGGCGTTATCACCGTCGAAGAGTCCAAGGGAATGGGCACCTCGCTGGAAGTCGTGGAAGGCATGAACTTCGACCGCGGCTACATATCACCGTATATGATCACCGATCCCGAACGGATGGAAGCCATTCTGAGCGACCCATACATCCTAATCACCGACAAAAAGGTTTCAGCCATAACCGACATCCTGCCCTTGCTCGAAAAGGTTC
>JBMOKZ010000244.1:0-1453 GCA_049324195.1 Candidatus Zixiibacteriota bacterium | reverse complement strand
AAACCCTGAGGTCGCCTGATTTCCCTCATCCGCGCTTCCCGGTTTCCTGTCTCACCGGGGAGGGAATAGCTGACTTTCGCAGACACTTAAAAACTGTTACCAGTGCCGAGCTGCCGGACTTGACTGACCGCCTGGTCATAACCTCCGAAAGGCATCAGACAAAACTGAAAAACGCCTGCCGTCATTTTAAAAATGCCCTTCAGTCTCTAAAAAAACAACTCTCCCCCGAATTGACTGCCTTTGACCTCCGTCAGGGATTAAACGAGATTGACGAAATCACCGGAAGAGTTTATAATGAGCAGATCCTTGACCGTATCTTCTCGAGATTCTGTATAGGAAAGTAGATTGTTTGTCGTGAAACATTTTGACTTTGACATAATCGTGGTGGGTGGTGGACATGCCGGGGTTGAAGCCGCCTTGGCGGCCTCCCGCATGCGAAAAAAGGTCGCCCTGGTAACTATGGACCGAACCCGTCTGGCTCTTATGTCCTGCAATCCGGCAATCGGCGGATTGGGGAAATCCCATATCGTCAAAGAGGTTGACGCCCTCGGAGGCCTGATGGGAAAAGCTATCGATGCCACCGGCATTCAGTTCCGCCGCCTGAATCTTTCTCGTGGGCCGGCCGTCTGGTCCACCCGCGCTCAAGCCGACAGAATCGCCTACAATGATTTTGTCTGCCGATTTGTTGGACAGGATAAGAATATTTCGATTATTGAAGCCACCGCCGGCGCCTTCCTGGTCGAGGATGCCCGAGCCGTTGGGATTGAGACTGAAGATGGCAAAAAGATTTTTTCCCGCGCCGTAATCGTCTGCTCCGGGACATTCCTCGGAGGCTTGATACATATCGGAGAAAAACAGATTCCGGCCGGTCGCCGGGGCGAAAAAGCGGCATATCGGCTGAGTGAATCTTTTCGGTCTCTCGGTTTCGAGGTGGGACGACTCAAAACCGGCACCCCGCCCCGTCTTGATGGCAAAACTATCGATTTCAGTCGCTGTGAAATCCAACCAGGTGATGAACCAATCCCTTTTTTCTCTTATACCACAACACCTTATCGGCTGGAGCAGACCCCCTGTCACTTAACCTACACGACCGACAAAACCAAAGCGGTTATCCTTGAAAACCTCCATCGCTCCCCGATGTTCTCCGGCAAGATAAAATCCCGCGGGCCCCGTTATTGCCCCTCTGTCGAAGATAAAATCTTCCGCTTCAAAGACAAGCCGCGCCATCAGATTTTCCTCGAGCCGGAAGGAAACGGCACCGATGAAATCTATCCTAACGGCTTTTCGACCTCCCTTCCAGAAGAGGTACAGGAAAAAGCGATTCGGACCATTATCGGACTGGAGGAAGTTCAGATTACTAAGCCGGGGTACGCCGTGGAATATGATTATTGCCCCTCTCATCAGATAAATGTCACTCTTGAAACTAAGATTGTCCAACGTCTCTTTCTCGCCG
>JBMOKZ010000243.1:0-11414 GCA_049324195.1 Candidatus Zixiibacteriota bacterium | reverse complement strand
CGCCACTTCACAGGCAGCGGAGATGATGGCCCGCACCTGCATCTCGGTGATTTCCGGATAAATGATACCCAGACGGCAACCGCGATGACCCAGCATGGGATTCACTTCAGACAGCTCCTCGATACGTTTGATGGTCCGGTTGAGTTTTTCCAGATTTTCTTCGTATTCGTCGCTCTTGGTATCGAGAGCCTTGATTTTAGCCTCGACTTCTTCCCGACGGGGCAGGAACTCGTGCAACGGCGGGTCCAGTGTACGGATTGTAACCGGAAAACCGTCCATCGCGGCGAACAAACCCTTGAAATCCTTCTTCTGGAACGGAAGGAGCTTGTCGAGAGCGATCTGGCGTTCCTCCGGGGTTTCGGCCAGTATCATCTGCTGTACGATAGGAATCCGGTCTTCGGCAAAGAACATATGCTCTGTCCGACACAATCCGATACCCTCGGCTCCGAACTTGATGGCTTTTTCGGCATCGCGGGGAATGTCGGCGTTGGTACGTACTTTCAGCTCGCGGATTTCATCGGCCCAGCTCATAAGCTCGGCGAATTCCGGTGAGAATTCCGGTTCGATAGTCGGCACTTCGCCCAGGATAATCTCGCCGGTGGAGCCGTTGAGAGTAATAATCTCGCCTTCCTTGATAATCAAGCGGCCGATCTGGAACTGCTTCTTGGCGGGATTGACCCGGATAGCTTCGGCGCCGGAAACACAGCATTTGCCCATGCCGCGGGCCACGACAGCCGCGTGCGAGGTCATGCCGCCGCGGGCGGTCAGGATACCTTTCGCGACATTCATGCCTTCGATATCGTCCGGGTTGGTCTCTTCCCGAACCAAAATGGTTTCTTTTTTGGCGCCGTGCTTGATGACGTCCTCGGCCGTGAAATAAACTTTACCAGAGGCCGCACCCGGCGACGCCGCCAGACCCTTGGCTACCACTTCATATTGCGCTGACGGGTCGATGCGCGGATGCAACAGCTGGTCGATTTGCTGGGGCTCGATACGCATCAGAGCTTCTTCTTTCGTAATTAGCTTTTCCTTGACCATGTCAACCGCGATCTTAATCGCCGCCTGCACTGTGCGCTTTCCGGTCCGGGTCTGCAGCATGTACAGCTTGCCCTTCTGGATGGTGAACTCGAAGTCCTGAACATCGCGATAATGCTTCTCCAGCCGAGCCGTTATATCCTTGAGTTCCTTGTAAATCTTAGGCATGTCCTGACCGAGCTCTTTGATGGGCTGCGGTGTTCTCACGCCCGCGACGACGTCCTCGCCCTGAGCGTTGGTCAAAAACTCACCATAGAATTCGTTTTCGCCGGTGGCGGGATTACGCGTGAAACCTACGCCGGTCCCGGAATCGTTACCCATGTTTCCGAATACCATGGTCTGAATGTTGACCGCGGTGCCCAAATCGGCGGGGATATTATTCAAGCGCCGATAGGTAATCGCCCGGGGGTTGTTCCAGCTGCGAAAGACAGCGTCCCGCGCCATACGCAACTGCGTTAACGGGTCATCCGGGAACGGTTCGCCGGTCTTGCGTTTGATTATGCTTTTGAATTTCTTGACGATTTCCTTGAGGTCGTTCACCTGCAGCGAACTGTCCTGCTTGATGCGTCGGTCCTTTTTCAGTTTGGTGATGACTTCCTCGAATTTATCCTTGTCGATACCGAGCACAACGTTACCGAACATGGCGATGAATCGCCGGTAATTGTCCAGCGCGAACCACATATTGCCGGTTTTCTCGGCGATACCCTTGACGGTTTCATCGTTAAGCCCCAGGTTGAGGACGGTGTCCATCATACCGGGCATGGAGAACTTGGCGCCGGAACGAACCGACACCAGTAACGGATTTTCCGGGTCGCCGAATTTAGTCCCGGTTTCTTTCTCGAGCATGGCCATGTATTTTTCGGTGTCTTTGTCAATGGTCTTGGGAAGTTCCATGTTGTTATCGTAATATATCTTGCAGACTTCAGTCGTAATGGTGAATCCGGGAGGTACCGGCACGCCGGCATTGGTCATTTCCGCCAGATTTGCCCCCTTACCACCGAGCAGGTCTTTCATCTGAGCGGAGCCTTCAGCTTTGCCGCCGCCGAAGAAATAGTAATATTTATTTTCCGCGGCAACATGCTTCGAAGCGGTTTTCGAAGCCGCCGGGGCGGCATCCTTTTTCACCGACGACGGTTTCGCTGGTTTCTTAGCTGACGTCTTCGGAGTCGCCGCCTTTTTGTTTTTCGATGTTTTCTTTACCGGCATATATTCTCCTTATATAAAACGATTATTTACTTCTTCGTAAAAAAAGTTATTAAATTTATGAAATAATTTCCAATAGGCAATAAAAAAGCGACCGGTTTTACTTTTAATTAAATCCGGTCGCCTAAATCTTAAAGCGGTTCAGGTTACATGGTGAACATTCGCTCTCCGCGGATTATTTTTTCGAGCATTTTGACGGTCTTTTCTACGGGGGCATGCATCAAATCTGAGGTATTGAAAGTCGTTCTGACCACTTCCCGGGGAGCCGTAAAATTGGTTTTTCCGCGGCCACCGCGGGCTTTTTTCTTGTGGGTCAGATTATACTGGCGTTGATATTCTTTTGCTTTTTCCTTGTGCATTTGATAATACCGACGCTGGTATTCCCGCCGCGCTTCGGCGGTTGACAGCCTTAACTTAGTTGCCCCTCTTGCCTGTGTGCAATCAGACTTGACATCCGTCATGGCTGGGGCGGCTTTATTAGTCCGCGCCATTACCCACCTCACTTTCCCTGTGGTTAATGTTGCTACCCTTTTAATTGACTAGAGATTAATCGTTCCTCACACAGAAAAAGTAGGAAAATTATGCCTGTATGTCAAGAAAAATTTTACATTTTTTTAATTTTTATTCTATTAAGCCTCCAATCTATAATGACTTAAAATCACGGTATTTTTATTTTTTTATAACCCCATAATTTTCAATTGATTATAAACATAACTCCCGGCGGCGTAACTCATTGTATCTCAATATACACTTTCAGTAAAACGCTTAGTCTGAACATACACTTCATCATACGGGACATTTATTCTTTATTATATATACTATTATTTAATCTAAAGGTTCAACAAAAAAATCCTGCTGTCATACAACAGCAGGACTTTTTCTGTCAAAATTTATTAACCGGATGGTTTTTATACTTCCTCGGTTTTTGTTTTGGCTTTCAGGTGAACGATTATTTCTTTAATGGTATACCCCGCGACAATTACTACCACCAACCAAAACATAGCCGGGAACCAGCCAGAATAGTTGGTATTGGTCTTGTCGAAAGCGACCATCGCCCAATCTTCGTGCATGTATTGTATACGCTGAATAAACAGCGAAATACGAGCCATCACGGTCAGACCGAACGAAGCTCCGAAACCGATCATCAGAATATAAATCCCGATTTTGGCAATGACGCCGAAAGTCCCGGCATGCGCCTTGGAGAAGAAGAAATAAATCAACCCGGCGATCGTCCCGACAAAAATAATTACCTCGGAGTAAC
The DNA here is from genome assembly GCA_049324195.1 of Candidatus Zixiibacteriota bacterium. Taxonomy (GTDB): domain Bacteria; phylum Zixibacteria; class MSB-5A5; order GN15; family FEB-12; genus JAFGNW01. The sequence continues at coordinate 7,915 of JBMOKZ010000243.1, read as the reverse complement.
CGGCAGCCGTATCCAGAAAACCGTTACCGAAGAAATTGCTCCAGTGAATGTCGGACATAATCGCATACAGTTGTTTGTTGACACGGTTGGCCATTTCCAGGGGGATAGCCACCCCGGTGGCGATACCGATATACATCGAAATCGGCCAGCGGGAAATCCAGGCATATTTCTTGGAAAACCGGGTCCACATGAGAATTCCCAGTAAAGCCGGGATCAGGTACCAGGGTTTCGAAGAGTTCAGCCAGAGAAAGTAAGCGTCGCCATCCTGCAAACGTTCCAGCAGGTTCGGGACAAGACCGTTGTGCCAGAGAATCACCGCCCAGTAACCGGCGGAAACACCCACTACCAGGTGTTCGGCAAACTTGTAGAACGGGTTATCCTTGTACAGGAAGGAGAAGATAGCCAGTGTCAACAAGGCTCCCAACGTGGTCCATAAGAAAGTTCCATATTCCATCAGCTCACCTCACTTCCCTGTTGCTGAATTTATCCATGAAGTACCCGACATTACCGATCAAGATGAAAAAGATAATCAGGAAGTGCGCGAACAACTGTACCTTCATGGCCTTGACGGCCTTGCCGGAATTATCCGCCAGTTTTTCATACTGGGCGGCGCCCAGCATCCCCGCCATATAACCGAAAACCTGACCGGAGTTCAGATACGGATAATATTCCGCGCCCATAACCCCCGTCACGCCCAAAGCCAGCGGGAAATTAAACCGTCCCTGGCCGTAGGAAATCCAGTATTCGGTGCCGCTGGTGCCGGAGATGTTGACAACACAGGCACACTGGTCATAATTCAGCACCCCTTTCATCATCGGAATCGAATCGAGCGGCGTCCCGTAATAATCCGCCGGATAAGGCAGGCGGAAATTGGTCCCGATACCCAGAATAACCAGCGCGGGATAGGGTTTGTAACCTAGAAAACAATAGTCGACACCGTTGACCACTTCTCGGCCGGGGAAGAACTCGCCGTTATAGGTGCGGTCCAGGCGGCAGGAATCGACCACATCGAGAAAAGCCTGTTCCGCCATCGACGGTCCGTTGGGGTGCAGGGCGGTGCAGACGATCCGCAGGTTGCGACGGAAACATTGCTCCATCAACGCATAGGTCATCGGGTGCAGCTCGGCCAGCGAGGCCGGGTCATAGTCGATCGCGACAAAGACGATGGAACCAGACGGCAGGGTATCGATAAAATCGTGAATCACCTTCACTTCGGGTTCAATTTGTATCGAGATGTCGAAAGGAGCGAAATACGCCCCGACACAGACGAAGATAAGGAGTAAAAACACCCAGCGCCGGTCCACCGACATCATTTTATTGAAAATGTTCTGTTCTTGTTTTTTCATATCCGGCCTCCTCATCCTCTACCCATGTAACCGCGTTCGATACCGAGAATGACCTTCAGGGCGGTAGCGACCATACCGAGCCCGATGCCGATAAGAATCGCCCGCTTGGCGGCCATATTTGGCACATTCAAAAGCCAGGCGGCCGTTTTGTTCATATAGGCGTAGAAAAACTCGCCGAAATACGGGTTAAATCGAAGCATCACAATCAGGGCCGAGACCAGCAGCATGGTGGCCAGAATATTACGCGCCCGGAACGCCCGATAGGCGGCGGAAGCGATAAAGAAAGCCAGCAGCGAGAACATCGTGGTCTCGATCGGCACCAGAATATGATTGAAGAAATTACGAAATATCGGGTTGGATAAACCTTCCTGAGTCATAAAATAAAAGCCCCAGTCGCCGTTTTCGTTAAATCCGGTTATTCCGAAGAACATCATCGAAAACAAGCCGATCATGGTCACCACCGAATAGCCCCAATCACGTTTTTTGTTAAGGATTTTATCAAAGGACACGTGAATCAGCGACCAGATACCGAGAGCCATGGCGAAAATGCCGATGATGTATATCCAATCCATCAGAAATTTATAAATCCATTCGGAGACTTCATGCGGAGAAAAATACTGGAAGATCATGAAGACGCCGAAAACGAACACCATTATAACTGGAATTTGTCTTTTCATTTCTCGTCGCCTCCTAATCCAGAACCTTGAAAATGTGAGTAAATGCGGTCCAGCCGAAATTCGCCGCAACCAGTCCGATAATACCCAGCACGATTACGGCGGCCTTGGCGAAGTCCTGCGCTTTCAAAGAACCAAGCATGACCGGTTCACGGCCGAGATAGGCCGAGGCCGCATAGAGTTCCTCGCCAATCAGGGTATAATCACAGGCCACGATAAAGAACGGCAACTGGCCAACCTCGTCGGTACCGGCGATTTGAATTGAACCGGCCACGGCACCCGTCTCCGCCAGCATCAGTGACTCAGCGTAGAACTTGCCCATGTAAACGTTGGTCGCCGGTAATTCACGCACCATGATACCGTTGACGGCGGCCACATAGGCGAACTGGTTGGTGGTGATATAGAAAACACAATCTTCTTTATAAGTATCCGGCCGGCCGGCGTCGAGATAAGCCGATTTGACCACTTCCTGAGCAACGGTCATCACGATAGGGTCGTAGCAGGGTACGATAATATCGGTTTGATACTCGGCCACCTGTTTGGCCACCCGGGAGAGAATAGTGAAGGAAGCGATGGTGGCGATCATGTCCGCGGTCCCGAGCCCCATCACGTAAAGGATGGGTCGGCCCATTTCCGTCGCGCGGCCGATCGCGTCATCGACCGCATCGATACCGGCCAGCGGGCGGACATAGAGTTCCGCACCCTTGCGGGCTTTGCTCACGAAATAAACCATCAGAGCGGCAAAAATCAAAACCGCGAACAGTACCGGAATGCGACCGGTATGAAACCAGTTGCTTTTACTCTGAACAGGACCGAAAACGGCCGGAAGCGACCGGACCAGTGAATCGCTGGTGATGGCTTCCACCCGGTAATACAAATTGGTATTATCGGGGATATAATCCTTCGTACCCGCCTCGATAGTGCCGATATTGTCATACTCGGTGGCTCCCGAAGGCGCCGAGCCGATTTTGATAAATCCGCTGTCGGGCGATTCCGAACGGAAGATATCATACATCAGCACCGAGTTGGCTCCGGCTCCGTCGTCGGGCGATAACTGCCATTTAAGTTGCAGGGCATGCCCGTGGTCGTTCGGCACGTCGGACACGCTCAGTTCCGTAACCGGCGCCGGCGGTAATATTTCAGCCGTGGCGGTGTCCATCCCAAGCGAATCGACCTGGGCCTGACTCATCGAAAAGGTTAGAAGTACGAGAGAAAATATAATCAGAACATATCTCATATTTCCTCCATCATTGTATTAAGATTCATTTTATTTATTTTCAAGTTTTAAATGTTAAAGCCCAACCAGTCCCTGAAAAGAAAAGTTATCCGGCCGACCAGAAGGGAGATGCGGCCCATAACGGTATAACCGAACGACGCCCCGAAAGTGACCATCAAAATCCAGATACCGAACCGGGAAGCCCGGCCGAAAACACCCGTATGCTCTTTGGAGAAGAAGAAATAGATGATGCCGCTCATGACTCCGAGGAAGATCACCCAGTTGGCCAGCATCAGAATCAACTGGCCGGAAGCGGACAGGCTCAGGTTGGAGAAAAAGTGACCTGTTCCCTGCCAGTCCACGAGTAACGGCACAAAAGACGCTGAAATCTGCTTGATGAAATCCGAGCGGAGATAACGGATGAAGTTCAGGCCGGCGGTCGTGCCGACAATAAAAGCCAGCGACCAGCGGGAAATCCAGCCGACCTTGCTCGAAAGCCGCATCAGCAACAGCAGGCCTAAAATGACGGGAACATAAAAGAAAATATTATAATCACCGGGAATATATTGCTGCTTGAAAACATCGGACAAACCCTCGGAAAGCCTGGGTATCAGGTTCCCGACAATGGTTGACCAGAAACCCATCGACATCCAGAACGCCGCTGAAACCCCCACGAAAAGGTGCTCAGCGAATTTATAAAAGGGATTGTCCCTGTAAAGGAAAGACAAAATGGACAGCGTCAGGAAAGCCGACAATGTCACCAGGAAACCCTGGAGGAGATAATTCTCCTGCGTCCCCTTGAAAGCCACCGCTTTGAAAATCCAGCTGACGGTGAAAAAGACAACCACCGCCGCCATCATGTAGAGGGTGGATTTTTTCATCGTTTACCCCCTTGCTTGCGGCTCCGGATAAAAAGAATATTGCCGATCACGATGAAGGACATGATGACGATATGAGCGAGTGTTTGCGGTCCCATCATTTTCAAGGCCGGGGTGGGAGAATCGGCAAACTGCGGATAATGGACAAGCAGTTCCTGTTCATATTCAGCCGCTCCCTTAATTCCGCCAAGCAGACCCAGCATCTGTTCGGGATAATAAGGATAAAGCTGCGGGGCGACCACCGCCGCCACGCCGCCGGCAATCGGGATATTACCGGGATCGCCGACGAACAAGATCCATTCCTTGATGCCCGGCCGGCCGCCGCCGATGGAAATAATCAAATCCAGATCCTTGCAGGAACGAATACCCTTGAAAATCCCGATACTGTCGTACGGGACGCCGTTGACGTCGGTCGGAAACATCTTTTTAAAATCGGAGATAATGACGTTGAGCACGCCCTCGTTCCCTGCTTTGTAACCGATATTGACATAGTCAAAACCGTCTTTCTTGTCCGGGAATTCCGGGTCGATCACATTGGTCATGGTCTGGGTAAACTGGCCCTGGCCGGTGGCGAAAAGACACATGTAAATAATTTTATGACCCTTGACCAGACAGTGCCGGCTGAAGGCATCGGCCATCGGCTGGACCTCGGGCGCCATGGCCGGATCATAATCGTAAGAAAGCAGGACAGTCGAACCCGATGGCAGGCTCTCGATTTTATCGAAAACTTTTTTAACGATCGGGGTGGCTTTTTCCCTGAACACGGTCGGGAACAAAATCGGCGAGGCGACCGAAATAAAAATAAACAGGAAAATCACCCGGCGCTCCACTTCCTTGAGCTTTACAGCGCGTATCAACAGCCAGAGCAAACCGCCACCGATCAGCAGTAACGATATAACGCGACCGATATCGACCAGACCTGCCAGGGGAAGAATCAGAATGGGCATTACTTGTCATCTCCTCCCAGATAGGTGCGTTCGATTCCGAGAATGAGCCTCAGCGACATGGACACCACCCCCAGACCGATTCCGATCATGATTGCGCGCTGACCGGCGAGGTTGGGTGAGTTCATAATCCAGATGGCCATGTTGGGGATTTGCAGAATCGAGAAGGACTCGGGAATCCACATCGTCAGGTAAGTGCCCAGCGGCGTGCGGCCGAGCAGAATAATGAAAGCGGCAACCAGCAGAATCGTGGCCTCGCGGTTCTTAGCCCGGAAGGCGCGGTAAGACGCCGAGGCGACGAAAAACGCCAGCAGAGCATACATCGTCGAACCGAGCGGCACGAATACACTCTCATAAATGGTCTGAAACCAGGAACCTTCGGTCGTCAACGAAGCGCTGATATCGCCGGGATTGCCGATTTTAAACAGGCCGCAGGTCAGCATGAAGGAAAAGCCGATGATCGTTACGATGGAATAACCCCAGTCTTTTTTCCGGCGGGTCAATTTGGTCAGGTGCACCCGTAGCAGGTTGCCGCCGCCGAGGAAAAAAGCGAATACCGCGATGATATCGAAAAATAGCGTAAAGTTTTCCCCCAGGTTCTCCATCGGCGGAATAAACACTGAAAAAATCAGAACTGTTCCGACCACGAAAGTAATAACTAAAGGTACACCGCGTTTCATAACTTCATCAGCCTGCTACCGAAAAAACTTTGGTTAAGAAATCCAATATATTGTTAATCGCGTCCACGTCGCCGACCGCGGCCATCGTCGCCAGCAGAACGCCGGTCAGAATCGCCAGCATCGCGAGCGCTTTCCCGACATCCTGACCCTTGAGCGAGCCGAGCTGCTTGGGTTCGCCGGAAAGATAGGCTGAGGCGGCGAACAGCTCCTCGCCGATCAGGGTGAAATCGCAGGCGGCGATAAAAAAAGGCAACTGCGCCGGGCGGGCGGTGCCGGCGATTTGAATAGCGCCGACCGAGTTGCCCGTCTCCGCCAGAATCAGCGATTCGGCGAAAAAAGCCCCCAGCAAAAAAATGGTGGCCGGTCGTTCGCGCACCATGATGCCGTCCACGGCCGCGACATAACCGAACTGCTCGTCGGTCACGTAGTTGACCATATCATCGTTATAAGCGTCCGGCCGGCCGGCGGTCAGGTACGCCGATTTAATCGTTTCCCGGGCGGCCGTCATCACCAGTGACCGCGCCACGGGCATGCGGATTTTAGTGTCGTAATCGGCCACCACCCGCGAGACTCGGCCGAGAATGGTGATCGCCGCCAGTGTCTGAACATCATCCATATCGTGAATGCCGGGAATAAAGAGAATGGAGCGACCCATTTCCGTGGCCCGGCCGATAGCTTCATCAACCGCTTCCAGGCCGGCGATTTTCCGCACGAACAATTTTTTCCGTTTGGCGGTTTCGATGAAATAAATAACCGCCCCGGTGATTATCAGAGAAATCAAAAAAAGATATTTCAAATTCAGGTTGACCCACTCCCGCTGCGGCTTGATTGCCTCGGTGGCAATTGACGGGCTTTGTGAACTCCGGGCGATTGTCAGAATCTGATAAACGTAGGTGCTGTCGCGGCACAGGTCCTCGTCCTTATAATAGCTGACGCCGGGCACAACCTCGGTCACCCTGACCGCCTCGCCCCCGTTCACACTACGGTAGATTTGGTACCCGGTCACTTTTCCCCCGACCGGCAGATCGTCTATCGACGGCACCCAGGTCAACTCCAGAGCTTCGCCGTCGTCATATTTGAAGTCGCTAACCATCAGAGAGGTCACCGGGGCAACCGGGACAATCCCGAGAGGGTCGACCGTCCTGGCCGAATCCGGCGGAACTACAGCGGCGACCGGCAAGGCAAGCAGAATAAAAATAAAAAAGATTGCGAAAGAAAAATGACAAAACAGCGGAAATGTAAGTGTTCTCCGTGGCACTACAGGACCATTCCTAACCATTCGCTTAACAGGAAATCGATGCGCCCGATAAACAGCGACATACGACTCATGACCGTATAGCCGAATGAGGCGCCGAAAGTTATCATTATTATCCAGATACCGATTTTAGCCGTGTAACCGAACGCGCCCTTATGTTCCTTGGAAAAGAAGAAGTAAACCAGTCCGGTGAAAGTCCCCACGACGATGATGAAATTGCCGATAATCGTGCTCAGGTCGGCGTTGAATCCAGCGCCGTACTGGGTGGAGAACAGCGGTAAGATAGTGGCCTGAACCTGCTTCATGATATTCGAGGAAAAATAATTGATCAGCCAGAGACCGCTCGTGGCGCCGACGATAAACGAAAGCGGCCATCGGGAAATCCAGCCGATTTTGGGAATAAGCCGCAGCAGCATCAACAATCCCAGAAACGCGCCGACATATAAATAGACATGCTCGTCCTTGTCTACCCAGAACTTCCCGTAGAGATTGTCCCAGAAAAGAGTGACAAACCAGTAACCGGCGGAGAGGCCGACAAAAATCGCTTCGGTAATTTTATACCAGACGTTGTCCTTGTAGAGGAAGGAAATGATTCCCAGAGTCAGAAAAGCCGCCAGCCAAAGAGCAAAATGTTCCATAAACGAATCCGTCTAATTTTTCTTCAAAGCCGATCTCCGGCCGCCTAAAAAGAACGCCACGTTGCCAATCAAAATAAACGCGATTACAATCATGTGGGAAAAGGACTGGGAAAGCATGAACTTGGTCGCCTTCGCTTTGTAACCGCAGAGGTACTCGAACTCCGCGCCACCGTTCATGCCGCCCAAAATGCCTGCTACCTGCCCGGCATTGAGGTAGGTATACATCTGCGGCGCCTGCACCGCGGTGTTGCCCAGACCCAGCAAGACCCCGTAGCGGTCAACCG
>JBMOKZ010000242.1:0-11416 GCA_049324195.1 Candidatus Zixiibacteriota bacterium | reverse complement strand
GCCATCCAACACTCGCAAAGAGCGCTCAACCTCGACCGTAAAATCCACATGACCGGGAGTATCAATGATATTAATCATATGATTCCGCCAGTAACAGGTGGTCGCGGCCGAGGTGATAGTGATGCCGCGTTCTTTTTCCTGTTCCATCCAATCCATCGTGGCCGCGCCGTCATCGACCTCACCAATCTTGTGAGTTTTTCCGGTGTAGAAGAGAATACGTTCCGTAGTCGTGGTCTTGCCGGCATCTATATGGGCCATAATTCCGATGTTTCGAACCTTTCTTAAACTTTCGTCACTGGACATAAAAAATCCCTGACTGACAATAAAAAACTATAATGTCCTAACCTCATGAGAAGCGACATTATGTTTTTCCTTCAGCAGGGTGGAAAAACCTGAATCTCGGCTTCTCAAACTATTTTAACTTTGGCGCGCAACAGTAACTCTCACAATCGAAAAGATTAAAGTAACAACAAATTCTTTAAAAAAAACAACAGTTACCATCTGAAATGCGCAAAGGCCTTGTTGGCCTCAGCCATTTTGTGAGTATCCTCCTTCTTTTTAATCGAGGCGCCTTCATTACTCGAAGCGGCCAGCAACTCCGCCGCTAATTTGTGAGACATGGATTTTTCACTCCGCTCGTGCGAATAGGAGATAATCCATCTCACCGCCAGAGCCGTCCTCCGGCTTTCCCGAACTTCAACCGGAACCTGGTAGGTAGCGCCGCCGACCCGGCGGGATCTGACTTCCAGAACCGGTTTGACATTGTTCAAGGCTTTGTGGAACAGCTCCAGACCATTCTGCCCGGATTTCTTTTCGAGCAGGTCAATCGCCGAATACAGGCATCTTTCCGCCGTCGAGCGCTTCCCGCTTTTCATCAAGGAACTGACGAACTGAGCAACCATTCTGTCCTTGTAGCGATGGTCCGGGCTCAAAGATCTTTTTTCTACTTTTAACCTTCTAGGCATCTTATCCTACACTGCTTTAAGATTTCGGTTTCTTGGTGCCGTACTTGGAGCGACCCCGTTTGCGTTCGGCCACCCCCGACGTATCCATCGTGCCGCGGATAATATGATAACGCACACCCGGCAAATCCTTGATACGGCCGCCCCTGATCAGGACAATTGAATGTTCCTGGAGGTTGTGTCCTTCACCGGGAATATAAGCCGTTACCTCTATTTGGTTCGTAAGGCGGACACGGGCTACTTTTCTCAGCGCCGAATTGGGTTTCTTGGGAGTCGAGGTATAAACCCTGGTACAGACGCCGCGTTTTTGGGGCGACGACTTCAACGCCGGAGTTTTGGTCTTCCCCAGAATCGATCTGCGACCCTTACGTATTAACTGGTTAATAGTAGGCAACTTTACTCCTTAAAATACTAAACCACTAAATAAAAAATAGACCCTGAATTTAGCGAAAAGTCTAAAGATGTCAAGCATTTTCTTTAAAAATATCCGCTATTGTTTTTTCTTCAGGCTTTTCCTCTTCAAGTATTTCCTCGTTCGCGTCATGGATCACCCGGATATGACGATACTGGTCGGTTCCGGTGCCGGCCGGAATCAAATGACCGATAATCACGTTTTCCTTCAAGCCCAGCAAATTGTCAACTTTCCCGGAAATTGCCGCCTCGGTCAAGACCCTGGTGGTCTCCTGGAAAGAGGCCGCCGAAATGAAGCTTTCTGTGGTTAGCGAAGCCCGGGTGATACCCAGAAGCAACGGTTCGGCCGTAGACGGCTCGCCGCCCTCGGCGATAACCCGCGAGTTTTCTTCCAAAAACTTGGTCTTATCGACCTTCTCGCCTTCAAGGAAATTGGTGTCGCCGACACTGTCAACCTGAACTTTCTGTAACATTTGTCGGACGATCACCTCGATGTGTTTATCGTTTATTTTCACACCCTGAAGCCGGTAAACCTCCTGAATTTCGTTCACGAGATAGGCCTGCACCGCGTAAACTCCGAGAATCCGAAGAATATCGTGCGGGTCCACCGAACCTTCGCATAGCCGGTCACCGGCTTTTACATAATCGCTGTCATGAACCATCAGGTGCTTACCGTGTGGAACAAGGTATTCCTTTATTTCGTCCTGCTCACCCTTGACAATAATCTGCTGTTGACCTCTGATAATTTTACCGAATTCGACAATCCCGTCAACCTCGGAAATAACAGCCGGGTCAGTTGGACGACGAGCCTCAAAAAGCTCCGCCACCCGGGGCAGACCACCCGTGATATCCCGTGATTTGGCGATCATGCGCGGCATTTTAACCAGCGCATCACCAGACATAACTGCCTGTCCATCTTGAACTTGCAGTTGCGCGTCGGTCGGGATACGATAACTTGCCACCGCTTTGTCATTCTTTTCGATGATAATCGTCGGGAACAGGGTGCGGTCGCGATTTTCGATAATTTTCATCTGAATCAAACCGGTCTGATCATCGATTTCCTCACGGAAAGTAACGTCTTTGATGATGTCTTTGAACTTGATCTTACCATCTCTTTCAGTCACAATCGTACCGGTGTAAGGATCCCATTCGAAAACGACATCACCCTTGACAATCGAATCACCGTCTTTTTTCAGAAGATGACAGCCGTAAGGCAGATTAAAGCGGGAACGCACCCGATTTTTTTCGTCGAGAATATGAGCTTCGCCGGCTCCATCACGACTGGTAACCACGACCGTACCGTCATCGCGGTCCACGGACCTGACATTTTCCAGCTTCAAAGTACCGCTGTACTTGGCCTCAACCCGCGACTGCTCGGCAATACGAGCCGCCGTACCGCCGATATGGAAGGTACGCAGAGTCAACTGAGTACCCGGCTCACCGATTGACTGGGCGGCGATAACCCCTACCGCCTCGCCGATATTGACCAGTTTCATATCGGCCAGGTTACGGCCATAGCACTTGGCGCATACTCCGTATTTGGATTCGCAGGTCAGTACGGAACGGATACGCACCGTATCAATCCCGGCTTCCTCAATCTGGGTGGCTTCGGATTCCTCAATCTGCTGCCCGGCGCCGAGAATCAACTCCTCGGTGATGGGATCAAAGATGTCATCCAGAGTCACCCGGCCGAGAATACGGTCACGCAGGGACTCGATGACTTCCTCCCCCTCTTTCAGAGCCGAAACTTCCAGACCCATAATCGTGCCGCAGTCTATTTCACGAATAATCACATCCTGGGCGACGTCGACCAGACGGCGGGTCAGGTAACCGGCGTCAGCAGTTTTTAAAGCTGTATCCGCCAGCCCCTTACGAGCACCGTGCGTCGAAATGAAGTACTCCTGCACGGTCAGGCCCTCATGGAAGTTCGAGATAACCGGGGTTTCGATAATTTCACCAACCCCGCCAGTGATTTTCTTTTGCGGCTTGGCCATCAGACCGCGCATACCAGCCAACTGACGAATCTGTTCTTTGGAACCGCGAGCTCCGGAGTCGGCCATCATATAGACCGGGTTGAAACCCTGGTTAATCGAGGCCAGGTTATTAAACATCACTTCGGAAACCTCACTCGTGGTCCGGGTCCAGGTATCGATTACCTGGTTGTAGCGTTCACCGTTGGTGATAACACCGCGCTCATAGCGTTTTTGTATCTTGGCGACTTCCTTGCGGGCCGTCGCAATCAGTTCATTTTTTTCTTCGGGAATCACGAAATCGTCGACCGAAACGGTGATACCCGCCTTGGTAGCGTACTCGAACCCGAAATATTTCAACCGGTCAAGGAGGTTGATGGTTTCGTTCTGGCCGTAGAGCCAGTAGGTATCGCTTACGAGTTCTTCGAGCTTACCGCGCGAAGCCAAGTCATTGAAGAAGGCCATCTTCTCAGGAAGAATACTATTGAAAATCAGGCGGCCGACCGTGGTCTCGACTATTTTATTACCCAGACGCACTTTTATGAGAGCGTGCATATCCACGTAACCGCATTCATAGGCGTAACGGGCTTCGTCCGGAGAGAAGAAGCGCATGCCTTCACCCTCGACCCCTTTTTTGATACGGGTCAAATAATAACATCCCAGCACAATGTCCTGAGACGGCACAGCAATCGGGCGGCCGGAGGACGGCAGAAGGATGTTATTGGTCGAAAGCATCAGCACCCGGGCCTCGAGCTGAGCCTCGAACGACAGCGGGACGTGAACCGCCATCTGGTCGCCGTCGAAGTCGGCGTTAAAGGCGGCGCAAACGAGCGGATGCAAACGAATCGCTTTACCCTCGACCAGCACCGGGAAAAAGGCCTGAATACCCAACCGATGCAGGGTTGGGGCGCGGTTCAGCATGACCGGATGGTCCTCGATGATTTCCTCGAGAATATCCCAAACCTCGGGTCTTTCTTTTTCGACCAGTTTCTTGGCTGACTTGACCGTCTGGACATAGCCTTTCTCTTCCAGCTTCATGATAATGAAGGGCTTGAACAACTCCAGAGCCATGTTCTTGGGCAAACCGCACTGGTGCAGTTTAAGTTCCGGACCGACTACGATAACCGAACGGCCGGAATAGTCAACGCGCTTACCGAGCAGGTTCTGACGGAACCGCCCCTGCTTGCCTTTCAACAGGTCGGAAAGGGATTTCAGGGGACGCTTGGAATCACCGCGGACGGAGTGGGTCCGGCGGCCGTTATCGAAAAGCGCATCCACCGATTCCTGAAGCATCCGCTTTTCGTTGCGCAGGATGACATCGGGCGCCTGAATATCAATCAGCTTCTTGAGCCGGTTATTGCGGTTGATAACCCGGCGATACAGATCATTAAGGTCCGACGTCGCGAAGCGGCCGCCCTCAAGCGGCACCAGGGGGCGCAGGTCGGGCGGAATAACAGGGATAACGCTCATAATCATCCATTCCGGACGGTTCTGGGACTGCCGGAAGGATTCGAAAATACGCAGCCGTTTGAGAGTGTCTTTCTTTCTCTGTACCGAGGTCTCGATTTTTACCTGAGCGCGGAGATTGGCAACGATATCATCGATGTCAATTTCTTTGAGCAGGTCGCGGATCGCCTCGGCGCCCATGCGGGCGTCAAACTGCTTTCCGGCGTCTTCCAGCTCATTGAACTCCTCTTCAGTAAGAACATCGCCCTTCTCGTACGAGGTATTACCCGGGTCAACCATGATATATACTTCGTAATAGAGGATTTTTTCCAGTTCCCGAACCGACAGATCCAGCATGTGCCCGATACGTGAGGGCAGCGATTTGAAATACCAGATATGCGACACGGGTACGGCCAGTTCAATATGTCCCATGCGTTCACGGCGTACCTTCGACAGGGTAACCTCGACCCCGCAGCGGTCGCAGACGATCCCGCGGAAACGGATACGTTTATACTTTCCGCAGTTACATTCCCAGTCTTTCACGGGACCGAAAATGCGCTCACAAAAGAGCCCATCCCGCTCCGGTTTGAAGGACCGGTAATTGATCGTCTCCGGCTTGGTAACTTCACCATAAGACCAGGACAAAATTATTTCCGGCGAGGCGATTTGAATTTGAATCGCCGCGAAATCCGAGGGCTTTTTTGCTCCGGGACCTTTTCCCATCATTTCAGCCAAAGCTCACTCCTTTTTATTCCTACGCCCGACCTTCGTCAGACAGTTATTCCCTGCGCCTATTTTTCAAGCAACTTCACATCCAGACCCAAAGCCTGCAGTTCCTTGATGAGAACGTTGAAAGCCTCGGGGTAACCCGGTTCCGGCGGGTTCTCACCTTTGACGATCGCCTCATAGATGCGGCTTCGTCCGGTGACGTCGTCGGACTTGACGGTCAGCATTTCCTGAAGGGTATATGCCGCACCGTAAGCCTCGAGCGCCCAGACCTCCATTTCACCGAACCGCTGACCGCCGAATTGCGCCTTGCCGCCCAGCGGTTGCTGGGTAACGAGCGAATAGGGACCGATCGACCGGGCGTGAATCTTGTCATCCACCAGATGCGAAAGTTTCAGCATATAAATATATCCCACGGTCACCGGGTTATCGAAGGCGTTACCGGTGAGCCCGTCATAGAGGGTAATCTTGCCGTTTTCGGGCAAATCAGCTTCCTTGAGCTTCTTCTTGATATCCTCGACCGAGGCTCCGTCAAAAACCGGCGTGGCAATGTACTGGTCCAGTCGTTTGGCGGCCCAGCCGAGGTGGGTTTCCATAATCTGCCCGATATTCATACGGGAAGGAACCCCCAGCGGGTTAAGGATGATATCGATCGGCGTACCGTCACTCATGTACGGCATGTCCTCGACCGGCACGATCTTGGAGACGACGCCCTTGTTACCGTGCCGTCCGGCCATCTTGTCACCCACCGAAATTTTACGGCGAATGGCAATCGTCACCTTCACCAGCTGCTTGACACCGGGCGGAAGTTCCGCACCGCGCTGTACCTTGTCAACCTCGATTTCCATCTCGGTCCGTTTGGCGGCCAGAAGCTCCGCGGCTTCCTCGATAATGCTGTTGACGTTCTTATTAACCGCATCATCGGTGCAGTACCCCTCATCGGCCACAGCGTTCTCGACATCGAAATCGTTGAAGAAATCTTCCTTGAACTTGTGACCGGTGCGAATCAGCACCGAGCCGTCAACCTGGGACCGGATTTGACGCGAGGTCTTGCCGGCCAGCAGTTCGTTCAGCCGCTGGTTGCGCAGGCTGGTAATATCGATAATCATCTTGTTGTATTTTTTCTTTATCACCGCTACCTCGGTCTTTTCCCGTTTCTTGGCCTCTTCGGTCCGTTCTTTGCGGGAGAAGACGCGGGTCTTGATGATGACGCCCTTCATTCCGGGCGGCGCCTTCAGGGAGGCGTCACGCACATCGCCGGCTTTCTCCCCGAAGATTGCGCGCAACAGCCGTTCCTCCGGCGAGAGTTCGGTTTCGCCCTTGGGCGTAACCTTCCCGACCAGGATGTCGCCGGCTTCAACTTCGGCGCCGTCGCGAATGATTCCCCGCTCGTCAAGATTCAACAACGCTTCCTCGGAAACATTGGGAATCTCCCGGGTGATTTCCTCGGCGCCGCGCTTGGTGTCCCGCACCTGCAGTTCGTACTCCTCGACGTGAATCGAGGTAAAAACGTCCTTGTGCACCAGACGCTCGGAAAGGATGATGGCATCCTCGAAATTATAACCGCGCCAGGGCATGAAAGCCACCAAGGCGTTATTGCCCAGAGCCAGTTCGCCGCGGTCAACCGCGGGTCCGTCGGCTATAATCTGACCGGCCTTGACCTCGTCGCCGACCTTCACCACCGGATGATAATTAATACAGGTATCTTGATTGGAACGGGCAAACTTGATTAAATTGTATTCCCGGTCTTCGACATAACCGAGTTTTCCGACCCGCGGCTTCACGTGCGGACGGATGATGACTTTCTCGCTGTCCACATAAACTACCGTACCGTCCTCACGGGCCTTGACCACCACCCCGGCATCGACAGCCACCTTCTTTTCCATGCCGGTGCCCACGACCGGGGCTTCGGTTCTGAGAAGCGGCACCGCCTGGCGCTGCATGTTAGAGCCCATCAGGGCGCGGTTGGCGTCATCATGTTCCAAAAAAGGTATCAACGACGCCGCCACCGAGACAATCTGTCTCGGAGAAACATCCATGTACTGGACCTCTTCCGGGGTCACGACCAGATAGTCGGACCGGCGCCGGGTAATAATTTTTTCATTGACGAACTTGCCGTTTTTATCCAGCGGCTCGTTGGCCTGCGCGATGTAATAGCGGTCCTCGGCATCAGCCGAGAGATAATCCACCTGATCGGTCACCCGGCCCTTTTCCACTTTCCGGTAAGGCGTTTCCAGAAAACCGTAACGGTTAATGCGGGCATATGTGGCCAGCGATGTAATCAGACCGATATTCGGGCCTTCCGGCGTCTCAATCGGACACATCCGGCCGTAATGGGTATGGTGTACGTCGCGCACCTCGAACCCCGCCCGTTCGCGGGTCAAACCGCCGGGTCCCAGTGCGGAAAGCCGCCGCTTATTGGTTAGCTCCGACAACGGGTTGGTCTGGTCCATGAACTGGGATAACTGGGAGGAACCAAAGAAGGTCTCTACCACTGACGAAACCGTACGGGCGTTAACCAGCAGTTGCGGGGTCAGGTTTTCCTGGTCCTTCAGCGACAAACGCTCCCTAATAGTCCGGGCTACCCGCGACAACCCTACTGAAAACAGGTTGGAAAGCAATTCACCCACGGTCCGGGCGCGGCGGTTACCGAGATGGTCGATATCGTCGGTAAAGCCGACGTCGTTACGCAAGCCAATGATATATTTGGTGATGGCAATAAAGTCGCGAACATCGAAAATAGTCTTGTCCAGAGGTATATCCAGACTCAGTCGCTGGTTGATCATGTACCGGCCGACTTCACCGAGATCATACCGTTTGTTGTTGAATAACAGTTTATCCAGGAAAGTTTCCGCCATCTCCATGGTCGGAGGTTCGCCGGGTCGAAGGTATGAATATATTTTAATGAGAGCTTCTTCGCGAGATTTAGTCGGGTCCTTCTTGAGGGTATTGAGCACAAGATAAGCTTCACGTTTTTCGTCCCGCACGATAATTTTGAGCGATTTACTGTTGTTGGTCAACAGCTTTTCGATGACCGCTTCGGTTAGATCCTCACCGACCGGGTAAAGAATCTCACCGGTTTCTTTGTCGATAATCGTTTCGGCCAGAAAAGAGCCTTCGAACTCCGAGGCTTTTTTGCCGGCGAGGCTGACTTTCTTGATGTGATCTTCGTAAAATAACTGCACCAGCTCCTCGTCGGTGGAATAACCGATACAGCGGAAAAGCGTGGTCAGGGGTATTTTTTTCTTGGAATCCAGATAGACGTAAAGAATGTCGTTGACATCCATACCGAACTCCACCCAGCTCCCGCGGTAGGGAATGACCCGGGCGGAAAAGAGTTTTTTCCCGTTGGGATGAACCACTTCATCGAAAAAGACCCCCGGGCTGCGATGCAACTGGCTGACAATAACTCTCTCGGCGCCATTTATGATAAAAGTTCCCCATTCGGTAATGATAGGGAGTTCGCCCAAGTACACATCCTGCTCGATAATATCCTTGACTTCTTTCTGCTCTTCTTCTCCCTGTCGCGCCACGAGTCTCATCGTCACTTTCAACGGCGCGGCAAAGGTCATGTTCCTTTCGCGGCATTCCTCAATCGAATATCGTTTCGGACCGAGATGATAACCGATATATTCCAGGGAATAATTTTCATGTATGTCGGTTACCGGGAAAATCTCCATAAAGATCTGGTGCAGCCCCTGCATCTGACGTTTGCCGGGGGCCGCATCCGCCTGGAGAAAATCCTCGTACGATTTTAACTGGACCTCCAGTAAATTGGGCATCTCAGCCGCGTCGGGAATCGACGCATAACTAATCCTTGAAATCTCACCGTTTTGGGCCAAAAGGTTACCCTCCTAATATAAAACTAACGGGTAAGACACTAATCCCATCATGGATTAACACATAACAAAATTTATAAAACTTGGTGATACTGTCCATCTTTCTCATTACCTCCCCGAATTATTTTTTCATGGGGAGCCCGCGGTTACAGTTAATCAACCAACAACAAAACGGAAAAGGGGGTTCAAAAAAATCAGGTTTGAGAATACAGGCCGGAAATTTTTGACGTTTCCGGCCCGGTATGCAAGATTACTTAATCTCAACGGTAGCACCGACTTCTTCCAGCTTGCTCTTAACGGATTCAGCCTCACTTTTGGAAATACCTTCCTTAACCTTGGCCGGAACACCCTCAACAAGATCCTTGGCTTCTTTCAAGCCAAGTGAAGTCAGCTCGCGAACAACCTTAATTACCTGAATCTTCTTTTCGCCGGCAGCTGCCAGAACAACCGTAAACTCGGTTTGTTCCTCAGCTGCAGCCGCGCCGCCGCCAGCGGGCATCATACCCGGCATCATCGCGACCGGAGCCGCGGCCGTAACACCGAATTTATCCTGAATAGCCTTGGAAAGCTCAGCAAGATCCATGGCGCTTAAAGCCGCAATTTTATCAACAATTTCTTCAATCGCTGCGTTAGCCACTTTATTACCTCACAAATTCAACAGTTAATTAATTTCAATTTATCTATTTCCGGATATTTCCAACCCAAACGGCGAGACCAACCGTCTAGAAGCACGGGTGGGCAATACCCCAAAAGTCTCCAAAGTTCCTGAATCCTATCCCTTTTTCTGCGCCTCCAGAGCGTCGATCGTCCGAATCAGCTCGGAGAACACGGCATCGAGAGAACCAACTAGGCTGCTTAACGGCGATTCCACCGCCGCCACCAACTGCGAAAGGAGAATTTCGCGGGACGGGAGGTCCGCTAAACGCTTGATATCCTCGCCCTCGTAACGTTCTTTCTCGACGACAAATACTTTAACCCGAGGCAACTCCTTCTCTTTATAAGTATCGTGCAGGATTTTGGCGGCTACCGAAGGGTCCTCGAGGGAAAACGCCACTGCGGTGGGTCCGGTGAAGAACTCATCACAATTGTTGTAGCCTGATTTATGGGCCGCCAGTTTATACAGGGTGTTTTTCGCGATCACATATTTGACTTTGCTGCCGCGAAGTTTCTTTCTCAAGACCGTCATATCAGTGACATTGAGTCCCTGATAGTCTGTAACAAAGAAGGAATTAGATTCATCAAACAGTTTCGACAGTCTCTCAACAATTTCAACCTTATCTGGTCTAGGCATTTTAATCCAACTCCTCTTTATTTCTTAACTGCCTGGAGCAGTTCGTTATGGTCCAGCTTGAACCCGGGGCTCATAGTCGAACAAATCGAAACCCCCAGGAAATAGGCGCCTTTGGCCGAGGCCGGTTTGGCCCGAAGAATGGCGTCAATAAAGGCATGAACGTTCTGGATTATTTTATCTTCAGTAAAGGATATCTTACCTATCGAAGCCGCGATATTGGCCTGCTTGTCAATCCGGAACTCGATACGGCCGGCTTTCAGCTCGCCGATAGTCCGGGTGATATCCATGGTCACGGTGCCCGTCTTCGGGTTTGGCATCAACCCGCGGGGACCTAAAATTTTACCCAGTTTACCCACCACCCGCATCATATCAGGGGTGGCCACAGCGACATCAAAATCGGTAAAACCACCCTGGATTTTTTCGCCCAGGTCCTCGGCTCCGACAAAATCGGCTCCAGCGTCAAGTGCTTCCTGGGCTTTGTCGCCCTGAGCAAAAACGACCACCCGGACCGATTTGCCGGTCCCGTTGGGCAGCGACACGGTGCCGCGAACCATCTGATCCGCATGCTTGGGGTTCACCCCCAGCCGAATCGCGACTTCCACAGACTCATCGAATTTCACATAGTGATTTTCTTTCATCAGCTTGACAGCCTCAGCCAGCGGGTAATACTTCGTTCTGTCAACTTTTTCCCGAAAGAGTCTGTAATTCTTAGAATGTTTCATATACTCCTTTTCTCCCTGCCGGCGGATGAGACCGCCCCAGGTACAAACG
>JBMOKZ010000241.1:0-11419 GCA_049324195.1 Candidatus Zixiibacteriota bacterium | reverse complement strand
TCATGACCATTTTACTGGTGGGAACGTTGATCGTGGCCGGTACGCATACTCTGCTCTGGCTGCCACGCTCGTTCCAGGCGATGAAAGAAAACAAAAAACGCCGGGCGAAGTATCACGGCCAGCTCGAATACCGCCGCTTCACGAGACTCCACAGCCGGCTGCATTTCCTGGTAATCATCAGTTTCCTCGGCCTGGCGGTGACCGGCATGACGCTCAAATTCTCCTACCTCTCCTGGGCGCAATGGCTCTCGGGGCTGCTGGGCGGATTTGAATCAGCCGGATATATCCATCGCGTCTGCGCCGTGATTACTTTCTTCTATTTCTTCATACACATTTTCGACTTGTTCCGCACCAAATACCGGACCGGAGTGACCTGGCGGCAATTCCTGTTTACGGGGAAATCGATGTTGCCCAGCCGCAACGACCTGAATGAATTTCTCGGCACTCTCAAATGGTTTATCGGCATGGGTCCCCGACCCCGTTACGGCCGCTGGACCTACTGGGAAAAATTCGACTATTTCGCCGTCTTCTGGGGCGTGGGCGTTATCGGAATTACCGGGCTGATGCTCTGGTTCCCGGAATTCTTCACCCGTTTCCTGCCGGGCTGGATCATCAACGTCGCGACCATTATCCACTCCGACGAGGCTCTGCTGGCGACCGCCTTCATCTTCACGGTGCACTTCTTCAACAGCCATTTCCGGCCGGACAAGTTCCCGATGGATACGGTTATTTTCACGGGACGGGTACCGGTTGAAGAATTGAAACTCGACCGGCCGCGCGAATACGAAGAACTGATTCAAACCCGGGAAATCAAGAAATATCTCGTTCCCCCGGTGCCGGAACCGATTGTCAGAGGCATGAAAATTTTCGGCGCGATCGCCCTGTTGATCGGGCTGGCGCTTATTTTCCTGATTATCTACGCCGAAATATTCGGCTACCGTTAAGCGACAGCTTTATTCTTCCCGAATAATACATCACCGGTTTCTGAGCTGCTGACGCAACCCGAGCCAGTCGTGCATCGCCTGGATATTTTTCGACATCGCCCAGCGCCCGTCAGCGAACACCCCGTAATCGGCACCCGACATGGCCGCCGAGAAACGCGTTGAATTGGCGTAAAAAAGCCATTGCTCGACCCACATCTTTTCTATCGCTTCGTCGAAAATGCTCTTGCCCTGCGGCAGACCCTCCGCCAGGGATTCACGCCAGATCTGTCTCATGATGCGGGTGGCTGTCAGGGTCATAGCGTTGGTTTCCTCAATAACGCGCTTCAGGGCGTCGAAATGGCCGTCCACCCACATCTGGGAATGACAGGACCGGCACACCTTCTTCATGCGGGCCTGACGAACCGCCTGTTCAGCGCTGTCGATTAAAAATTCCATCGCCGGCTCCCCGGTCAGCTCGGTCGGCAGCGGCAGGCCGCTCTTGTTGGTGATAATCGAGGTATTGGAGCTCTCGGGATGCGGATGCGCATAGACCAGTCCGAACAGACGCGTATCCAGACGGTCGTTCATGCGATGCGTGCGCTCCGAAACCACTTGGCCTTCGGAGTCTGTCACCAGGCTGGCATGGCAAACGGCGCAGGTGGGCGCCGTGAAATCCTCGCCGAGCACCCACGGAACGGCCGTAAAGTCCCAATCCTTGAATTTGGACGAATAGATATTGCCGTGTTTGCTGACTTCATACACCTTATACGCCGGAACATCAGGTCCCTTGTGACATTCCGAGCAGGTATACGGCTTGCGGGCGACCGCGACGGAAAACTCATGACGGGCGTGACAGGACGTACAGCTTCCCCTGGTATCGTCGGGATTCACTCGCCCGACCCCCGGATTGGGCCAGCCGGTTAAAACCGGGAAAGTCATATCCCCGAGATCGGTTTCGCGGGTTTCCATCCCGGCAATTTCGACTACTGTCCCGTGACAGAAATAACAGGACTGGTCATCCGTCTCGGGAAGCGGCGGGTCAACCGTCAAGACCCCCTGGCTGAAATGCTGCAAACCGTTGATTGACGCCACCAGTGTCTCGTAAAGCGGATTGTCCTTGAGATTGTCGTGCGCCATCGACATAAGATTATCCTGGTACTGTGTCCACTCTTCGGGATGACACGTCGCACAATCGGCCGGCGTCACTACGATATGGACCTGGAAATCGTTGTGCTCGAAACTATCGGCGTGAGTGTTCGGTTTGAGCGTGTGGCATTCGGCGCAGCCGACCGCGAACCCGGCCAGGCTGTCGGGCAGGGTTTTTACCGATATGCGGCGGTTGATATCCGGCTTGACCAGGGCCTTCGCCGGTGTGATACCGGCATGGCGGCTGGCTCTCCAGTCGGCTACGATTCCCGGTGTCACCGAGGCGTGACAATCGATACAGAACGCTGTCTGCTCGCTGACGGGAGTTTGGGCTGAAGTTCGGGGTGGTATTAAAATGAAAAGAAATATAATCGTGCACTGCAATAGACTTTTAAGATATCTTTTGTTCGAATCAGTAATCGTTCGATGCATATTTCCAGCCTCCTTATATCGGTCTTCATCCGGTCAATACAATACAAAAATATTGTCGGGCAGACAAATATAAACAATTAAAGCAGAGTTTTTTTGTTGTCTTTACTCCGATAAAATCTTAACTTCCATGTAGATTGACAATACGTCCGGTCGGACCTCGCTTGGAGGGGGTTTTTCTTATGAAAGATTTGAAATTACCGAAACTATCTTACAACTGGATCAGCGCCTCCGGGGCGATTTTGATAACCATCACGCTGATTATCATGACTTTTCTCTATATCGTCGACCTCTTCGCATCCGACACCAATCCCTACCTGGGCATTTTTCTCTATATGTTCCTGCCCGTTTTTCTGGTCGTCGGTCTGCTTTTGATTCCGTTCGGCATGTACCATCGCTGGCGTCAAATCAAGAAAACCGGCCGGACCGATTACCCCGCCTGGCCGTATATCGACCTGAATATCAAACGGCACCGCAACGCCTCGGTGGTGTTCCTTATCGGAACCGTCTTTATTCTTGGGTCCGGGGCAATCGGCAGCTATCAGGCATACCACTACAGCGAATCGGTAACTTTTTGCGGCAAGACCTGCCATACTGTCATGGAGCCGGAATATACCGCTTACCAGAATTCCCCCCACGCCCGGGTGGCATGTGTCGCTTGTCATGTCGGCCCCGGCGCCGACTGGTTCGCCAAATCAAAACTTTCGGGCCTTTATCAGGTATACGCCACCGTGGCGGACAAATTCCCCCGCCCCATTCCCACTCCTATCGAGAACCTCCGTCCGGCCCGCGAGACCTGCGAACAATGCCATTGGCCGGAAAAATTCTTTGGCGCCCAGCAGCGTCAATACGACCATTTCATGTACGATGAAGAGAACACCCCCTGGTCCATCAGCCTGCTGGTCAAAACCGGCGGGGGACACCCCAATACCGGGCAGGTTTCCGGTATTCACTGGCATATGTTTATCGGTAAAAAAATAGAATATATTCCCCGCAACCGTCTGCGGCAGGATATCCCCTGGGTAAGAGCGACCGACCTGGAAACCGGGCTGGTTACGGTTTATCAGGACCGGGACAAACCCCTGACACAGGATATTCTGGACACCGCCGCGACCCGCACCGTGGACTGCGTTGACTGCCACAACCGTCCCAGCCATATTTACAACGCTCCCGACCACGCTATCGATAAGGCGATGCAGGCCGGGTACGAATGGCGCGACCTGCCCGAGATAAAACGGATCGCGGTCGAAGCCATGACCGCAAAGTATCCTTCCCGCTATGAGGGCTACCGGGGAATCGACACGACGATGAAGAAATTTTACCGGGATAACCATCCTGATATCTATAAAAATAATCTGCCAGCGATCGAGGCTGCCGTAGCGGCGACCCGGCGACAATTCGCCGTGAACATCTTCCCGGACATGATAGTAAGCTGGGAGAAATATCCCGACAACCTGGGTCATTTCTATAACGTCGGGTGCATGCGCTGTCATGATGGCAACCATGCCAGCGCCGACGGCCGCATTATCACCACTGGCTGCAACTCCTGTCACGTGCTCATCGCCCAGGGCAAAACCGGGGAAATGGAGTACTCGACCGCCTCTGAGGGCTTGCCGTTCAAACATCCCGAGGATATCGACGACGCCTGGCTGGAGATGGGCTGTTTTGAATGTCATACCGGCGTACAGCCATAAAAAAAGCGCCCATTACTGAGCGCTTATATTTATTCATTTTATCAAGTTGCTATTCTGTAGCCGGCGCTTCCTTTTGTGCCGCGGCGTGAACGCCCTTGGCTTTCATTTTTTCGTAATCGAATTTCTCTTTGGACCGGAATTCTTCCGGGACGTTTTCGTTATGGCATTTCAGGCAGGTTTTCTCGTCCGGAATCAACAGCCCGTTGGCAACCGCCAGTTCCCGGTTTTCCATGATGCTTTTCTTTTTGTAATCGCTGCCCGGACCATGACAGAATTCGCACTGAACGCCTTCCAGCAGAACGCCCTTGTCGTCCACGCCGGTGGAATGGCAGGCAACGCATTTCTCGTTCTTCCGGTCCTCAGGTTTCAGATTTTCCCAGGCTTTGGCGTGCTTGGTCTCGAGCCAGGACGGATAAATCCCGTCTTTCTTATGACACATTTTGCATTTGTCAGCGCCGATATAGGTATGGGTCACCGCGGCCTCTTTCTTCTCGGCTTTCGCCTCTTCCTGGGCTAACGCCATTCCCATCAGGGAGATAACGAAAAAGATGGCCATAACAACAGTCAGTGTTTTTTTGAGCATTTCCTCTCCTCGGGTAATTACCTCTTTATAAGTACTTTTATCTGTTTTCCAAGCAAATAGCCCTTTTGTATACTTATACAATAAAGATGTCATTCAGTAAAGAAAATATTTAAAAAAACGGCTGCTCTTTTCGACTTAACAGCCGTTTTTTCTTATCCTAAGATATTGTATCACAACGACTTAAAAACTGAACCGGACGCCTGTCCTCATGAAGAACATCGAACCGGTCTCGTTACCGTAAACATATCCCAGAGCATCATTCAAATGGGCATATTCGGCATCGGCGGTTATCTGAACCCCGGGTGAGACATCAAACTGAGCGCCGAGAGACAGCGTCCAGAGCTCATAATCCAGGTTCGAATAATCATCCATTTCATCGAAGGTAAAATCCTGATGTTCCAGGTTGCCGTCCAAACGGTCGGAAATATTCGGCATCACGACCTTGTCAAGCACCGTGGTGGACTTGTTATAAGCCAGGGTGCCGGTCAGGTGAAGCTTATACATCGGGAGAAACGACGCCGTCATGAACACGTTGCTGGTATTAGTCGTATAATCAACCATCGCGTACTCCGAACCGAAGTGGAGAGCGGTGTGAGCCAGACTGTCACCACCGGTGACATTGATGCCGGCCGCTCACCCATCGAAGAGGGCGACCGTAATCGGCCCCCGGGAACGGTTAAAAGTATAGTTGACACCGGTCATGACCGACCATTTCGCGTTCGGCGTTACCGTGAAATTCAAATTCGGCTGGAGGTTGAAATGTTCCACGTTCAGAGAATCCAGTTCGTTGTTTTTGTCGTACATCCCTTTCAGCCCGGCCGTGAAACTGTAATGCCTGTCGGGCCGGTAAGTCGACGACATCTCAAATGTATGCTTGAAGGTCGGCTCCGTGGTGATATTCTGATAGCGCAAATCCTCGCGCTGGTAATAGAAAATGGTAAAGGTGGTGTCGGTGCCGGAAACGGTATACAGCGCCGGCTGCAAAACATCGTAACCCTGCGATTCGAACAGACCTCTCGACGAGGTAAATGGATCGAACGTCCGCTCTAACCGGTATTTGACGATGCCGGAGAAAGTCAAACCGTCGCGATAATGCAGTTTTACCTGCCCGGTCAACCTTTTGGTCGTGTACGTTTCACCTTCGAGATTCCGATAGTCGGTTCGGTCAATCATGCGGAATCCGCCCAGCAGGCTTAAGGTCAGGTTGGGTTTCAAACGCGAAATCACTTCCGCCGAAAGACGGCCATCGGTACGGTCAAGCTCCGAATAACGGGTGATATCGAAATCAGACCGGTAAAATTCGGTTTGCACGCCGCCCCGGCCTTCCCGAAAATCAGGCAGGTCGATAAAGGGATCGTCGTTGGACAGGTTCATTACCGAAGCTTTGGCAATCAATCTGGTTTTCCTGTTCAACGGTAAGGCGTAATTGAGCGCGCCGGTGACGGAACTGGCAGTCAGGTCCATATTCTTGTTCTTAGCCTGACTGTACCCCACCGCACCGGAGAGCTGCCCTTTCCCGACCTCACCCTTGACACGCACCTTGTGCGACATTTTCTCCGTCTCCGGGTAGGTGCCGTAAGCATAATAACCGTTGCTGAAAATCAACCGGGTGGGGAACTCGTCCTTATAGCTCTGCAGCTCCGATACCGGATGTATAGCCGAATCGTAGTACACCGCCGGGGCAAACGCCTCAGACTTAAAATGACGGTAACCGAACATGTACCCCATCGTGAACTTACCGGCGTCAGCCTGAATACCGGCCTCGATTTCGTTCGTCCGCTTGTCGACATTGACTTCCTGCGAAGTCAAATGACAGCTGAAACAGTGGTTGGAGGCTATTTTCTGCTCGGCTCCCTTGCGCAGGATCGTCCGGTGCGCGGCGACCATGCGAATGTTATTCTTCTGGGACAGCTGTACTTTATAATTACCGCCGAACTCGTAGCGGTTGGTATGGTAATCGGCCCCCTGGTCCAGAAGTTCATGGGTCAGGATTTTGCCGCCGACCGCTTCGCGGGTTTCGAAATTAGTCAGCATATCCTGGCCCTGCTGGTGCGTCAGCGAATGAAAATACAGCTCCCCGCTGAACATCTCGCCCCAGATGGCACTGGCCGTGGCGTCAATATTCTTGTCGTCGAAATAATGGCCGTCAAAACGGAAATACTTGTCAGCCTTCCGATATTGATAGAAGCCCTCAAACTCGGGAAGGAACTCGTCCTCACCGAGCCGGTATTCACCGACTTTCTTCGTATAGTCAGTGTAATCGGTGTAATGCCCGCCGACCCAGACCGAATAGTTCTGGATGGCTTCGTCCTCTCCGGCAAAAGTTACCGGCGCCAAAAGACCGAGGACGAGCACAATCATCATCAAAGTCATCGTAGATTTTTTCATACTCTCATCCTCCTATCTCGTCAAGGCGTTGCCCGAGGTCGTTAAAGCCTGAGACGGCAGGTCGGTTCCGTGAATCTCCGAATGACACTGGGTGCATTTGGTCAGGAAACCTTTCTTGAAACCGTCAACTGTCGACACGCCGTTACGCGACGGATCCTGCGGTACCGTAAAATCGCCGTCGATTCCCTCGACCGCGGCATGGAAATGCATCGCGTGGCAGTTGAGACACAACACCGGCTCGTTCTCTTTCAACAGATTGTTGGCCACCGAACCATGCGGCGTATGGCAGATATTGCAATCCTCCATTACCGGGGCATGTTCGTAAACGAACGGCCCTTCTTTTTCCGCATGGCAGGTGAAACACAATTCCCGGCCGGTGTTTTCCCTGGTGAACGGCGCCTTGCCGCCGTGAATACCGTGGCAGTCCAGACAGGCCATCTTCCCCTCGCGCACCGGGTGACGCGAGGGCATGAAGAAGTTAGCCCGGACATCGGTATGGCACTCATAACACAACTCCGGCATCGGCTTCTTCATGGCATGGTCGTAATCGGTGTGAATCGTATGGCAGTCGGTGCACTTGACATCCGCAGTGTTGTGACTGGAAAAAGCCCAATCGTCGAACATGGCGGTGTTGTGACAGGTCACGCACAGGGTCTGTTCGCCGAACTGGTCATCCTTGGCCGGGTTGACTATCAACGCCGGGTCCTGTTCCTCGACATGGGCCGACCCCGGACCGTGACACGATTCACAACTCAACGCTCCGCGAGAACCATCCTGCGAATACGCCACCCCGTGGATAGTCTTCTGAAAAGTCATCCCCACGTCCTCGTGGCAATCAAGACAGGCTTCGCTCCCCACCAGCGTCGCATCCGGCGGCGTCTCGCCTGACGTAGCGGCAGTTACAAAAAGCAGGAATATGCCCAAAACAAGCATAATCCGAAAAACTCCGAACCTCAACCTGAGGTCATCCTTTTTCCTGCTCATTGCAGCGCCCTCCTCTTCTTTGGTTTTCTTTTTATTATTAGTATTAAAATTCACTGTTTCCTCAATCCCAGGACATAGATCGGGACGTTGTTGCCAAGAACTTCTTTCACCTGGAATTTCTTCCCCTGAATATTGCCCCACAAATTCCTGCTCACCGCACAATCCATGACCATCCCCACAAAACATCGGGCCGTGATAACCGGATTGATTTTTCTGATGAAATCAGCCTCGATAAGCCGGGTAAAGGCGGTCGTCAACAGTTCGATATAGGGCATACGGACGGCCGCAAAAACGTAGCGCGCCAGATTGTGTCTTTCCAGCGAGGCATATAATAAAAGCCGGGACAGCTCCGTCTGTTTCAGATTGTTCGTCAGGATATGGTTGGCAATCAGATTAAGAATTTCCTCGATATCCGAACTATGCTCTACCTGGGCCGCCAGTTCCGTAATATCCACCTTCCGGCTTAACGACCGCAGCACCTCTTGATAAAGTTTATTCTTGGATTCAAAATGTCGATAAAGCGCCGGTTCGGTGATTTCACAGGCCGCTGAAACCATCCCCATCGTGACTTTTTCGTAACTATGACTGGAAAAAAGTGAAGTCGCGACATCGATAATCTGTTGTTTACGTTGCGATGCTTTGATTCTTTTACCCGCCATAACACCCTTTTAGTTAATTATCACTAACTAACAAAAGGGTAATAATTCAGCCCTTTCAAGTCAAGTTAAATTGTCATGAAATTGTAAAAATGTTGTTTTACCACAATGACTTACAGGCAAGACAATGCCTTTCAAGGTATTTAATATTGTTTTGCAGATTATATTATTCTCGATTGGAACCATTAATAAAGCCCGCTTCTTTAAAAAAAACGGGCTTTTGAGATAACCCAAACAGGTTAGTGCGACGTTTTCATGTGCAGCATCGCAAGGCCGCCTCCGCCCGAGGTTGGAGGCACTATCAAGCTTTCCATATATTCGATGGAACTTTCCAGCAAGCCTTTCATATATTTGAAATTGTGCACGCCCATCGACCGGTCTTCCGCCACAATCAGGAAATTGTACACCGCGCCGGTCACATTCTTGTCGGGCACTTCCGCTTCAAGCGGTAAACCCGTTGAATCGATCACGCCATATTCGTACAGCAACGTCTCCAGATCCTCGAGCAGTCCGGCGATTTCAGTCTGAGCGCCCTCGACATTATAGCTCTTGGCCGAGGGGTGACAGGCTGAGTCGGCGCAGATTTTCACCAGGTTCGAGGTATCACCTACCTCGTTGACGAACATCATGTTGAAACTGTGTCCGCCGACCTCGTAACCGTCATGAGTCTGAACATTACCCATATGACAGCCGATACAGCCATCTTCAACCGCGAAAGCGTGCGGCGAAGTTTCATAATCATAATCGTCAAACTCAAAGCCGTTGGTGCCAGCCAGCAGATCGCCCTGCGGTCCATGATGCGGACCCCAGTACGAGGACAGGGTAAGACTGTCGACGATATCTCTCACATCAATACGAGCATGGTGACAGTTAACGCACAGGTTGGCCGAACCATGATCGAAGACATAGTTGTTTTCGAGCGTATAGGGATCGTCGGTGCGAAGCGTCAGGTTTCCGCGCTCGTGCGGCGAATGGCAGGTGAAACAGTGAATCGCGCTGACCTGGTCGTACGGCGGATGGTACGTGCCGGTTTCGACAAAGTCGACGAATCCCTGGTGGTCGTGACAGCGGACACAGTCGTAATAACTGCCACCGCGGTTGGTGTAATCGACACTGCTGCCCGAGGAGTGAACCGAGTTTTGCCATTCACCCTTGGCCGCCAGCAAAGTTCCCTCCTCGCCATGACAGGTGAAACAGCTGTTAAGCGACAGCTGGCCGTCATCTTCCGACGAGTAAGTAACCTCGCGATCACAACCCGGACCTGCCAGTATCAACGCCGCCAGCAGCGCCGCCCCCAGTAACAGGTAAATAATCTTCATTGTGTTACTCCTTTAAAAGGTAACTATTTTAATTAAATTTATTTCTACGATATTGGCCGTGTAATAATTGTCCAGGACCAGAAAATCATCGAAATTGTGAACGTTATAAGTAATCTCCAGTTTGTATGTCTTCAAGAACCGGCAGGCCCCGGAAAAGCGCAGGTTGTAACTCTCCACATCCAGGTCCTTTTGGCTCCGGTAATAGCTGAAGCCGAAACCAGCCGTGATGCAATGGTATTCCTCCGAGGTTATGTCGCCGTGCATCAGGTAATCGGCAAACTCGAATGTCGTTTCGGAATTTTCATATTCTCCGGTCGCGTATGCGTACCCGGCTGCGATACTGCCGTATCCGGATAGCGTGGCCGAGGCATCAAGCGCGATCCGCTGGAAATCGATATCGCTGCCGAGCTGGTCGTTCCTGCGGTTTTTGTTCTCGTACCGGGCGATGAAGTTTCCGTAATCGGCATAACGGTACTTGCCGGAGATTTTGAAATAATTCCGGTCCTCGTCACCCAACAACCGGGCGCCTTCGTCCACCTCTTCTTTGCGAAAACCGTGTTCGGCGCCGATGTCGAGATTTTTCAGGGGCTTCAGCCAGCCGCTGAAATACATCCCGTCAGCCTCAACTGCCTCCATGGCGTCATCGTTAATATCGTGCTGATAACCCACCGTTAATCCGGCTAGACCCGGCCAGACATGACCAGCGAAAATGGCATGGGAAAGATTGTCGGTGGCGACCAGGTCGCTGTCGGAACCGGTCCGGTCAAAATAAAATCTGTAGCTGGCCGTGAAATTTTCCGGCAGCTTGACGGTGGTTCCGCCCCAGACCGTGTTGGCGCTTATTTTGAAATCGGTCTTATCGTATTTGGTTTCGAAATGCTGGAAGCCCCCGGACAAAAGCGCCCATTCGTATCGCGGCACCGGCAGGAGCGCCGAAAGACGGATTTTGGACCGTTTCTGGTCCCGGGCGTTGTCAGTATCGTCCCGGTAATCCGCCGCCCTGTATTCCGCCTGGAACATGCCGCCCCGATAATTGGTCCGCAGTCCAATATTATAAGTGAACTGGGAATAATCGACAGCTTCAAAGACCTGCGGCTGGTTGAGTTCGAAGAAATCGACCGCTTGACCGGATTTGCCGACATAACTCCCGCCACCGAAAATCCTGAAATATTTTTGCGGGATAAACCAGGCCGAAACCCCGGTCTGGTGCCGCCGGGTGAAAGTGCTGCCGTCGAAATCGTACGTCCGGCGATACTGATGGTTGTACGTCCTGATCCCGAATAGGCCGTTCTTTTCC
>JBMOKZ010000240.1:0-11461 GCA_049324195.1 Candidatus Zixiibacteriota bacterium | reverse complement strand
CGGCGGTGACGGAGTCAGTGTCTGGGAAGATGCTTTGACCGTCAATAACGGGGACTATAATGAGATTGTCGAAAATTCCATTTACGACAATGGTGGGCTCGGGATTGACCTGAACGATGACGGAGTGACTCCGAACGATGCCTCGGACCTGGATGATCTTGCCAACCGGGAGTTGAACTTCCCGGTGATTACGGCGGCGACGACGTTTGCTGTATCGGGGACACTCAGTACCGACGGGCCCGAGGACCAGACGCGGGTTGAGGTCTTTTTGGTCGATTTCGATCCGAGCGGGCACGGTGAAGGCCGGACTTATCTCGGCTCGACTATCCCTGACGTGGCCGGAAACTGGTCCCTGTCTGTAACGGGCTTGGTTACGGCCGGCGACACAGTCACTGCCACGGCGACCGATTCTCTTTCTAACACTTCTGAATTTTGCGGTAATTACCCGGTAGGTCTGCCTATTCTGGTGCCGATTCCGGGCGTTATCTGGCATGTTCTGGATTTGTTCCGCCCTCCGGACGGAGTACCTCTGGGAACGGATTGGATCGAGTTGTATCCCGCCTATAATCGTTTTGCGACACTCAGCGCCTGGATCGACAACGGGGACAATATGTTAAGTTTCTGTGATACTATTTTCATGGAAAATCCCCAAACCGGGTTGCGCAACTGGTATCATGTCGAACGGGTAGTGCCGACCATCAAGATGGTTCAAACCGGGAACGACGAAGATACCGTATATATGGAAGGACTTAACGAAAATCCGCTTATCGACCCGATTGAGGAGCCGATAGGTACTTTCTGGCACGGCGTCCACCCTCAGATTTATTTCTGCACGACCTGGGAAATTATCGACTGGGATGACAACGGCAACGGTTATCTCGATTCGTGTGATATGGTGACAATGACGACCGACGACGGCATCACCCAGACTACTTTCCATATCGAGGGCTTCAACACCGATATCATTACAACGCCGCGACCCACGCCGGCCGATGAGTACGACCATAATATCGACGGATATGTTCCTGAAAACGGCGACCCGACCGGTTCGGTATGGCACGAACTTTATCCGAATTATTGCAGAGAAGGGGAAATCCAGCAATGGTGGGACAACGGCGACGGATACCTCAGTTATTGTGACACCATCCTGTTTGGATTTTTCCAGACTGATTCGGTACTCCTGAAACACATCGAAGAAGTTACGGTAACGCTGGAGCTGACCGGGCCCGGTCAGGACATCACTTATATGGATCTGATGGGCGGCTACGGATTTGGCGGTATTTCCGACCCGACCGGAATGTTCTGGCACCGGATTTGGCCGGTTTTCTCCGAGCGGTACGTTTGTATCGGATGGGACGATAACGGTACCGGGCTGCTTGATTCCTGCGATTATATTGTTCTGGAATTGATTGACGGACCGGATTCAGGTCAGGTTAACAATTATCACGTCGAAGGCGTACAGACCGATATCCTCTCGACTCTGTTGCCGTATGTAGAGGTTGACACCTGTGAATATTATAAAGCGCCTTATGACGATTATGCTCCCAACGGTATGCCGGATTTTGACCAGAAACAGGATATGTGGAGCCTGGTAGTGGACCCGCCGAAATGGACCCATTGCGGGCCGGTAGCTCTGGCCAACTGTTTCTGGTGGTTCGATTCCAAGTTCGAACCCAGTCCGGTCGACCCGCGGCCGTTCTATCCGGCCTCGATGATACTGCCTAACGATGGTTACCCGCTGGTTCAGTCTTACGACCCCGCCGGCGGCTGGGACGACCATGATACCATGAATGTCATGCCGTTTATCGATTCGCTGGCCCTGTATTGCAATACCAATTCCGCTTTGGGGCCGGGGACCAACGTTCATGCGCTGGCAGCTGGCGCCGGTAACTGGCTTGATTCACGGGGATTGCTTGACGATTATACCATAACCGTGATACCGGGTGAACTTCTGGATTATGAAATCATCCGCGAAGAGGTATTCGCCAGCCAGGATGTTATCCTGCTGCTTGGTTTCTGGGAAAATGATGGGACTCAGGAATGCCACCGCATCGGCGGACATTATGTCACGGTTGCCGGAGCCTGTACCACCAGTACCAGTATCTGTATTTCCGACCCGTATTATGACTATAACGAGGGCGAACCGCCGGCCGGTTCGGCTCATGGCTCCAGTGTCCACAACGACGCTTACTATGTTTCCGGACCGCACGGAACGATCCATCACGACCGGTACGATGTCTTCGCACCGCCGGCGCCCTGTATCACGCCGCCTTATTTATGGTTACCGAATTATCCGATTACCCCGTCCGACGGGTTTAATTTCGAGGGCCAGAATGAGGGTGATATTCCCAACGAGAGTTATCTGGGCGGACCACTGTTCACCCTGATCGAATACGCGGTGATAATCTGTCCGGCTGATACCTGCGACAATCAGTACCCCGGCGACGCCAACACCGACGGGAACATTGACAATGACGATATGGCATATCTGCTTGATTTCCTGTACAGCGGCGGACCGGCGCCCAACCCACTGGCCAACGGCGACCCGAACGGCAACTGCCGGATTGACAAGGGGGATGTTTATTATCTTGAAGCCTTCCTTTTCCTCGGCGGACCCGCCCCGGTTTACTGTACCTGCGTATCTCCGGATACGGTCAACGCCTGCTGTTACGGTACTACCGGCAACACCAACTGTTCCTATGAGGAAGAACCGGATATTTCCGATATTACCCGGCTGATTGATTATCTCTATATCGGTCACGGTCCTCTTTGCTGTCGGCCCGAAGCCGATGTCAACGGCAGTAGTGATTATGAACCGGATATTTCCGATATCACCAAACTGATTGACTTCCTGTATATCAGTCATTTACCCTTACCGTTATGTCCATGAAATAAGGAAGCTTGGAACCTGTAGTTGGAAATTACCGCCCCCGTTGAACGGGGGCGGTATTTTTTTGACCCTATAAAATTCGATTTAAAACGTCTGATTTGTAAGGATGCTGAGATTATGGCCGTTAAGAAACTGACGATTCTGCTGAGGCGTATCGAAATTTATTTCAAGGGTTGATAAAAAACCAGCTTCTAACAGATAGGTTGAATATTAAAAAGGCAAAAAAAGAGGGCGCTACTCTGGTTGGGTAGAGGGGGCTAGGAAACTACCCAGGGACAGCAGAGAGTCACCCTCGTACTCTATTTAGATAATATTTTAATTGACAAAAAAGTCAAGGATTTTTTGCATAAATACTCAGTACCCCTTAGTATTAATATCGTCAGTATCTTACAATCTTTACGGGAATCGTCAAAAAAACTGTATTTTTTTTGTCCGGTAACTCCACTGTGATACGGAAACTTGACAGGTAAGTACCTGCTTGAATATCTTCCCGGGGCGTAATCGTGAACAGCGCTTCCTCGCCTTTTTTGATATCTCTGTCGGAGATATCGATACTGTAAAGAGTATCAAGAGGTTCGGTTCTTACGATCCGGTATTTATCGAAAGCATCATTTTTGATTTTTATCGTTTTTGATTTCTGTCCCGGAATGAAAAACAAAAAATTCGGGTCAGGTTTCAAACCCTGGGGCCAGCGTCCGATGTCGGAAAGGTATTGAAGGGTGGTTGAATGACCGTCGCTGGCATGAATCGTAATCGATTTTCGGGTGGGACCATAATAGTGGGTGGTCTCGAATGTCAACCGTATTGACATTGTATCGTTGGGGTTGACGACGGAATCAGTCAGATTGACAAAGGAACATTCACAGGGTACTTCCAGAGAATCAATACGGACCGGCTGTTCGCTGTCGTTATATACTTTAAAATCGTGAAAAACTTTGAATTCGATACCGATCTGACCGAAATCGTACATGGTTTCTAAATATTTTAAGCCTTTGTAACTAATGGCTGAGGCTGTCAGCTGTAAAACCAGGCAGAGGCCGACTGCTAACAAGAGAAATTTGATGTTCTTTTTCACTTTGAAACACCTTCCTGCGAAGGTAAGAATCCGTTTTGTCTCATCCAAACATCATTATAACATTTGCTCAGGTACCTGATTCCGGCGTCGCCGAAGATTCCGACAATCAATGACTTGTTGTCGAGCCGGGCGGCGACCCGTTCCATGGCAACCGCCACCGAGCCGGACGAACCGCCGGCTGAGATGCCCTCGTCACGGGCAATCTGCCGGGCGCGGGTGAAGGAATCCATATCGGAAACGGTGATGACCTCGTCAATGACACTCAGGTCCAGAGCTTTGGTAAGCACGTCGGAGC
The DNA here is from genome assembly GCA_049324195.1 of Candidatus Zixiibacteriota bacterium. GTDB lineage: Bacteria > Zixibacteria > MSB-5A5 > GN15 > FEB-12 > JAFGNW01. Next base: position 7,201 of record JBMOKZ010000240.1, on the reverse strand, counting down.
CAATACCCTCGACTTTGTAATTGGTCGCCTCGATTTCCCGCTTATCGTTGATATAAGCCGCGAACATGGAACCTTCGGGATCAACCGCGATCGCCTTGATATCGGGATTCTTTTCCTTGAGAAAGCGGGCGGCTCCCGAGAATGTTCCGCCAGTGCCGATACCGGCTACGAAATGGGTAATCCGGCCGTCGGTATCCTCCCAGATTTCCGGTCCGGTCGTCAGGTAATGAGCCTGGATGTTATCCTGGTTATGATACTGGTCGAGGTCAAAATAACCTTTTTCAACCGCCAGTCGGCGGGCGACGGCATAAAAGCTCTCCGGGTCATCGTGGTTGACCTCGGGAGTGATGATAACTTCGGCGCCGTATGATTTTATTAAGTCCACTTTTTCCTTGCTCGTTTTCACGGGGGTAACCAGTATGGCTTTCAGTCCGAACACGGTCGCCGCCATAGCCAGGGCGGAACCGGTGTTACCCGAGGTGTTATCGATAACGGTATCACCAGCTTTAACACGTCCCTCATCGATTGCTTTTTTGAGGATATAATAAGTCATCCGGTCCTTCAGGGAACCGGTGGGGTTGAAAAATTCGAGTTTGACGTAAGCACCGGGGCCATTCTCTGGAATTCCGGTACGAAGCCTGACCAGGGGGGTATGGCCTATCAGTTCTGTTATATTTTCATAAAGTCGCATAAAATCTCCTTAAGCTTACGGATTTTATACAAATTAAAAGCTTTTTTCAACTTATTTTTAGCGAAGTTTCTTGATTGTTTTAAGTTGACAATAGCTGGGATTCCTGGTTTATAGTCCATATAAGTAATTTTGGACAAAAACTTTCAGGAGGATATATGAAATTGCGTTGGTTACTGGTGGTTTTGACGGTTTTGATGTTACTGGTCGTGTTTATGGGTTGTTCCGAGGATTCCAAGGAAGAAGCGGCGAAGCTTGAACAGGAAATGATGGGTCAGGATTCTCAGACCCAGACATCGGATTTCTCAGACAGTGACACTATGGCGGAAACCAACCAGTCCATGGACGCCGGCGCGGTTCCTGAAGAAGAGGAAGAATATGTTCCGACCAGGCCGGCTGGCAGCGGTTATACCGTACAGGTGGCCAGTTGTGAGTCCCTGGAATACGCACAGCATCTTATTGAAACATATAACAACCGGGGTTACGAACCATACATGACCCGGTACGAACTCGACGGTCAGACCTATTATCGGATTCGGATTGGAAGTTTTGCGACCAAGACAGAAGCTGAGAATCTCAAAACGGAACTGACCGACAAATTTTCCACACCGGCCTGGGTAGATTATAACGAATAGCACCGTACTACTAACTATTTAACTTTCCTGAATAAATAGGCGACATCTGCCCGGCGGGGCCGGTTTTTAACCGGTTTGGGGGGATTTGCTGGCTTCGATGCGAAACAAAATTTTAAGATGTCCGTAATGATATCTACAGAGTCATTTTTTATTAAGAGACTCTTTGGAAGGATTTTATATGGTTAAAACCATACTGTTCATCATCCTGACCTTTTTTATGCTGGCGCTGTTCTGTTCCGGAGGTATCGGAATATTTATGGGCATATTCGGCGGTATTATCGGTCTGGTAGGCGGCATATTCGGAGCTATCGTCGGACTATTGGGTGGTATTTTCGGTATTCTGATCGGGATTCTGGTGCCGTTGTTGATAGTGCTGGTTCCCATTGCCCTGGTCGTTTTTCTCATTGCCGGGGCCGTGCATTTGTTTTAAGGTCGGGTTAAAACCGGGTGGCTGTAAAATTTAGGGTAAATTTCACCTGTTATTATTATTTTATCCCAATAAAAAAGGCGGATTTAAAATCCGCCTTTTTTATTGGGAATCATGTCCGTTTATTTTTTCAGATGAGTGTCGAAGAACTCAACCTGCTTACGATATTCCGCGATGATGTTGACCCGCTTGGAGGTCCCGTGTCCCTCGTCGGGGAAAATCAGCGAATCAACAATTCCTCCGTTATCCTGCACAGCCTGGATGACCTGGCGGGCTTCGCCGACGGGCACCCGCGGGTCGTTCTCTCCGTGAACCACCAGCAGCGGGGTCTTGATTAAATGAGCCTTATGGATAGGGGAGATTTCCTTCAAAAATTCCGGGTCGGTCAGGGGACCGTATTCCGATTCCCGAAGCGCCCGGCGATAAGCTTTAGTGTTTTCGAGAAAGGTTTGGAAATTGACAATCCCGACCACGTCAACCGCCGCTGAAAACAGATCCGGATATTCGGTTATCATGCCCATCACAACGTAGCCGCCGTAGGAACCGCCCCGGATAGCGATCATACCCGGTGCTGTGTAATTGTTTTCAATAAGATAATTCACTCCGGCCTCGTAATCCTTGAGTGAATTCTTCCGGTTCTTATAGTTGTCAAGGTTGAGATATTCCCGGCCATATCCTGAGGAGCCACGGGGATTGGGGGCTAAAATACCGTAACCGTTAAGCAGGAAGTATTGAATATTACGCTGGAAATAGGGTTGGAACTGACCTTCGGGGCCGCCGTGGGCGTCAACAATAAACGGAACCGGCTGGCCTTCGACATAACCCGGAGGCAAATACAGGAAAGCAGGAATTTCCAAACCGTCGAAACTCTTATAATGGATCAAGGTCGGTTCGGTAAACAATTCTCTGTCTATACCGGCATAGATAGCAAAAGTGAGCTGGGTTAATTCCTCGGTTTGAGGGTTCCAGCGCCAGACGTCAGGAGCCCGGGTCGGTCCATTGAAGGAAAAGATAATATTGCCGTTTGTATCGGAACCACCCATAGAGATGATACCGTCGAGCGGGGGACCGGGCAACTCGTTCTTGGTTTCAACCTCGCGCAATTTCATACGGATATAACCGTCTTCGTTAACGCTGGCATACATATGTTTATAGTCGCGGGAAAAGCCGAGATTCTCAATCTCCCATTTCGGGTCAACCCAACCATCGTTGATGAATGTAACTTCCGGTGAGCCGACTTTCATCTTAGCCAGACGGGTGATTCCGTCATCATTGCCGTTGCAGGTCAGCCAGATAGTCTTGTTGTCCGGCATCAGGGTGGGCGAGCTATAAATGACGTCACCGTTATCTTCATTCAGTTTCTGAGCTTCGCCGGTTTCCAGGTTCAGGAGGTAGAGGTCGTTGTTCACATTTGAAGTATATTGAACGACAATCATATAGCGGCCATCCTGAGACAAGTCGGCAATGGCTAAGTAACCATGAACGCCGGTGGTATCGCCCATAATTTTACGGGTTTCACCGGTCACAATGTCCATTTGATAGAGGTGGAAATCGGTTTTGTTTTCCTCGTTAGAACGATAAAAAATCGAGCGGTCATCGATATTCCAGACTACCGAACCCATCTGGATATCCTCAAAATGTGTCAGTTGCATGGTTCGGCCGGTTTTGGTGTCCATCAGGTAAAGCTGGGACTGCTCGGAACCGCCGACCGAGGCTCCGACAATGGCCATATCCCCGCCCCAGCAGAGCTGGAAGAAATCAATCCCATCTTCAAAAGTGGTCAATTGATAAGGCCAGCCATGTTGGTTGATACGGTAAATCTGGTTGGCGCCGGACATCGAAGAATTGATATAGACATCCTGTCCGTCCCAGGAATACCCGGCCGGGGTGATGCCTCCGATTTGCAGGAATGTAGCGATATCGGGTATATATTTCCCCTTGTTAAGCAGTGTCTTGTCCTTGATACCGCTCTGGGAGAATACGCTGATACCAATCAGCAGGGTGAGGGTGACAATAAAAGAAATTTGCAGCAGAGTTTTAAATCGCACTCTTTCCTCCTTGATTTTTTTGAAAGGATGGATGTTACTTAATTTTAAAAATAATATGAGGAAAATTGGCGTTTGGCAACAGGAAAATACTTGACCGTTCAGAAATGGGGGGCGGTTTACAAGTGTTTAATCTTTTCTTCACCAACCGGTTGGCTTACGATTGAAGTAAACTTGAAGCTGGTATTTTCTTCTTCTTCGTAAAGAACCCGTCGGTAAAATTCACAGTTATGACAGGCTTTGTTTTTACAAAAACCGGGGGCGCCGTTAAGGTTGTCGGTATTGATAATCCGCCAGCAGACCCGACCGGCGGCGATACCGCCGTTGGTTCCGTCATACTTCATCGATTCCGCAACGGGGCAGACACCGAGACGATCCGCCAGGATGCCGCTTTTTTCCCGGCCACAATTTTTGAACTGCCAGCAATTTAATTTTTGTGACATCGTTCAAATCCTATTTTAGTTATCCGCATTTATGACTCGCATCACCGCGGAATATTGTTTGTCTGTGTTCATTTGGTTAAGCTGTTCTTCATTGGCCACGTCTCTGAATTTCTCATAGCTCTTTTTGACATTTTTGATGTCGTTGGCCCCGAGATAACTGAGCATCAGATACTGATAAACCTTGGGATTATCTTTATCCAGCGAACGGGCGTCTTTGAAATGATCGACCGCTTTTTTGTAATAGCCCTGTTTGAAACGGGCTTCGCCCAGACCGTAATAGGCCTGAACGTTTTTTTTATCCAGGTCATGCACCGTTTCGAAATCAGCGATGGCGGCGATTTCCTCACCTTTGTTCAAATACAGGTTTCCACGGCCGAGGTAAGCCGGGATCGACTTGTTATTGGTTTCGATGGCTTTGTTATAGGCGGTGATTGCCTGGTTTATATCTTTACGGATTTGATAGATTTCAGCCGCTCTCAAATAGTCGTCATGAGCCTTCTCGAGATTTTTCAGTTTCAAGTAAGTTTCGGCCCGTTGGTAATAAGCGTCGGCATAGCTGTTTTTCAATTCCACGGCTTTGGTGAAATCGGTGAGAGCGGTCTGATAGTCGCCGTTTTTATAAGCGCTTTGCCCCGAATAATAGAAATCTTTTTCATCGTAAGCTTCTTGTTTCTGAGCCGTGGTAAGGGGTTTCAGGGTAACTTTCAATTTCGAGGTTTCGCCCGCTTTCAGGTCGATATTGCCGCTCAGACTTTCGTAGCCGTCCTTGGTGACAACCCAGGTATAATTGCCGGGTTTGATCTTGGAGAAAGTCAGGTTGCCGGCTCCCAGCACTGAGTTGTTGAGTTTCAGCCGGGCGTCATCGACATTGGCGGCAAGAGTCAGTTTGGCGTAAGGGTCAGAGGTCTTTTTAGGTGAACTGTTTTTGGATTCATTGTTCTGACGGCTGACCGCGGCGGTTGTCGATGAAGTAGAAGTTGTCTGAGTTTCCGTTTCCACCGGTTTCGATTTAGCCGAAGGCTGACTGGCTGAGCCAGCGGGTTCCGAAGATACATTGGCATCGGCCAGTTCCGCATCTTTCGGCTCCAGCATCAGCATCGTAATCTCGTTATCGAAAACGGTCGTATAGTCAACCCCGACCAGGTCGCCGTTAATATAATATTCCACTTTATGCGTCCCGGACGGCAGGGTTGAGGTTATGAAAAATCCCTGGGGATTGGAATAGAACGACTTGTCCAGTTCAGGGAACCTTATTTCGGCCTCGTGCAGGTAGGGCTGCTGGTTTTCGTCGAAGGTCATACCGACCACCCGACCCAGGCCATTCCCGGTATCCCTTATAAACTGGGCTCCGATGATGAACAGAATAATAGTGAACAGGGGAGCCGCAATCGCTATCAGGACTTTGGGGCTGATTTTCTTTTCTCTCAGAAGGTAAGCTCGGTCGCCGATTTCCATCTCGTCATTTTCATGCAGGTGCTGGTCGCCTTTTATCTGGATGTAGTTTTTGTAGAAGAAAGCGATACCGCGTGTCCTCTTGGCCATCGCCGGTTTGGGAATGTCCGGGTCGAGCTCGAGGGGAGGCGCCGAAATGTCTTTCTTTTTCTTCGGCGGCACGATCGGCTGGTTGTCGAAAGGCTGGTCTTCTTTTTCGATTTTATTGATCAGTTCCTGCTTTTCGGCGTCACTCAGATAGGACCTGAGGGATTCCGGCGATGATGCCGGGAAATCGTTTTCCGACACCGGTTCGACAGGCTCCGGGGTGAGGGCCGCTTGCGGATCCGGATTGTAAGCCGGGTTGGCCATCAGGGTTTGTGGTTTTTGAACCGGCGGCGGGGGAGGCTCCGGATCGTTATAGTTATAAGCGCTTCCAGGGGGCAGAGGAGGTTCGCTATCGCCAATTAAGTCAACATCGTTGGTACCAGATGGGGAAAAATTGGTATGGTGCGATTCGCCATTAGCTTCCTGTTCCATCAGATCGGCGGTGCTTTGCAGACCCAGGTCATCCTGGTCGGATTTCTTCCCGTTCAGGCCGCCGACAAATTCTGGACCCTCATCGTGAGCTTCGGTAATGACAAAATCAAGATCATCGTCAACCTCCGAAACCGGTTTGGCGGGTGTGGAAGGCATCAGTTCGAACCCGCAATATTCACAAAATCTGGCATCGGAAATTGACAGGATCTTCTGGCATTTCGGACATTTTTTCAAAATACAAAACTTCCTTTTTAATTCATTAACATATTTATAGTTAATATCGACTTTTGGGTGGTTTTCTTTAAATTGATGAAGATAAAAAATTACATATTCTTTTATAAAATAAAGGCTTGACACTTTGAAGGGTAAAAAGTATAATCATATCCTATGTTTTTTTAAACGAGACGAATATATTTTTGTGTTCCTTAAGGAGGAAAAAATAAATGCCAAGGCGCAATAACCGATTGATTTTCCTAGCAATAACTCTTATTAGCCTTACCCTATATTGGAGTTGTTCCCAGCCTGGAGACGTTATTCTGGAAAAAAGTACCACCGTCGTCTCCTTAACTTCAGAACGTCTCCCCTCACCCCCGGTAGGTATGATTTATGAACTCTGGGTATGCAAAAATGAAACTGTCGATACTTCGGTTGCGGCTGCTGACGTCAAATCCATGGGTCGATTCTCGTACGATAACGACGATAAGAAATATTTTGATGAAAACGGAGTCGAAATCGAAAACCGTTTCGTACTGGAAGATGATATTTTTAATTACAGTACCATATTTGTCTCAGTTGAATTGATTGATGACCCGGAGCCTTCACGTCCGGGGCCGATCATGTTGATCGATTATGTTACCATTCCGGATGATAACCCGATGTATCTGGTGTTTCCGTTAAGCGATTCGCTGCATCAGGCAACTTCGGCTTTTAACAAGGAAACCGTCTCGGACCGCAATTCGACTAACGACGGCCGGGGACTCTGGTTCTGCAAT
>JBMOKZ010000239.1:0-11466 GCA_049324195.1 Candidatus Zixiibacteriota bacterium | reverse complement strand
CCTTCGCCTCTTATAATGAGTTTATTGACAGCGGCCTGGCCCGCGAAATCGCTCGGGTGTGCCTTCCGCTCTCGATTTACACCGAGTGGTACTGGAAAATTGACCTGCATAACCTGTTTCATTTCCTTCGCTTACGGCTCGACAAACACGCCCAGAAGGAAATCCGGGAATACGCTAAGGTAATGGCAGAAATGGTACGGATGGTGTGCCCGATAGCTTATGAGGCTTTTGTTGATTATCGTCTGGAAGCGTTATCTTTTTCCAAACAGGAACTGCTGGTGTTAAAAGACACGCTCGGGACTTTTGATTTAAGTATAAGCGATATAGCGGACAAAAGCTTGTCAAAACGGGAAGTGACTGAGCTGTTGGAAAAATTGGGTTTCATTAAAAATTTAGACTAATTTTAAGTACGATTATATTTTTCAATATTGTCCTTTACTCTCCTTTTCGGGCATATTTAAAACCGGTTATTTCCGCTTGTCTTCTATCGACTTAAACAGGCTAAAAAGCCCGTAAAAACAGGCATTTTCCCCTTGACATTGATTGAAAAAACACTTTATTAATATTACATATATACTTAGGGTGAGAAACCCGTTAGGACAAAGGTATATATTTAAAGATATTAGGTGATTTCACTGTGGGGAGGTTGTGTGGACGATTGCTCAAGTTTTGGATTTTTTCATCCAACAACCCTTATATACTGTGTATACCCTGATATCATTTTAACAATTTGATATGCTGGTATTTTTCCAGCTGATATGTGCTATATCTGTGGGAGAAAAATATTATCGTTATTGCTATATAGGGGAAATTTTATGAAAACTTTCTGGTTGACAGTATTACTGGCTGTTTTCGCTTTCTGTTTTATATCATCTCCGACATTCGCAGGAACCGATTTCTATTGGCCCTATGATTTTGAACCACCCGGACCGCCTCCCAACTACAATTTGGTTGATTCTTCATATTTTCAAGGTGTTCCACCCCTTCCCAATCCTCTGGAAAATCATGTCGGGGGATATTATATTTGGAACGATACTTCTCAGGGGACCTGGCATATCGCCAACTTTATTTATACTCGGGGAGAATCCCGCAGTCAATTTCATGGCAGTATCCTAGCCATCATGGAACAGGATCCGGCTCCCAACGTTAACTTCTGGGCTCAGGGTTTTGAGTTAACGTCTGATTTAAAGCAGAACGACCGCTGGGGCTGGGTGAAATGGCCCGAGGAAATTTATCCCAACCTTTATGAAATCTGGTGGGATTTCACGATAGATTATACGAAACCCAACGTTCTTGGCGATTATCGCGATACTCTGGGAGTCTCTATCGCGGGTTGTGCCGTCGATTTCAATATCTGGTCCTCTGGGCAATCGGAAGGAACACATTTCAGCGCCTATAATGTTTTCCTTGGTGATGATAAAATACGTCTATCCGAAGTACCGGGTTTTACAGATACTTACGCAGGTGTTTACGATCAATACCAGATTAATAATCCGGTTAAAGATCCCAATACCAGCCGCTTCACCAGCGTTGCTCTTCCCGGGGCTTCTTACAATAAAAACGGCCTTATCTCGCCGCTGGATAAATGCAACTATAACGACCGCTATTCCGGAAGCTGGACCTACAACGGTAACGGTGTTCAATTCGCGACTTTATTCTGTCCGCCGAACAATCATCCGAATTTCGTAACCCCGGCCGACAACGACACGATTACCGTTACCGTTTGTTACGGTGCCGCGTTATATGACACGGTCATCGCTACCGATCCCGACCCGGCGGATATACTAACCTTGTCGATCTTGTCCGGTCCGGGCTCGTTAACCTCGACGCCTTCGACCACCCCGGTTACCGGCTATTATGAATTCTGGCCGTCGTCGGACGGTTTATATACGGTTTTCTTCGAGGTCCTGGACGACTACGGCATGTCGGATACCATTACGGTATTTTACGACGTAACCATCAATACCGCCCCGGTCGTTAACCTGCCTGACGACACCACCCTTTATCTGTGTGAGCCGACCGAATTTTGCGTCCCGCTCGAGATTATCGACAACGATTGCGACATAACCTCGGTCACCACCAACCTCGGCCAGTACAGCGGTACGGTATCTGATTTTGACCAGGTGAACCGCATCAACCAGCTCGGCGGCACCCTTACCCAGGTGGGCGGTGGTTACGACGGCAAAGTTTTGTTGACGGCTTCCGATTTCGTCCCTCCGGTTAATTCCCAGTCCGGGGTAAGTGTCACTCTGCCGAATTTCGCTTTCGCGGAAAGCGTCTATGAAAACGGTTATTTCCCGACCGGGCTTTTACCGGCCAATTCCGTGGACCATCTGTTAAGTTCCCCGACCGACCTGACCTATACCATTCCTGGGACAGGCGGCCCGGACGGTGGTGACGGCGACGGTTCCGTGGATTTCTCCAGCGGCGATTTCGCCTGCCTGGGCTTCAGCCAGACCGTTACCACCTGTGGCGGCAGCAACTCGGATTTCGTCATATTTACCAATACTTCCACCGGCGGCACGGCCAATTTCCGTTTTAAAATAGGTAACAGCGATGTTTATACGCTTGCGGGGCAAACCATTCCCGCCGCCGGAATCGGGACCGGCACCGGCGGCATCGTACTTGACCTGCCCGACGGTTTGACTTTCGACCGGATTCGTATCGAATACGCCAGCGGCGCGTTCGCGATCGACGCCATCGCCGCCCGGACAGTTCCCTCGACGACCTCGGCGGATATCTGTTTTCTCGCTGACACGACCGGTGTTTATGAAATTACCGCCAGCGCCACTGACGTTTGCGGAAACACCGGCAACGATGTCATGTACGTCACGGTTGCGATGAACCGTCCTCCGGTGGCCGATGCCGGCGATAATTTTACTCTGTTCGTATGTAATAATTCAGAAGTTTGTTTCGATGTAGCTTTTTCCGACCCGGATGGTAATCTCGATTACGGAACCCTTTATTCCGGGCCGGGTACGCTCAACGGCAATCAAATTTGCTTCACGCCTTCCGGAGCCGGTAATTATACTTTCGTCATCAAAGCGGTTGACGAATGCGTGCTGACCGATTTCGACACGGTCGCAGTGACTGTCAATACCAACGACCCGCCGGTGGCCGCTCAGCCGTCACCGGTGACAACCTTCCTGTGCGCCCCGCAGGAACTCTGTCACAATTTCACCGCCAGCGACCCTGATGGTGGAACCCTGACCTGGTCTCTTTTAAACGGTCAGGGCAGTATCGATGCCTCGGGGCATTACTGTTTCACGCCGACCCTCACCGGCTCTTATAACGCCACAGTCGCTGTAACCGACAGCTGCGGCGTGGCCGACACCACCTGGATAACCTACCATATCACGGTTAACACGGCCCCGGTCGCCACCAATCCGAACGGACCGTATCAGGTATTCCAGTGCGCAACCTCACAAATCTGCTACCAGTTTACCGCGGCTGACGCCGAGGGCGGGACAATCGGCTGGACGAAACTGTCCGGCAACGGCACGGTTAACGCGACCGGTCTGTGGTGCTTCACACCTGTCGGAAACGGCGCATATTCGGCCACCGTGGCCGTCACCGATTCGTGCGGCCGAGCCGATACCGTCGGTTTGACCTATAACGTAACCCTCAACGGCGCGCCAACCATCACTTTCGGCAGCGACAGCACACTGACATTGTGCACCCCTCAGGAAATATGTCTCGATTACGAAGTTACTGACCCGCAGGGTACAGCCGGACTGGAAGAAACGATGGAAGCCGGCTTCGGCGCTATTGACACATCCGCCAACCAAATCTGCTTCACGCCGGCGACCGCCGGAAGCTATGAGTTTATCGTTCGGGTAACCGATTCCTGCGATACTTTCGATGAAGATACGATAATGGTAAATGTTTCGTTCGGCGAACTGGCCGCCATCGAATGTCCGGCGGCACCGATAAATGTTTCCCTCTGTGAAATCGATTCGGTTTGCCAGCTTCTTAATATTACACCGGCAACAGCATCCGTCTCCGTATCCTACGGCGTGTGGAACGACGGTGAGGTCTGTTTCCTGGCTGACACCTCGGGCACTTACCACATCACCGTTATCGCCTCGGAAACCTGCGGCTCCGATACCTGCATGCTGATTTTCAACGTCAATATCGGGCAGGCCGCTCAGATTGACTGTCCTGACCCGCAGAGCATTTTCCGTTGTCAGGCCGGCACAATCTGTATTCCGGTCGGGGTGATGGGTCCTGGCGCGACCGTAACCATATCTCCCATCGGCACCTACAGCGGCGGCAATCTCTGCTTCCCGGCCGATACCTCGGGGCATTACGAAATCACCTTTATCGCTTCAACCACCTGCGGTACCGACACCTGCATAGTCGTGGCCGACATTGCCATCAACAGCGCCCCGGCGGCTAACGACCCGGCTTCACCGGTCGATACGTTCATCTGTGACCCGACTCAGATTTGTTATCAGTTCTCGGCGGCCGATGCCGACGGCGGCACACTGTCCTGGAGCCGGCTCTCCGGCAACGGGACGGTCAGCAGCGCTGGCTTGTGGTGCTTCAACGCCACGGTTTCGGGTACATTTTCCGTCACCGCCCGGGTGACCGACTCGTGCGGCGCTTATGACGATGTTACGCTCACATATAATGTAGGCGTCAACAGCAGCCCGGTCTTCAGTTTCGGCGCCGATACGACGATACCATTGTGTACATCAGAAATGGTATGCATTAGATATGACCTGCTTGACATAAACAATAATATTGAAAGCCTCGATATTATTTCTGGCGTCGGTTTAATATATCCTTCGACCAATAAGATGTGTTTCACGCCCGTGGCGGAGGGACTTTATCAGTTTATTGTCGAAGCCACCGATTCCTGTGGCGCCTCTGACAGAGATACCATTAACGTCTACATAGATTTCAACGCGCCGCCCGCGGTCGACGCCGGCAGCGACCAGACCGTTTTCCAGTGCGAGCTGGCCGAGATATGCTGGCCAACCACTGTCAGCGATCCCGACGGCAACCTGGCGACGGTGGAACTGGTTTCCACGCCGGGTATTTACGACGGCTCCAACATCTGCTTTACGCCTATGAGCGGCACCATGAATTACGAGTTCATCCTCAAGGCTACCGATGACTGCGGTTTGGAAACGTTTGATACGGTAATCGTATATTATACTTTGAATACCCCGCCCGTCGCCAATGCGGGTTCCAACCAGACCGTTTTCCAGTGTACTCCGGCTGAAATCTGCTGGCCGGTGTCCTGCACCGATGCCGACGGCAACCTGACCGGGTGTGACCTGGTCGAGGGACCGGGGGACTACAACGGAACTTCGATATGTTTCACCCCGGCCGCCAGCGGCAGTTATATGTTCGTGCTAGAAGCGGCTGATGCCTGTAGTGAAATTGACCGCGACACGGTAATAATTAACGTCACCGTCAATTCCGCTCCCGTTTGCACGGTCCCCGATGACACGACCATTTTCAAATGTTCTGTTAACGAAGTTTGTCTGCCGGCTTACGGTACCGATATCGATGGTAACCTGAGCTATTGCCAGCTTATTTCCGGCCCGGGCGTTCTGTCCGGTGGCAACTGGTGCTATACCCCGTCGGGTAACCAGACTGTTACAGTCAAGATGCGTTGTGTCGATGCCTGCGGCGCGACCTGCGAGTCCCAGTTTACGGTCGTGTTTGAAATCAACGAACCGCCAACCATCGCTTTCGGAAACGATACCTCGATTTTCCTCTGTACCTCTTCTGAGGTCTGTCTGCCCTACTCGGTTTATGACCCCAACGACCCGAGACTGACCACCGTAACGCTGCAGTACGGCCCCGGAACTCTGGATGAAGATAATTCGCGGGTTTGTTTCACTCCCACGGCCGATGGTGAGTATACTTTCATCGTCAGAATCGAGGATGAATGCGGTGAAACCGACAGCGATACGATCAAGGTATATATAACCACTAATACCGCCCCAACCGCTTTTGCCGGTGAGGATCAGTCCCTGTTTCTCTGTCAATCGGAAACCTTGTGCTGGCCGGCTTCCTGCAGCGATGTCGATGGCAACCTGACCGACTGCATTTTCAGCGGTCCCGGCGAATACAGCGGTTCGTCTATCTGTTTCACGCCCACGGCTACCGGCCAGTACTATTTCACCCTGCAGGCTATCGATGAATGCGCGGTAGAAATGATTGACACCGTTCGCCTGTCCATCGTCATCAATACCCCTCCCGGTATAGTTATGGCCAATGACACCAGCGTTTTCCTGTGTTCCCCGACTGAAATTTGCGTCGGGTACAACGTGTACGATGACGACGGTCTGGCCGGTGTCAAAGAGACGATGATTTCCGGATTTGGCGCAATCGACACAGCCAACAACCGGGTGTGTTTCACCCCGACCGAGGACGGCCTCTATGAAATCATTGTCGGCGTAACCGATTCCTGTACCACCCTGCCAAAGGCTTATATACCCCAGGTCGATACCGTTAATGTAACGGTAACCTTCGGGGAATTCGCCACAATCGACTGCCCGGAACAACCGCTGGACGTTTTCCTGTGCGAACCTGACCAGGTTTGCCAGATGCTGGCTGTCAGCCCGGCGTCAGCCGCCGTTACGACCTCGTTTGGCACCTATGCCGCCGGTGAACTTTGTTTCCAGGCCGATACGAGCGGTACTTATAACATCCGGGTGATTGCCGAGGCTTCCTGCGGCACCGATACCTGCGACCTGGTTTTCGACGTCAATATCGGTGAGGAGCCGCAGATTGACTGCCCGGCTCCGCAAAATAAATTTATCTGCTCCCCGGACGACGTCTGTATCCCGGTCGGCGTCATGGGTGAAGGGGCCATGGTCACGGTCAGCCCCATCGGCGAATATGTCGGCGGTCATCTCTGCTTCTTAGCGGATACTTCGGGTCATTATGAAATAGAAATGATCGCCACCACCAGCTGTGGCGCCGATACCTGCGTGGTCGAGGTCGAGGTCGTAATTAACAGCAATCCCGTCATTGCCGACCCGACCTCTCCGGTCGATACCTTTATCTGTGCCGTCGGACAGATCTGCTACCAGTTCTCGGCCGGCGATGTCGACGGCGGCGCGCTGACCTGGAGCCGTCTTTCCGGAGCCGGCACCGTCAGCAGCTCCGGCCTGTGGTGTTTCGACGCCAACAACGCCGGCTCTTACACGGTGGTGGTGACGGTCACCGACAGCTGTCTGGCGAAAGACACGGCGACGCTGACTTACAATATAACGCTCAACAGTTCGCCGGTCGTTACCCTGCAGCAGGATACGACCTTTTTCCTCTGCGATCTCGACAGCGTTTGCGTCGGCTATGCCGTCGCCGACGATGACGACAATATTACCGCGGTCGAACTGGTTTCCGGCGCTGGTGTTCTGAAAACGACCGAGAACCTGCTCTGCTTCCTCCCCGGCGCTGCCGGCACCTACCAGTTTATCATCCGGGCGACCGACGCCTGCTCCGCGATCGACGACGATACCATTTCGATAACGATTGCCGAGAACCGGCCGCCTTCGTTCGCCTTCAATGCCCCGAGTCCGAACTTCCTGTGCTATCAGGCGCAGGTTTGCTGGCCGGTAACCGTTGTCGATCTCGACCATAATCTGGATACCGCCTATGTTCTGAACGGCTCCGGGGTATATTCCGGCGGCCAGTTATGTTTCGACGCCGATACCTCCGGCATCTACATCGTCACCCTGTACGCCCGTGATGATTGCGGCGCCGAAACCCAGTCGACCCCGCTCGAGTTCGATATCACCATCAACTCCGCGCCGGTCTGCAATATCCCCAATGACACGACGTTCTTCCAGTGTCTGCCGGAGCAGGTTTTCCTGCCGGTAACGGCTGCTGATATCGACGGTAATTTCGACCACTGCGAAATCATTACCGGCCCCGGCTCGATTGTCAGCGGCAACTGGACCTATACCCCAACCACCGACGAGAACATTAAGGTCGTGATAATGTGCATTGACGATTGCGGTATTTTCTGCAAGGATTCTTTCACGGTTGTTTTCGACCAGAACTCGAACCCGACCGTCAACGCCGGCGCCGATACGACCTGTTTCCTGTGCGCTTCGCAGACAATTTGTCGCCAGGCGGTTGGTGCCGACAGCGATGGCAACCTGGAATCCCTGGAAATGCTCAGCACGACCGGAACCTTCGACGAGAACTCCGGCGAGTTCTGTTTCACACCCACTGGCGGCGACCAGTCGAAGACGTTCATTTTCAAGGCAACCGATTCCTGCGGCGCGACGGATTACGACACGACCGTTATCTCGGTTGACTTTAACGCTCCACCGGCAATCAACGCTCCGCCCGATTTCGTCGCTTATCTTGACCAGATCGGCGAACTGTGTTTCGATGTCGATGTCCATGACGAAGACGGGAACCTCTCCAGTGTAACGGTCACGCCGTTCGGAGCTTACAACGGTTCCGACCAGGTCTGTTTCACCCCCGACACCACCGGTCGTTACTGTCTGGTCATCACGGCCGGCGACGCCTGCGGCTTGACCGTGGTCGACACGGTGTGTATTGATGTTCAGATCGACGAATGCGTTCACGTTCAAATCGAGAAGGTTCACAACACCCTTCAGGGCATGTACGAAACCGTTGACATCTTCCTCAACGGCTCCGGCAAAGAGCTCGGCGGATATGACCTGCTGATCAGCTACGATGCCTCGGCGTTGACTGCGGCTGATATCTATCCGGGCGCGCTCTACGAATCCTGCGGCTGGGAATACTTCACCTACCGCTATGGTCCCGACGGTAATTGCGGCAGCGGCTGTCCCAGCGGCCTGTTACGGATCGTGGCCCTCGCCGAAACCAATAACGGCGCTTATCACCCCGGCTGCTTCCTCGACGGCATGGTGGGCACGCTCGCCAGCATCAAGTTCCTCGTATCCAACGACCGCAACCTGGAATGCCAATACATTCCCATCAGCTTCTACTGGCTGGAATGTACCGACAACACCTTCTCATCGCGCGGCGGCGATACTCTCTGGGTGTCCCGTTTCGTCTACGATTTCGAGTATAATGACATCTCCAACTACACTTACGGCCTGCCGGGCTTCTATGGAGCGCCTAACGACTGCCTGATTGGCGACAAGATCGTGCCTATCCGCTGTATCGATTTCATCAACGGCGGTATCGATATCATCTGCGCCGACTCGATCGACGACCGGGGTGATATCAACCTGAATGGCGTGGCTTATGAAATCTCCGACGCCGTCATGCTCACCAACTACTTCGTGTATGGCCTGAGCGCTTTCGGACCCGAGGAATATATCCAGGGCGCGATTGCCGCTTCCGATATCAACGCCGATGGCATCCCGCTGTCGGTGGCTGACCTGGTTTATCTCATCCGGGTCATTATCAATGACATCCAGCCGTACACCAAACCGGTGCCTCATCAGGATGACGAAGCCGAGTTCGCTCTGGTTGACAAAACACTGATGATAACAAACGCCACCTGTCTGGTCGGCGCGCTGCATCTGGTGATTGACGGTGAGGCGGAACCGACACTGGCGGACGAGGCCGCAGCGATGGAACTGCAGTACAATTACGACGCCAAGAACAATAAGACTAACGTCATCATATATAACATGCAGGGTAAGTCCTTCCCTGAAGAAGGACCAGTATTGAATATCAATGGACCTAACGAAATCTCCTCCATTGAGGCGGGCAGTTTTGATGGAACGGTCATGAAGGCGCAGATAAACAATCTGCTGCCGGAAAATTTCGCCCTGTCGCAAAACTATCCCAATCCATTCAATCCGATGACAACTATCGAGTTCGCTCTACCTCAGGCGTGCAAATGGAAACTCTCCGTTTATAACATCCTCGGTCAGGTAGTTGAAACCTGGTCGGATCAAAGTAAGGCCGGCTATTACAAGCTGGAGTGGGATGCCCATAGATACGCTTCCGGTGTCTATTTCTATCGTCTGACGGCTGGTAATTACAGTGCCACCAAGAAGATGGTCTTGCTCAAGTAAGTACCGGAGAATCTAAGGACCAAATAAAAAGCCCTCGTCCAGAGGGCTTTTTATTTAATCTCTTTCAGCGTTATCAATAGTCCTTTAAGTCCACCACCGTGGCTCCCCAGCCCCCGCCGCTGCCCCCCTCATGACGGAACGACGCCACATTCGGATGGTTCGCCAAAAGTTTTTGAACGATCTCCCGCTTTACCCCGATACCTTTCCCGTGAACGATACGAATTTGATAAATTTTCTTCTCCAGACAAACGCGGATATACTCCAGCACCGCTTCCCCGGTATCACGCGGGGCGAACAGATGCAAATCCAGCGTACCGTCGATGGGGTACTCGACCGGCGCGCCGAAATCCCCGGGTTCCGACTCGTTTTTTTTATGGCGGTTATTTTTCATAAGCGTCAATAAAATAACAAGTTGAGTCGCATATGGCAAATACCGGATGCCGGGCGGATATTTTTATTTCCCTAAAAAGAAGTTTCGAAACCGTTGCCCCGGCGCGGAAAATCCTTTATATATAAGGATAAAATATCAATTAGGAACCTTAAAAATCGGAGTTTACCATGACCACCACAACCAAAATACCTCCCGCTCCAACCTGGGATCTGGATTCAATTTTTCCCGGCGGCAGTAAATCGACCGAGTTCAAAAATTTCCGTGATAAAATTAAAAACGATCTGGTCGATGCCGAACGGATGATAACCGGGATACCCGCGACCATGAAGACTGACAATATCCACCTGTGGACCGCGTTCATTCTCAAACTCCAGGCCATTCTCGCCGATATCCTGACCACCATGTCGTTCGCGCACTGTCTTACGTCACAGAATGTCGAGGACACTCTGGCGCACAGCATCGAGGGCGACGCCGATATCTACTATGCCCAGTGGGAAAAACTCAGAAGCCGGTTCGAAGCCTTATCGCTGAAGCAGACCGACACCGCCTGGAACGAACTGGTTGCATCGCCGGGCCTGAGCGAAATCAAATTTTACTTAAACGAAATGCGCGAGAACGCCAAACGGAAAATGCCCCTCGAGCTTGAACAACTGGCACTGGACCTGTCCGTCAACGGTTACCATGCCTGGAACCGCCTTTACGATAAAATGGCCGGCGATATCCGGGTCGAGTTCAACGACCGGGGCGAAAAGAAAATGTTGTCGATGGGACAGATTGCCACTAAGATGTCGGATCCCGACCGGGCGGTACGACAACTGGCATTCGAGAAAATGACCGAGGGCTGGAAATCCCGCGCCGACCTGGCGGCCATGGCGCTCAACGCCCAGGCCGGGTTCCGGCTATCCCTCTACAAAAACCGCAAATGGGACTCCCCGCTGTATGAACCCCTGATGATGGCCCGATTGCAGCAGAAAACGCTCGATACCATGTGGGCGGTTATCCTTCGGGAAACACCCCGGCTGACCCCGTATATAGAGGCGAAGAAAAAACTGTTGAATATCGACAAATTCCGCTGGTACG
>JBMOKZ010000238.1:0-11477 GCA_049324195.1 Candidatus Zixiibacteriota bacterium | reverse complement strand
GCCATCACCATCGTGATCGCCGCCGTCAACGTCGTCTTGCCATGGTCCACATGGCCGATCGTGCCCACATTCACGTGTGGCTTCGACCTGTCAAACTTCTCCTTTGCCATAGCTTAGGATTTCCTCCAAACTTATAAAGAGCCCAGAACCAGGATTGAACTGGTGACCTCATCCTTACCAAGGATGTGCTCTACCGACTGAGCTATCTGGGCCAACTCAAAATTCTTTATTTTTTATCCAAAAAAAAGGCGCACCTCGCCTTTAGGTAAGCCCCAAATATATCGCTAAGTTAACTTATGTCAAGAGATTTTTCGACATTAATAATAACTTAATTTAAAAAAGGCCTTTACTTATTTTTCGTCAGATTACGGTAAATTTGAAGCAAATTTGTGCAATTTTCAGACATTTTTTTGGATTATCCCCCTCAAGTAGCCTGGACTAAACTATTATTATATTCCGATGTAATATTCCGACAAATAATGACAAAATTTTAGAAAATCTGAAAAAATCAATAATGTTATTGATACAAAACAAGATAAGTATATTTTAATAGCCTTCTTCCTGATTATATGTCGCGACCTTAGCTTTAAGGGAATCCAGTGATGGGACATCCCATAAACGGCGCATTGAATCAGTCGTAAGGCTATCAATGGTATATATATAACTTTTCCCGAGAGAGTCTTTTCCAATCTGGGTACCGTACTTCTGAGGTTTACCAGTAAGTACCAGATAACGGTCCAAACTGGTGGCAGCCAGGGAACGGGCCTCATCCAAACCCAGTTCAACCGCTCGTGTAGCCAGGTAGTATGCTATCAGGAAACATTCGGAGCAGTTCGCCGAATCTGCATTTTGTAAAATAACGGCGGCATAGAAAAGATTATTAGGCTCGGTGATTTCACCGGCCGCGAGCAGTTCGAAAATCCGTTCCCGGTGAACCCGGTCAGCCTTAGCGACAACAGCGGCATCAAGCGTATCATGATAGCGCATTTGCTGGTCCTCTTCGACCATGGACAAAAGTTCAACCGACACGACTGATTCTTTGGTCAACGGCGGACGGGTTCTTCTTTCGATACAGCCTGAAAATATGGCCAGCGCTAACGCAACGATTAAAAATATTTTAAACCGCATTCTCTTTCCCGGAAAATATTTAAGCGGGAGACGAGGCTCGAACTCGCGACCAACAGCTTGGAAGGCTGTGACTCTGCCAACTGAGTTACTCCCGCTTACTCCGGGTGAAAATTATTTGGTTCAAGACCAAATGGCAAGTCAATTTTTCATTGTTTTCCTGTTTGTATATTACACGGACCGACTCAGGTAAAGTACGGCGAGATGCCCCAGTGCAGTTTACTCTTGAGCAGTTGATAGTACGAGGTGTCCGGAAAAGTTATAAACTTGACCCGGAAGTCGGCTCTTGAGATCGAGACCTTCACCAGGCTGGAAAGGGGAATCATCACTTGCCCATCCAGCGCCAGGGTGGCCTCGCGGTTACTGGAAAGTAACATCATCTCCAGCTTGTCGTCAGCCGAAAGAATCATCGGACGTGTGGTCAGTGAAAAAGAAGAAATCGGAGCGACAATCATAGCCTCGATTTTGGGATGAACAATCGGTCCGCCGACAGCCAGGTTGTAGGCGGTAGAGCCGGTAGCGGTGGAAATGATTAAACCATCGGACTTATAAGTTACGACGTCTTCCCCGTTGACTTTCAGGTGAATATCGAGAAGTCGCGGGACAGCCCCGTTATCGACGACAACGTCGTTAAGCGCATAGGGGCTGGGTAGCTGTCGCTGACCATTGATGGTCGTATGGAGAACCATCCGTTCGTCCAGTTTAAAATTACCGGCCACGATAGCATCGAGGGCGCCTTTCAACTTACCGGGCGATAAAGGAGTCAGAAAACCAAGGGAGCCGAGGTTAATACCCAGAAGAGGCGTTCCCAGCGGACCGGCTGAACGAGCCGCCGATAACAAAGTACCGTCGCCTCCCATCGACACGACTATTTCCACCTCCCGCGCCAGGTCTTCACGGGGACAAAAAAGGTTATGATCCTTCACGATATCCTTGAGTTCGTGACTCAGGACCAGTTCATGATTTTTATTACGGGACCAATCGAGAAAAGACCTGATAGCGTCTTCAGCCCCCTGCCGTTTTAAATTCGCAATCAATCCGAATCGCATGATCGTAAATACCCGCTTAACATGACTTAGTTTATTAAATTATAATAAATTATACTCCTGGAAGGCAAGCAAAACGCCCTAATAATATCAGAAAAAATATCGTCAAGAATCCCCGACAAAATGCTTCACGTTATCGTTATCGCTTCTTTTTTTGGAAGAACCGTTTTTACGGAAAACCAGTTTCTGGAGCAAACCCGCGGCGGATTTATGTTCGCTGTAAACAAGCTTTTTGACGGTTTCGGCAACACTGTCGGCATCAAGTCCCAGTTCCCGGAACAGCTCCGCCCGAGAACCGTGAGTAATAAAAGAATCAGGGATGCCAATTGTTTTTATTCTACCTTCATAACCGGCCTCACTCAGGTAATTGGTCACCGACTGTCCAAAACCGCCCCGGAGCGAATTTTCTTCAAGAGTTACTATCAGTCCGGCGTGTTTTCGAACCTGTTCCAGTACGGCGGTATCGAAGGGCTTGACGAACCGGGCATTGACCACGGCCAAATCGATTCCCTTTTCGGCCAGTATTTCCTTCGCCTTCAAAGCTACGATCACCATTGACCCCACCGCCAGGACGACCACGTCGCCAGGTTCGGTCAGCCATTCCCAGGTCTCCCAGATGATTTTATCGTATTCCCGGTTCATGGCGGTCGGGACATTATCTCGGGGATAACGGATAGCTACCACCTGTTCGACCCGGTGGTCCACGGTATAGTGCATCATCGCCCGCAGTTCGTTGCCGTCCTTGGGAGCCGCCACCGTGACGTTCGGGACAGTGGCCAGATAAGTCAAGTCAAAGACGCCGTGATGGGTAGGGCCGTCATTGCCGACCAGTCCGCCCCGGTCCATGCAGATGACGACCGGGAGTTTCTGAATAGCCATATCGTGAATTACCTGGTCGAAAGCCCGTTGCATGAAAGTCGAGTACACCGTCAGGTAGGGTTTCAAGCCTTCCGCAGCCAGGGCGGCGGAGAAGCAGGCGGCGTGCCCCTCGGCAATCCCGACATCGAAAAACCGCTCCGGATATTCCTCGGCAAATTCGTCCAGCCCTGTCCCGCTGCACATGGCGGCGGTTATCGCCACGACTTTTTCATCCTTGGCCGCCAGCTCCCGGATAGTGTCGCCGAAGACTTCAGTGTAAGTCGGGTTTTTAGCCTTAGACGTGGTTGCCTTACCGGTCGATTTATCGAATTTCCCGATTCCATGATATGAAATCACGTCGTTTTCGGCGGGGGTGTAACCTTTTCCTTTTTTGCTGGCCACGTGAAGCAGCACCGGTTCTCTCATTTTCTTGATATCCGTCAGGGTTTTGACCAGCAGAGGCAAATCGTGGGCGTCAATCGGCCCGAAATAATGAAATCCCAGTTTTTCGAACAACATCCCCGGAACCAGTAGGGCTTTGACGGAATTTTCGAGGCGGCTGATGGTTTCCCGGATTTTGTCGCGGCGTTTGAAACGGCCGGTCAATTCCCAGACTTCCCGGCGCAGTTTATACAACTTTTCATCGGTCATGATATTAGTGAGATATTTGGAGATAGAGCCGACATTTTTGGAAATCGAAAAAGTATTATCGTTGAGAATCACCAGTAAATCTTTTTTCATCGAGCCGGCGTTATTAAGCCCTTCGAAAGCCAGGCCGCCGGTCATGGCGCCGTCGCCGATAACCGCCACTACCTTGTGTTTCAAACCGTTCATATCCCGGGCAACGGCCAGGCCGAGGGCCGCCGAAATCGAGGTCGAGGCGTGCCCGGCCCCAAAAGCGTCGTAAGGCGATTCCGCCCTTTTGGCGAATCCGGACAAACCGCCGTATTGCCTGATGGTGTTGAGCTGGTTTTTGCGGCCGGTTAAAATTTTATGAGTATAACATTGGTGACTGACGTCCCAAACCAGTTTATCCTCGAGAAAATCATAGACATAGTGTAAGGCGACGGTCAGTTCCACCACGCCCAGGTTTGAAGCCAGGTGCCCCCCGGTTTCAGCCACGGTGGAAATGAGCATATACCTGATTTCTTTGGCCAGTTCGACCAGTTCGTCGACTTTCAACTGTTTCAGGTCAGCCGGAGTTTCTATGTCGGTCAGGTACTTCATGGTAAATACTTCGTTTAAATCACTTCTCTCTTTGGCCGATAAAACGGGCCAGAAATTTCAACAGGTTATCTTCTTCGCCGCCAATCATTTCCAGGGCTTCGTCAATTAATCGTTGGGCATCCCGACGAGCCTGTTCCAGCCCCACCGTTGAGGGATAAGTCGCCTTTAGATTTTTACTGTCGGAACCGACTTTTTTCCCCAACAATTTCTGGTCTCCCTCAATATCAAGGATATCATCGACAATCTGAAAAGCTAGTCCGATCTTCTCACCGTAGCGTGTAAGCCGCTTCAATAATTTTTCGTCAGCGCCGGCCAGAATAGCCCCAATCCGCACCGAACCCCGCAGCAAAGCCCCGGTTTTCCGGGTATGGATATGGATAACTTCTTCCCTGCTAACCTTGCGACCTTCGGCTTCGACATCGGCAATCTGCCCGCCGAGCATCCCGGAAGTTCCGATGGCTTCAGCCAGCTCCAGGACTGCCCGGTTCGAGCCGGTTTTCGCCATCATTTCGAAAGCCACGACGTGCAAAGCGTCCCCGGCCAGCACCGCCACCGCTTCGTCAAACTGCCTGTGACAGGTGGGGCGTCCGCGTCTCAGGTCGTCATCGTCCATGCAGGGCAGGTCGTCGTGAATCAATGAATAAGTATGCACCATTTCCAGCGCCGCCATGGCGTAATGTATTGCCTCGATGGGACGAGCTAACCCGCCCCGGCAATAATCGAACACCGCCAGCGCTAAAGCCGGTCGCAAGCGTTTGCCTCCGGCCATCACGGAATAGCGCATAGCCGCGTGCAACCGGCCGGGCGGAGTCGTTTCCGCAGGCAGGTAATTGTCCAGCAGGCGCTCGACCAGTTGACAGGTATCGTTTAAATATTTATGACCGTCGACAACGCTTACGGACTTCACGGCTAAACCTCGTCAGTATTAAATTCATCTTCCGTAACAATACCGTTTTTCTCGGTAATTATTTTAACTTTTTTTTCCGCTTCGCCAAGTTTCTGGTCGCAGAAGGCGGCGATTTCGAGCCCCTCGGTATAGAGTTTAATCGCTTCCTCGAGTTTAACCTCGCCCGACTCGAGCAGGTTAGTGATTTCCTCGAGACGGGTTACGGCGGCTTCGAAATCCTTGTATTTTTTGGGTACGGTCATAAGCCTATATCTTATCAAGTTTTTTTTCTATCACGGAGACCAGCCGGCCATCGATAAAAACGGTTTCCATTTTTTCACCGGTTTCGATATCGGCGCTTATTCTCAATAGCGACCCGTCGGCCAGTTTCCGGCTTACTGAATAACCCCGTTTCAAAATATTCAGCGGCGATAAAGTATCGAGCCGCGACAGAAGTAAAGATAAATCGTTTTTAAAAACATCAAAGCTATTTTTCCCCGCTGCGGCCAGAAGCTTGACGAGGCTGTCGAGGTGTTGCTGGCGCTGGTGGATAAAATCGAGCGGTCGGGCAAAAACCGGGCGGCGCAAAAGAGCTCGAAGCTGTGTCCGGGCCTGTTCGACGAGATTATTGAGCGCTCCGGCCTGGGTGGAAATGAGTACGGCCACCTGAGACCTCGCCTCCCGCTTGGACCATACCACCAGTTCCGCGGCGGCTGACGGTGTCGGGGCGCGAAGGTCCGCGGCCAAATCGGCAAGGGTGGTGTCAATTTCGTGGCCTACGGCCGAAACAACCGGAATTCTCGATGCCGCCACCGCCCGCACCGCTATTTCGGTATTGAACGGCCAGAGGTCCTCGAGCGAGCCTCCCCCGCGTCCGGTGATGATGACATCGATATCCTCGCGGCGGTTAAAATACTCTATTCCGGCCCTAATCGTCAGCTCGGCGCCATCACCCTGAACCTGGGCCGGATAAATTATCAGCGCCACCGAATCGTTGCGCCGTCGGGCAATCTGGATAATATCGCGGATGGCCGCCCCGGTCGGCGAGGTTACCACGCCTATCTTTTGCGGATAAAGCGGTAGGGGTTTTTTTCGGTCGGTCTCGAACAGACCCTCGGCAGACAATTTCTCATGCAGCTGCCGGAACGCCAGCTCCAAAGCACCGACCCCTGCCGGAATCAACTTCCGGCAATTGAGCTGGTAATTGCCGCCCTTTTCATATACCGAGATATTGCCGTAAGCAATCACTTTCTGTCCGTTTTCCGGCTCGAACTTAAGCAGGCTTCCGGCCGATTTCCAGATCGTTACCTTGATAACGGCATTTTCGTCCTTGAGCATCAGATAGCGATGTCCCGAGGAATGGAGAAGATAATTGGATATCTCGCCCTCAACCCAGATATCGTTAAAAGACGCTTCCAGGGTGGTTTTAATCATACGGGTGATAGCAGTAACGGAGTACGGTTTGATTTTCTCAGCCATAATTAATATATAAGATTCAGGTCGAAAATAATCAACTATTAACAATTTTACCCGAGAGCGTTGTTAACGCAACAACTTATTTTCAATTAACGGGGAGAAAGTGCTTGCTGAATTTTACGAGCCAGTTTTTCATTGATGCCCTTGACGGCGACCAGGTCTTCGAGCGAGGCTTCTTTGACAGCCGCCACAGAACCGAAACGGGTCAATAAAAGCGCTCGTTTGGCGGGACCGATACCGGGGATATCGTCGAGTTCCGACTTAATCGTTCGCTTGGTGCGCACCTTGCGGTTGTACGAGATCGCGAACCGGTGCGCCTCATCCCGAAGGCGTTTCAACAGCATTAGCGCCGGGGAGCTTTTGCTGATGGTTATCGAGCCGCTTTGGCCTGGTAAAAAAATTTCTTCGAGCCGTTTGGCCAGGGAAATGACCGCTTGCCGGTCGAATCCGAGCGAGGTCAACTCCGCGACGGTCGAGGACAGCTGGCCCTTACCGCCGTCCACCACCACCAGGTCTGGCGCCGACAGGTTTTCTTCGCGGATACGATAAAAATAGCGCCCCACTACCTCGCGCATCATCGAGAAATCATCCTGCCCTGTCACACCCTTGATTTTGAAATGGCGGTATTCGCTCTTTTTCGGGCGACCGTTTTCGAAAAAGACACAGGAGCCGACCGCGTCGGTCTCGCCGGTGTTGGAAATATCAAAACAAACCATCGTCCGTGGCGAAGCGGTCAGTTTCAATTCGTCTTTCAGAGCCGTAACCATCTTGCTGACGCGTTCTTTATGTCCCCGTTTCTGAATCAACAGTTCGTCGAGCAAAAGCCGGGCGTTCCTGGCCGCCAGGTCAACCAGTTTGACTTTCTCGCCGATTCGGGGCGTGTGAACCCTGATTCTTGAGCCTTTCAATTTTTTCAGCCAAGCTTCGGTAAGCGATGTACATTCCGGCTCCAGCGGCAAAAAAATTTCCTCCGGGAGGTTCGGCTGGTGATTGTAATACTGAGCCAGAAACGATTCCAGGATGGTCACATCGTCGTCGTTTTCGTCGGCTGTCAACTGGAAATCCTGCCGCCCGATCAAAACGCCGTCGCGAATCTGCATCACCACCGCCACGGCGTCGCGGCTCTCGCGTGCTACGGTTACAATATCGCGGTCGATGACCTCGCCGACATCGGCGCTCTGCCGGATCATCACCGACTTGATAGCCTCGATCTGGTCGCGGTACAACCGGGCGTCCTCGAACGACATCGCCTCTGACGCCGCGTACATTCTTGCGGTCAACTGCTCAATGAGTTTTTTCGAGCGTCCGGATAATATCATGATGATGGCGTCAATCTTCTCGCGGTAATCCGCGACCGTCTGCAATCCCTCGCATGGCCCGAGACACCGATGGATGTGGTAATCCAGACAGACCCGGTAGCGCTTGCCCTCGGGCGGAGGGATAACAAAATTGCAGGTCCTGATCTTGAACAAACGGGTCAGGAAAGTCACCGTGCGGCGCATCCCCCTGGCGCTGGTATACGGGCCGAAATAAACGGCCCTGTCTTTTTCCAAACGGCGGACAATCAGTACCCGCGGGTAGGGTTCCCCGGTCGTGATTTTGATATAGGGTAAATGTTTGTCGTCTTTGAGCATGACATTGTAGCGGGGCTTGTGCTCGCGCACCAGGTTGGCCTCGAGAATCAGCGACTCGACCTCGTTCTCGGTGACTAATAGTTCCAAATCAGCGATTTTCGAGACCAGGCGACGGGTTTTCGGGTCGTGGCGGTCCTCGTTTTGAAAATAAGTGCGAACGCGGTTACGGAGGTTTTTCGCCTTCCCGATATATATAATCTTGTCTTTGTCGTTTTTGAAAAGATAAACGCCGGACGAAGCGGGCAGGTTTTTCAATTTGAGTCTCAGACTGTCGGATATTCTCTTCATAATATCTTAAACAACGGCGGGCATCATCGGTTCTGGGCTGTTTCATTTAAAATGCGGCGGGCGCTGACATAGTTCTTGGCCCAGTACTCCTCGCTGAGGGAACTGATAATGACCCCGCGCGTGGACGAAGCGTGCATGAAGCAGTTGTGGCCCACATAAATGCCGACATGCGATATTTTATTGCGGTCGGTATTGAAAAAGACCAGGTCGCCAAAACGAAGCAACCGGCGGTTGACCTCGACCCCCTCGCGGAACTGGGCGGCGGCGGAATTGGGCAGATAAGTCCGGTTGAAATCGCGATAAACCTGAAAAGTAAACCGGGAACAGTCCAGGCCATCGTCATACTTCGAGGTCCCCTTATATGGTCGGCCCAGATATTTCTGTAACACCTGTCCGAACCGGATGATATCGTTGGTCGTGAGCGACGATGGCGGAGTGGTTTTTTCTTCG
This sequence comes from Candidatus Zixiibacteriota bacterium, assembly GCA_049324195.1. Taxonomy (GTDB): domain Bacteria; phylum Zixibacteria; class MSB-5A5; order GN15; family FEB-12; genus JAFGNW01. The sequence continues at coordinate 2,487 of JBMOKZ010000238.1, read as the reverse complement.
GGAGTGGTAGGCGGAGAAGCGTTGTACCGGGGATAGGACTGGCACCCGGCCAAAACGGCAACGATGATCAGGAGTGATGCACGTATTTTCATCAGGTCATCTTTGGATATATGATTCCGAACCTCTTGCGGTAATATATCCTCAGACTTAAAATCAGAGCAACAATAAACAACAGGTAAAGCGGATAAAAATATCCGGCCAGAAGGGTAACCAGTAAAAGGGGCAGTTTAACCGCGAGGAGAATCATTTTCTCCGTGTTGATAAACAGGGCGGCCAGGATGAGCAGGGTGGCCACAGCGGCCAGTCCGGCCAGCAGTTCAAACCCGGACCGGTAAGCCAAAAGCAGAGCCGCGAGCATGAAGACCAGCGCGACCAGTAATGTTCCGGTCCGTCTCAGTACCACCGCGATAGTTCTCGTACCTGTGCGCTCGTCCCCTTTCATGTCCGGAACGGTCGTCAAGGCGGTTACGGAAACGAGGGTACACAGGAAATAAAATGGGTTGTCCCAGCCCAGCAGTCCGGCGTTGTGCAGGCTCAAGTCCGGCATAGTCGCCAGCGGCACCAGGAACCCGTAAGTAAAACCGTTGATAAAGAGATTAAAAAAAGGATTGTCCTTCAGCCGCAGAGGCGGGACCGAATATATATAGCCCATGACGAAAACCAGGATGACAATCATCAGCGTGTTCCAGGCGATTAATCCGCCGACGGCGGCGGCTGTTATCGTAAGAACGACCGCGGCCAGCATCATTTCTTTAGGCGTGATAATTTTTTTCTGGAGGAAACCGACTTTCTCGTTAAGCAGGTCCGATTCGTAATCGTAAACCTGGTTGAGATATATCGCCCCCGCGAAGACCCCGCTGAGACAGAAAAGCACCGCCAGGTCGAGCCCGTCGAATTTATCCCCGGAAAGTTGATGATGATAATGCAGGCAGACAAGATATACTGTCCAGGCCGGCATAATCAGCAGCGGCCGGCTGGAAAATATAAAATCAATTATTTTCATAAGCTTACGGATATCAGGTAGAAAAACATAAACGGGGCGGCGAATAAAAGCGAATCGAACCGGTCAAGCACGCCGCCGTGTCCGGGGATGAGCGCCGATGAATCCTTGATACCCAGCGACCGCTTCCACATCGACTCCGCCAGATCCCCCAGCTGGCCGCACACGGAACCGCCGACCGAGAGAATCAAGATATGATAAAAAGCCAGGTGTTCGAATTTCCAGAAATACATGATGACCCCGATTACCACGGCGCCGACAATCCCCCCGATGAAGCCTTCGACGGTTTTGTTCGGCGACACAGCGGGCGCCAGTTTGTGCCGGCCAAGCCAGCTGCCGCTTCCCATCGCGGCCGTGTCCCCCACCCAGAGCAGGCCGAACAAAAACAACAGGCAGTCGCCGCCGTCAACTCTGGCGCCGGTCAAATCACCGATTCGGTCGCCGAGCAGGAAAACGAAAGGATAGAGCAGACCGATATATAAAATCCCCCACATCAGCCGGGCGTGGTTCTGAAAAAGTTCCGCCGGGGGACGTTTACCAAGACTGAAAAACATTCCGCTGACACAAAAAAAGAACACCATCCAAGACAGAGTGTTTGAAAGGCCGAAATACCCGGAAACGACCGGCAGGAAATTCATGGCGCTGCCTTCCAGGGTCAGGCTGGAGACAACAATAAATACCGCGAACAGTCCCAGCCAGAAAACGGCCCGGTCAAACCGGTAACCCTCGTTATACAAAAACTCCGCGCACCCCAAAAGGGCGAACAGGAGCACCATGCCAAAAAGCCACCAGCCGCCCTGATAACAAATCCAGAGGATGACCGGAATGGCCACCGCCGCTACCGTTATCCGGGCGATCAGGTTTTTGCTCATGCTTCGTCCTTATCGGGGACCTTGCCGAACCGGCGTTCTCTTTTCTGGTAATCCAGCACCGCTTCGAAAAGCTCCTTTTCGCCGAAATCCGGCCAGAGGGTGTCGATAATATACAGTTCGGTGTAGCTGGTCTGCCATAGCAGAAAATTGGAAATGCGTCTTTCCCCCGAGGTCCGGATAAGCAGGTCGGGGTCGGGAATATTGGCGGTATAAAGGAAACCGGCGAAAAACTGCTCGTCAATATCACCGATTTCGAGAGCTCCGGTTTTGGCGATATTGACGATAGCTTTGACAGCGTCGAGAATTTCCGTGCGGCCGCCGTAATTGAGCGCCAGATTCAACACCAAGCCCTGATTGTCGCGGGTGCGGCGGACCGCCTCGCGGAGGACTTCGCGGCGCTCGGTGGAAAAAGCGTTAATCCGCCCGGTCGTTATCAATTTGACGTCGTTTTTAATCAATTCCTCGATTTCGTTCAGGGTAGTCCGGGTCAGAAGCGACATGAGGGCGTCCACTTCCTCCTTGGGTCGCTCCCAGTTTTCCACCGAGAAAGTGAACAGGGTCAGGTACTTAACCCCGATTTTGCTGCAGGCCTGGACCACTTTGCGTACCGCCTTG
>JBMOKZ010000237.1:0-11486 GCA_049324195.1 Candidatus Zixiibacteriota bacterium | reverse complement strand
GAAACATTGAAATCCTCCCCGATTATCATCGCCGATCCTGAAATCCTGAGCCGTCGTGAAATATATTGAAAAAATGACTTAAAAGCACGACCGTCCGCTGTTCCATACCAGCTTTGAGCGATTTGATTGCTGAACTGAAAGGTGCCGGTGTTGTAGGTAGCGTCAAGTGAAATTGTGTGGTTACTCATTCCAGTGGAGTATTTCCCTACATGCATAAGGCCCGCGGTGGTATTATCCGCCACATCAACCTGAATACGATTAGCCGTAAACACAGCCTCAGGTTCCGTCTCCGGTCCCCAATACCCCTGATATGGTTGCTCTCCCGTAACGGCGCTGAACAAACCGATCGCTACGGCTTTTCTTTTGGCGGTAAGACGTAACCCGGCATGCAGGGGCACTTCGGTACCGTCAGGGAGTTTTTCGCCGATTTGCCGAGTATAAAACAGATCGAGCATTTGAGCTGTCACCCCGCCCGATGTCTTGAAGAATTCAGCTTCCTCGGTAAAAAACGGCCTTTTTTCCGTAAAATAAAGGCTGTATTTGGACAGGTTCAAGGCAAACGGATCAGCCTCTATCTGAGAAAAATCGGGGTTGAACGTCGATTGCAGTTTAACCCAGGATTCCGGTTCCCAATTGGCGTCTGCCGCCAAATGAATATCGCTGGAGACCGTTCCATAGCTCTTTTCGGTTCGATAAAATGTATAGGGATAGATTTCAACACCCATTCCCTTGAGAGTGGGATTGATACCGCCAAGACGACCGAATTTAGAAACCCGAAGACCCTCGTTTTGCTTAACCGGTATGCAATAGGCTTCTTCCCCGGAAACGGGAATGTTTCTCCGTAAATTATATCCCCAGACATGGCTATTCCTGGCGAATCGTATCGAATTCCATGGAATTGCGATTTCCACCGTGTATCCGCCTGAATCAATATCCGTATTGGAATAGAATACGCCTTCCCAGGAATAATTAGCCTCTTGCCCGTCAGCCGATATTATCCAGTCCGCTTGTATGTTGGCGGCATTGACAGAAAAGCAATAGGCTGTTTGACCGTCGCCGAAACAGTCAAGAAACAAGGACACATAATCGCCTTCCTGGCTGTCACGATTTCCATATTGGTAGTCCGGGCTTCGTTCCGGCGTTCGGCAATCAAATGCCACATAAAAAGCCCAGCTGTCCTGAAGAAAATAGACCGCCGTCGGCTCGGATACGGGATTGCCTTCGCGCGGTACCGTCTGGACAAAAGTAAGATTAAATACGGGCTTTCCCCAGACTTCCTCGATAACACCGTCAATAACTGGGCTTGTCAAGGCAGTCGGCACGATTATCGAAGAATCCGATGAAACCGCCCGAGTGCATAAAACTAAAAAAAACGCTAACAGATAGTACCCGCGATTAAAAATATTCCTCGATAGCATAATTAAATTCTCTCCAGAATAACATTTGTTCAGGCTTGCTCAATCGTGGAGGGTCAGCCCACATCAAATCGCCGTTTTCTTTGACCAATACCTTCAACGGCGTGACGCGAAATTGCATGCTGTCAAATATGGCATAGGTCGTATCCAGATAAATTGGAATCGGAAAATCCATATATGAAACCCATTGCCAGAATTCAGGCCCGCTCGAAGATACGGCCACACCTACAACCCGAGTGGCGGTTTCATCAGAGACCTCAGACCACAATGATTTTTCAGAAAAACAATTGGGGCAGTCCGATGATGAAAAAAATACCATCAGGGTAGGCATGTCCCTGGCAACCACCTCACACAGATTAACTAATTTGCCAGAGCTATCCGCAACCGGTACCTCCGGAAGCTCGGGTTGCTCGATATACGACGATATATCAACCAATAAGGGCGCCGGCCCGGATTTAAGCCGATATACCTCCGCTAACAAGAGCAGGTTTATTACAAATAAAACGGCTATGAGCCCTTTCATGACTTTTGCGCTCATATTTTCATTGACGATTTTTGAGTTTCGTTTTTATAAGATGGTCACCAGAGAATGAAATCCAGAAAACACCGTTATCGTCACTTCTTCCAACCGGCCAGTAATCCGACGTGATACCGCTTCGGAGCACCGCCCCATCAGTCGTGAGGATATCTATTATAAAAGGCTTATCGATACCGGGTACCAGACCGTTATTTTCTGCGACCAGCACAATGAAGCCATCACCCGCGTACAGAAGTTTGACAATGCGCGTCCAGGATTTCCAGAAACCGACCGGCTCCCGCTCGAGCTTGAATACCGGTTTGTCCAGCGCCGGAGGGTCGACAAACCATTCCGGCCGATGATTCAACCGTTGTTGCAACGTCCCGTTAATGTCATATACATAGATATCACCTTCGACGCTGAAACTCAGATATATCAATCCGGAATCGTCTATATCCAAAACCGCTGATACCCCGATCCAGAGATTTCTTTCTTGAGCGATTTCTGGAGTATATGCAAACGAGCGAATTTCTTCGCCCCCGGCTGAAAAGATGGTGCAATAATCGCCGCCATTAATGGCGCTGAACGAATCAAGATTTAAACCGGCGGCGACATAAATACCTGCCTGATGATACTTGATTTCATTGGGCGCCGCTACCTGGCCGGTCAAAAGAAAGCCGCGCATCAAGTCACCTTCGGAGTTGAAATGTAATATGCGTCTCGATCCCATATCACTGATCAGGAGTTCCCCGGCCGTGGTGTAATTCACCGCCAGCGGTAGATTAACCTCATCTGACTTGCGACCATTGTGAGCTATCGTGCTGAGCCAGCGCTGCAGGTCGAATGCCTCAAGTTCGCGGGTCGAAAAGAAAAACTGCTGATCGCCCGGTTCAAAATTCGCTGCGACCACATGTGACAATGCTGCCTTCATATTATAAGCGACTACTTCCCTTGACTTCGGATTTATAAGGGCCGTTTCGTCACCCCCCGGATTGACAGAACAATAGCTCCAATCGGTCCATCCGCCCTCGCCAGAGATTCTTGTATCCTCAGGCAGGGGGACACTGTATTCAACTTCGAAATATTCACCGAACTCCGGCCATGAAACCGCGATAAGCATAACCAGAATACAACTCAACATAAACTCACCTCTTACTTATCACAGGCTGGGTCACATGCCAATCAACCATAATTCAAAATGTTATTTAATCGGTTCACTATATTCGCAAACACATGGACCTTTAAGTTTTGGACACTTGCAACCGACAATTTGTCCGCCCTGGTTTATCCAGTCACCAGCTGAAAAGGTCGGCGCCGGCGCAGTGGTAGCCGCAACAGGCGCGACCATCACCGCCCCCTCAATGAAAAAGATAGTCAGCAAAAACAACGCCATCAGGATAGTTAGAGATTTTTTCATTGCCTCACCTCCTTTCTTTTAATATCTGAATCACCCGGCACTTTAATACCCAGCCTGCGTAACTCATTTGATACAATATTTTGACTTTTTATTGATTTTTCCCCGTTCGAAATACTCAATCCCTTACGCTCAAACTCAAATCCCTCTCGCCAAATAATAATTTCGGCATGTGCCCACGCTAATACACCCGATGAATTATGCCCAAGTTGAGTTATGTTTGACGATAAAAATATATTTGCTCTTTTATCAAATATATAATAACAAATATCACTGACATGTCGCGTCAGTTTGAGATGAAAAAATCTTTTTTAAAGATATTTTTTCTACGTGGAGAACTCAAATAAAGTCATTTGTCGGATTCTGAGTCCGTAACAGCGGACGAAAAACCCGACATTTTTCATTTTAACAATAACAAATTCTAACGTTCCGTCGGGTTCTGCCCGCCGAAGGCGGGTGTGACCTGACGGATAACAACCAATCTAAAATCCCATCGTTTCCGTGCCCGGTAGATGTCCACATCTGCCGAATTGTGGGGCAAATTTGGACATGTGCCACCCATATGATATCTACTATCCAAGATATCATACTCCGTAAATATGGTCAAGGTGAAAAAGAGCCCCTACCGCCCCTCGCGGTCCAGTAAATCCAGTAACGCTTTGTAATCTTTCGGCAGCGGCGCCTCCAGCGCCAGCGTCTCCCCCGTCACCGGATGCACGAACGACATCCGCCGCGCGTGCAGCGCCTGACGCTCGAACATCTTCAAAAGCTGTTTCGACAACTCCCGCTCGGGCGCGAACACCCCCCGATGCCAGGTTTCGCGGCCGCCGTACTCCGGGTCGCCGAACACCGGGTGCCCCAGATGCGAGAAATGCACGCGTATCTGATGCGTCCGCCCCGTCAGCAGACTGGCCTCGATTAAATCATAGGTGCGAAAATTGTCAACCCGCCGCCATTCGGTGACGGCCGCGCGGCTGCCCACCTGCGTGACGGTCATTTTTTTGCGGTCGCGGGTGGAGCGCCCGATCGGCAGGTCAATCGTCCCCTTGTCTTTGTCCAGATGCCCGCATATCAGCGCCGTGTACGTTCTTTTAAGCGTACGTTTCTGAAGTTGCTTCTGCAGGGCGAGATAGATATCATCGGTTTTTGCCACTACCAGAAGACCCGAGGTGTTCTTGTCCAGCCGGTGCACGATACCCGGGCGGTCCTCGCCGGAGATGGACGATAATTTTTTGAAATGAAAAATAAGGGCGTTGACGAGCGTGCCGGTGTAATTGCCCGCCCCCGGATGAGTAACCATACCGGGCGGTTTATCGACTACCGCCAGGTGCTCGTCCTCGTACACGATATCGAGCGGGATATTTTCACCGGCGATTTCCGGGCGGGATTGCGACGTTATCGTAATATAAATCGTCTCCCCCCCTCTGAGTTTATACCGCGAAGGCACGGGTCGGCCTTCGACGAATATTTTCCCCTCATCGATAAGCTTCTGCAGGCGAGTGCGGGTCAGGCCGACCTCATCGAGCGCGCTGAGATACTTGTCGAGTCGTTCCCCGGCGGCATTCTCCGGGACTGTCAGTTCAATTTCCTTAACGCTGTCCTGGCGGTCGGTCTGCCCCATGACTCCCCGCTCAGCTCTGACGCTGGCCGCGATGCATCAGCCGCAGCATCTCCCCGACCGCCCGCTCGTACCCGACCAGCAGCGCCCGCGAGGCAATCGCGAACCCGACCACGAATTCGTCGATAACCCCCAGCTCGGCCAGCGGGAAAATGTTTTTGTAGCTGATGCCCCTTCCGGCATGGACGGAAAGCTCGTGCTTGACCGCCTGCTGGGCGGCGTTGTCGATATTGTCCAACCCGGTCTGAGCCTGCTCCAGCGTACGGGCGTCAGTAAACTCCGAGCAGTCCAAAAGCACCGCCGACGCTCCGGTTTTGTGCGCGCCCTTGACGGCCTCAGCCGAGGGCTCGATTAAGAAACAGACATTGACCCCGACACCGCGGAAGCGTTCGACCGTGTCCGAAAAATCGATCGGGGCGTTGTGAAAATCGATACCGCTGACGGGGGCGTCGCTGTCAGCGTGGTCGGCCACGAACGTCACCATCCAGGGTTTGACCTCGAGCGCCTTCTCGATTATCTCCTCGGTGGGCGGAATTTCGAGAATCAGCCGCGACTTGACCACCTCGCGGAGAATAAACAGGTCGCGTTCGCGGATATATTTACGGTCGCGCCGAAGCTGGATGGCGATGCCGTCAGCGCCGGCCAGTTCCGCGAGCACCGCCGCCTGCGCCGGGTCCGGCTCCTTGCGTTTGCGGACCTCGCGCAGAGCTGCCACCTGGTCCAGATTTACTGATAATAGTGCCAATGTATCATCCTTGATTTCAGGTTATCCGAATTATAAAGAAAATATATAATCTATGCGTTACAATAAGTTATATGCGGCGAGCGTCGCCGTCAATTTTAAAAACTGCGCGATTGACAATTCCTCGGCCCGACAGTTAGTCTTAAAACGCAGTGTTTCAAGAATTTCCCCGGCTTGCCGGGCATCCGGGATTATTTCCCCCACCAGATTGTTCAGCAACAGCTTACGCCGTTTGGCGAACGACGCCCGGATGACTTTTTCGAACTTCCCGAAATCATCGACAACGTATTTTTGGCGCGGCGTCAGAACTATGAAAGCTGAATCGACTTTCGGCGGTGGCTTGAAACTCGTCGGGGGAACCTCGAAAAGAAGCTCGATATCGAAAAAAACCTGCGACAGAATCGAAAGCGGCGACCAGTCTTTCTGTCCCGGTTCCGCCGCCAGCCGCCGGGCGATTTCCTTTTGCACCATGAAACAGGCGCGCTCGATAAAAGCCCGATAACGCACGCACCAGTCAATCACTGGCGAGGTGATATTGTACGGCAGGTTGCCGACCAGCACGAACGACTTCCAAAACGCGGCGTCCGGCTCGTACCACAAAAAATCGGCGCAGAGGATTTTAACGTTCTTGTAAGCCGACAGCTTCTTCGACAGCGCCTTGATCAAATCCTCGTCGAACTCGACCGCTAGAATTTCCGCCCCCGACGCCGCCAGCGGCACGGTCAACACACCACGGCCGGGTCCGATTTCCAGAATCCGGTCGGTTTTTTTCGGTGCGATACTCTCGATAAGGCGTTTGATAATCTCGCTGTCCGTCAGGAAATGTTGTCCGAGTCTTTTTTTCGGATGATACGCGTTCATCGCCTATCCCTCGAACGTCTCCGTCAGTTTGAAAAACTTGCGCGCGGTGCGGTCAGTCACTTTCTCGATTTCGGCGTACGGCATTTTCTTGAGCTCCGCCAGCTTGCGGCCGCTGTGCACGACATAAGCCGGGCGGTTGGTTTTCCCCCGCATCGGCTCCGGCGCGATATACGGCGCGTCGGTCTCGAGCATAATCTTCTCCAGCGGCACCTCGACCGCCACCCGCGCCATCCGGGAATTCTTGAACGTTATCACGCCACCCACCGAGATGATAAACCCCAGCTCGAACACCCGGTAAGCCTCGTGGCTGTCCCCGGGAAAACAATGAAACACCCCGCCGGGAAGGTGCGGGGCGAAATCCTGGACGATATCGTATGTTTCCTCGAACGCCTCACGGGTGTGGATGACGATCGGCAGGTTGACCTCGACCGCCAGCTCGAGCTGCTTTTGAAACACTTTCCGCTGGATATCGTGCGGCGAACGGTCGCGGTAATAATCCAGCCCGATTTCCCCCACCGCTTTTACTTTTTTATGGGCGGTCATCCGTTTCAGTCGGTCGCGGATATCGTCGTTCCAGGTTTTCGCGTCGTGCGGATGTACCCCGACCGCGGCGTAAACCATGTCGAACCGTTCGGCCAGTTCGATCGAGCGCCGCGAGGTTATGACGTCAACCCCGATATTGACGATCGTGTGTACACCCGCCGCGCGCGCCTCGTTTAAGATTTCCACGCGCTGACCGTCAAAATCGTCAAAATCCAAATGACAGTGAGAATCAATCATCAGCTGATTTTAGACCCGGGCGGCAGGTCGCCCTCCGGGGTAACCAGGAACAGTTCTTTTTTGGACTTGGCCGCCAGGAGCATACCGTTCGATTCGATCCCGCGAATCATCGCCGGTTTAAGATTTTTCACCACGACAATTTTCATGCCCTTGATTCTCTCCGGTGAGTAAAACTCGGCCACCCCGGCGACAATCTGGCGTTTTTCGTCGCCGATATCGATTTGAAGTTTCAGCAGTTTATTAGCGCCCTCAACCCGCTCGGCCTCGAGCACCTGCGCCACCACCAGCTGGGCGCGCGTGAATTCCGAAATATCCAGAAGGTTGTCCGGCTCCGGTTGTCTCTGTCCGGTTCTCTTATCGCTTTCGATTTCTTTTTTTGTTTTCAATCGTGGGAAAAGCGGGTCGCCCAGATTAACTTTATCGCCCGGTTTCAGCACCGAGCCGTTCCCGGCATGTTTCAGCGTGAGGGTGCTGTCGTCGAGCGAGAAGACGGCGCGAAGCTCCCGCATTTTGGTCGGCATAATGGGATAGAGGACGACCGACACTACCCGGATAATCTCCGAACAGGCGTAAAGGACCCCGCCGAGTTTTTTCATATCGCCGACCTTGACCATCTGCCACGGTGCGGTGTCATTGAAAAATTTATTGGTCGCCCGCACCAAATTCAGCGCTTCGCCGATAGCGTTGGTGATGCGGAAATTGGCGATATGGTCATAGGCAATTTGCGGAAGTTCCCGCGCCTGTTTCATCAGCGGTTCCAAATCGCTGATACCGTCGCACGGTGCGGGCAGTTTACCTTCGAAATTACGCATAATCATGATAACCACCCGAGAGATCAGATTGCCCAAATCGTTGGCCAGGTCGGAGTTATACTGAATCACGAACCGCTTGGCCTGGATATCGCCGTCCACCCCGAACGGATACTGAGTCAAAAGCAGATAGCGGGTAACGTCAGCGCCGAACTCCGCCACCATGTCGTTGGGATCGATCTGATTGCCGAGCGATTTCGACATCTTCTCGCCGTCCACCGTGAAAAACCCGTGCAGGAAAATCTTGTCGGGCAATTTCAACCCGGCCGCCATCAGCATCGCCGGCCAGTACAGGCAATGAAACTTCAAAATTTCCTTGGCCATCAGGTGCACGACCTCGGCCTCCTGCCACCATTTGTTGAACGATGGCTCGTCGTCGCCGTAACCGACGGCGGTAATATAATTGGTCAGGGCGTCCACCCAGACATATGCCACCTGGCTCTTGTCGAAAGTCAGAGGAATGCCCCAGGTGACGCGCTCGCGCGACAGCGAGAAATCGGGCAGGTCCTGCTCAATCAACCCCAGCACCTCGCGGCGGCGCTCCTCGGGAAGAATCAGCAGCTCGCCGGACAAAATCTTTGCCTTGATTTTGTCTTTGAAGGCCGAAAAACGGAAGAAATAGTTTTTTTCGCGAAGTTTTTCCGGCTCACGCTTGTGGTCCGGACACTGACCGTTGACGAGGTCTTTCTCCGTCAGAAACTTTTCACAGCCGATACAGTAAAGACCCTCATAATAACTGGAATAGACAACATCCTGGCCGTCGTCGGTTTGGGCTTCTTTCATGGCGTTGAGAATTTTCCGCACCGCCTGTTCATGACGTTTCGAGGTGGTGCGGATAAAATAATCGTTGCCGATTGTCAGGTTTTTCCAGGCTTTTTCGTACTCCCTGACCACCCCATCGCAGAACTCGATTTCCGACAGCCCCCGCTTCCGGGCAGCCTCGGCGATTTTCGTCCCGTGTTCGTCGGTACCGGTCACGAAATATGCATCCCGGCCGGCCAGCCGGTGAAAACGCGTCAAAAAATCGGCGGCGATCGTGGTATAAGCGTGCCCGATATGGGGAATATCGTTGATATAATAAATCGGGGTGGTGATATATATCGGCTTCAAGATTAACGCTCCGTTTCTGTCAGTTACGAGACATCGTCAGGTTCATCGAGTTTCTTCAAGGCCATCTCATCCAGTTCTGCCTCTTCCTCCCGGCTCCGGTAAGGCTCCGGCCGCACGGCCTTACCTTTCTTCACCTCCATAATTTCTTCGATTCCGGCTCGAAATGGGATGCCGTCGTCATTGACGATCACGGCTTCCTCGGTGAAAACGTCGATCCGTTCAATCGTGCCGTCCCCCTTCTTGGTGAAAACATAGCTGCCCGTTTCGGGGAATTTTCTCTTACTACTGACATAAAAATCGTTTTCATATTTCAGGCAGCACAACAGCCGGCCGCAATTGCCGGATATCTTCGAGGGGTTCAACGACAGGTCCTGTTCCCGGGCGTGCTGGGTAGAAATCGGCGCGAATTCCTTGATATGACTGTTGCAGCACTGCAACCGGCCGCAGATGCCGAACCCGCCGATGCGTCGGGCTTCATCACGGACGCCTATCTGCCGCAGCTCGATTCGAGTCCGGTACCGGGCGGCCAGATCCCTCACCAAAGCCCGGAAATCGACCCGATGGTCGGCCGTAAAGTAAAACGTTATCTTATTGCCGTCGTACTGTATCTCGACATCGACCACCTTCATAACCAGTTGATGTTTCTTGATCAGTTCGATAATTTCTTTTTTATAATGAATCTCGTTTTCCTTGAGCTTCCTGAAATGCGTCAGGTCGTCCTCGCCGGCCCGGCGAAGAATCGAACGGGGCTTGGTGCTGTCGGAGAAGTCTATCTCGGTGTTGATTTTCAAAGTTAACAGACCCATATCCTCACCCTGGTCAGCCTGGACAATAACATATTCCTGGACCTTCAGGGTGTGATAATAGGTGTTATAAAAATACCCCTTTCGGGATCCTTTGAATTCCACTAAGTACAAGTCAGCCATAGGCCAATTCCCGTTATAAATAAATTATACGGCTCCGGCTTTAATCTTATTGGCCAGCTTTATAGCCAGCGCCGCCAGAGCTGACTGAATATGCACATTAACTTTAAAATCAGCAAGCGTATTTTTGATATCGGCGGTCATCTTGCCGGCCAGCGAGGAAGAAGAGAAATACTCCGCCAGCCGGGGTATCTCGGCGGTAAAATCGATATTAACCAGCTCCTCTCTGTCGTTCGACACCGCATAATAGGCGCAGTCGCGGATAAGCGATTGCCAGAAACGAAGCAACTCCTCGGCCTCAGAGCGGTTACGGTCGTTGACCAGTTCGGTAATCAACGCCACCGTCCCCGGCGCCGATTCGATAAACAACGACTTGAAAAGCAGAAATCCAATCGCCCGCGCCGAACCGTCTTCCTCCTTGTCCGTCTCGGTCATCGCCACCGCCCGACCGGGCAGGCCCTCGGATATCCGGGCCAGAAGCATCGCCTTTTTTTCCGGGATATTGTAATTAATATTCAGATAAACTGCAATGAGTTCCGGCGACACACGGTCCATTTTGATACACTGCGACCGCGACTGAATTGTCGGCAGCAATGATTCCGGACGATCCGCCGTCAAAATTATCACTGTGTCCGACGGCGGCTCCTCGATTAATTTTAACAGGGCGTCAGCTGACGCTTTCAGCATCAGCTCCATCCGGTAAAAAAGCGCCACCCGAACGATGCCCTCGCCTCCCCGAAGCGACAGTTTCTTTTTAACTTCGCGAGCCATATCAATCGGCACGTTAAGCGTGGTCGAGGCACTGGTCAAGCGCAGCGGTTCCGCGCGTTTGATATCCAGAAACTTGTTGGTTAAATCGTACATCTCCCGGATATTTTTCGCGGGTCCGATGGGCGCCACGAAATACTGACCCTCGAAATTCAGCGCGAAACTATTTCGGCAGTTGCGGCATCGACCGCATGGGTATAAAGGATGATTTTCGTCGCCGGTTTTTATCGGCTCAAGACAGTTGAGCAGAGCGGTAAAAGAAATCGCCAGAGGCCATTGCCCCAGTCCCTCTTTACCGTGGAAGAGATAGGTCGAGGCTACCCGACCGCTCTTAAACGATCGGGACAGAATCGACCAGGCTTTGCTCTGAGCTTTATAGATATCAAAGTGACTCAATTTTAATCCATTTGACCGGGTCCAGCGGTTCGCGGCCCTGGCGCAGTTCGAATTTTATCACCCCGTCCTCGGCGGCTTCCCCGATTTTCGTTCCGGTCTGCAGATGCTGCTCCTGAGTGACGAAAATCCGGCT
>JBMOKZ010000236.1:0-11492 GCA_049324195.1 Candidatus Zixiibacteriota bacterium | reverse complement strand
ATCTCACTTCCCCCGGATATATATTTCATCAGCTACCTGCCTATTGAAACCCACTGGTTCGATTTTCTCCTGGCCGGGGTGGTGACAATGTTGATATGTTTCGCGGCAACGCTGTACCCCGCCTCGCAGGCGGCGCGTTTGTCGGTTATTGACGTTTTAAGACATTAGGTGAAAAAGGCGGATTTTTACTAAAACTTTACGCGAAAATGGCGAAAATGATAATATATATAGGATTTTATCGATTTTAAAATGGACACAGAATATAAAATTATTTCGGCTCGTGAAATACACCGGGAATTTAAGACACCGGAGGCGACTATTTCAGTTTTAAAGGGGGTAAACCTGGAAATCAATCGGCAGGATATGGCTGTCGTCACCGGAGCGTCCGGAGTCGGTAAGTCTACCCTGCTCCATATTTTAGGCGGTTTGGACAAGCCTACCCGGGGACAGATAAAGATCGGCGACACCGCGATAGACAATATGTCGGAGAAAGAATTGGCCCGATTACGGACGAAAAAAGTAGGATTTGTCTTCCAAAATCATTATCTTTTAGATGATTTCGATGCTCTGGAGAATGTCATGGTGCCGTTGCTGCTGGACGGCCGGAAACCGGCCGAGGCTAAACAGCGAGGGGAACTACTTCTGGAGCAAGTGGGTTTAAGTAATAGAAGACATCATCGACCCGGCGCTCTGTCGGGCGGGGAACAGCAAAGAGTTGCGGTCGCTCGCGCTCTGGCCAACGATCCTTGGGTGGTGCTGGCTGATGAACCCTCGGGGAATCTCGATACCGCCACCGGACGTAAACTACACGAATTACTCTTCAGCCTCAACCGCGATAAGTCGATAACTTTTTTAATCGCCACTCATAACGAAGAACTGGCCGGGCAGTGCAACCGCCGTTTGAGACTGGTTGACGGTCTTGTATATGAGAACGAAAAGATAGGGTAATAATATGTTATGTCAGGATTGTAAAAAGCGGGAAGCAGAGGTTCATCTTACCCAAATTATCAATAACCAGAAAATTTCGTTGTCGCTCTGCAGCGAATGCGCGGCGAAACGGGGTTTTCATTCGCCGCTGGATAATGTGCCTTTCCCGCTGGCGGAAATATTGTCCGGTCTGGCAAGCAACCTGCCCGAGATAAAAAAGAATGAACCCCAGGAAAAGCTGGTCTGTCCGAATTGCAAGTTGACGTTTGAGGAATTCACCCGCCAGGGCCGATTCGGCTGCGGCGCCTGTTACAAGGCTTTTCGGCACCCTCTGGAACAGATTATGCGTAAAATCCACGGCGCCTCGCTGCACCGCGGCCGCAACCCGCAGATGGATACATCCTCGCAGGCATTGCCCGTCAAGGAGGAAGAGCGCCTGGAGTTGGAACTGCGTAAAGCCATCACCGAGGAAGAATTCGAACGGGCGGCGGAGATCAGGGACAAATTAAAGTCCATTAAAGAAAATTTAACGGCCGATAATTTAAACTGAGGATGACAAGTTGAGTACCATGTTCGACGAAATGGCCAAAAAGCCGGCAGCCTGGCTTTCCGGGAAAGGAAAAGAAGCCCTGGTGGTCCTGTCAACCCGGGTACGGACGGCCCGCAACGTGGCCGGTTGCAAGTTCCCGACATCCGCTGACAGCGAGACCAAGGAAAGGATAATTGGTTATTTTGACTCGTGTATCGCCCGTTCGCCGTTGCTGGCCGACGGCCAGTATTACAAAGCGTCCGATATATCCGACCTTGACCGCGATTTCCTGATTGAACGGCATCTCATCTCGCCCGTCTTTTTAAATGGCGATCTGACCAAAGCGCTGTATATCGACCCCAACGAACGGGTATCCATCATGGTTAACGAAGAGGACCATCTGCGTATCCAGGCGCTTTCAGCCGGGCTCGACCCGCAGGTTTCTTACGAACTGGCCATGCGGTTTGAAAACGAAATCAACAAATACCTGGAATTCGACTACGACCCCGATTTCGGCTATTTGACCTCCTGTCCCACCAACGCCGGTACCGGAATGCGCGTCTCGGTTTTGATTCACTTGCCCGGTCTGGTTCTAACCCGGGATATTGACAAGATTATTACCCGCATCACCCAGAGCGGCCTGGTGGTGCGCGGTTTTTACGGCGAGGGTTCGGATGTTCTGGGCAATCTTTTCCAGATCTCGAACCAGAATACGCTCGGGGTTTCCGAGGAGGAAATTCTCAAACAGGTGACCCGGACCGCCGAGGAGATTATCGATAGCGAAGCCTCTGCCCGTCAAAGGCTTATCGACGAGGCCGCGGATATGATTGAGGATAAAATCTGGCGGGCTTACGGTATCTTGAAAAACGCCCGAGTCCTGACCGGCGACGAGATCATGAACCTGCTGTCAGCGGTCCGATTGGGGCACGCGATGAAGGTTATCAATTTTCTCGATATCGCCCTGATTAACGAAATTTTACTTTTGTCCCAGCCGGCTCACCTGCAGAAATATTATTCACAGGAGATGGACCATAACCGGCGGGATTTTGTCCGGGCTCAGATGGTTCGCGAAAAACTGAGGAACATCGAAAACACCTGAGGCGTTTAATAATTGAGTATTAGATATATTTTATAGAGGAAGGAAAGGCACATAATGAATGAGATGTTTACAGAAGCCGCCCGTAAAGCGATTGAATTTGCTCGTGACGAGGCCTCGCGCCTGAAGCACGACTATATCGGGACGGAACATCTCCTGCTGGGTATCATCCGCCTTGGTGAGGGGCGATCGGTGGAGATTCTGACCAACCTCGGTCTCGAACTGGACGATTTGAAAGCGTCTATCGAAGAGGTGGTTCAGCCTTCCGGTGGCACGATGACCATGGGGCAGCTCCCTCTGACCGCTCGCGCCAAAAAAACTCTCGAGGTTTCCGGTCAGGAAGCCCGGGCGCTCAAGTCGAAGGATATCGACACGGAACATATTCTGCTGGCCCTTTTGAAGGACGAGGAAGGGGTGGCGGCTCAGGTGCTGTCAACCTATGAGATAGATTACAAGGAAGCATACGAAGAGCTGAAAAACATCCATAACGACAAACCGTCATCCTTCAAGAAAAAACGCAAAAAAACGAAGACCCCGGCGCTGGACCATTTCGGCCGCGATTTGACCGAGCTGGCCCGCAAGGGACGACTCGACCCGACTATCGGGCGCGAACTCGAAATCGAGCGCGTCTGCCAGGTTCTCTCCCGCCGGAAAAAGAACAACCCGGTCCTGATCGGGGAACCCGGAGTGGGGAAGACGGCCATTGTCGAGGGTCTGGCTCAGCGAATTGTGGACGGCAACGTTCCCCAGACGCTGGAAAACAAACGCGTGGTCACGCTGGATATGGCCTCACTCGTGGCCGGCACCAAGTATCGCGGACAGTTCGAGGAACGTCTTAAAGCGGTCATGAATGAGATTATCAATTCGTCTGATGTTCTGATTTTTATCGATGAGTTGCACACTATCGTCGGCGCGGGCGGTGCCGAGGGTTCGCTGGACGCCTCCAATATTTTCAAACCGGCGCTGTCGCGCGGGGAGCTCAAATGTATCGGCGCCACCACTCTTAACGAATACCGCAAATATATCGAGAAAGACGGCGCCCTGGAGCGCCGGTTCCAGACGGTGACCGTTGACCCGCCGAATGAGGAAGCGACCATCGCTATTTTGAATGGTCTGCGGGGCAAGTACGAGGAACATCACCAGATCAAAATTTCGGACGAAGCTATCCGGGCCGCGGTGGTGTTGTCCAACCGTTATATTTCCGGGAAATTCCAACCCGACAAGGCGATCGATTTAATCGACGAGGCCGGGTCACGGGCGCACCTGTCGACCTATACCCGTCCGGAAGAATTTTCCACGATCGAAAATAATATCGTGGAACTGCAGCGGAAAAAAGAAGCGGCGGTGAAAAACCAAGCTTTTGAAACCGCCGCGCAGCTTCGCGACGAAATAAAAGCCGAAAAGGAAAAACTGGTAAATCTCCAGAAGGAATGGGAAGAAGCCCGCGAAGAGGAAAAGATTGTTTTAACCGAGGACGATGTCGCGACGGTGCTGTCGAAAATCACCGGCATACCGCTGTTCCGTCTCGAGGAAAAGGAATCGCAGCGGCTGCTTCGCATGGAAGATGAACTCAAGAAATCCATCGTCGGTCAGGACGAGGCAATCAATATTATCTCGAAAGCGATTCGCCGCGCCCGCGCCGGGCTGGGCGATCCGCGCCGGCCAATCGGTACCTTTATCTTCCTCGGTCCGACCGGGGTTGGAAAGACCGAGCTGGCCCGTTCACTGGCGATGTTCATGTTTGACGATGCCGACTCGCTGGTGCGTGTCGATATGTCCGAGTACATGGAAAAATTCGCCGTGTCGCGGCTGATCGGCGCGCCTCCCGGTTATGTCGGTTACGAAGAAGGCGGCCAATTGACCGAAAAAGTCCGCCGGAAACCTTATTCCGTCGTGCTGCTCGATGAAATTGAGAAGGCTCATCCGGATGTCTTCAATATTCTCCTGCAGTTGTTCGACGAAGGCTGTCTTACGGATTCCTTCGGCCGCAAGGTGGATTTCAAGAACACTATCGTTATCATGACCTCGAATATCGGCACCAAGCAGCTTCGCGACGAAAAGAAAGTTGGTTTTGACGCCGAGGAAATCAGCCATTCTTATGACCATATGAAAAAGAAAATCAAGGACGAGCTGAAAAAACTCTTTAACCCGGAACTGCTCAACCGTATCGACGAGGCCATCATTTTCCACCAGCTCGACCGCAATCATATCAAACAGATTATCGATATTCTCGTGGTTGACATTGCCAAACAGCTGGCTGAAAAGGGCATCAGTTTCAACCTGACCCCCGAGGGCAAGGAATTTCTGGTAGATAAAGGCTATGACCCGGATTACGGGGCGCGGCCGCTCAAACGGTCCCTCCAGAAATATCTCGAGGACCCGCTGGCGGAAGAAATTCTCCGCGGCCAGTATGCCGGCGACCTTGACCTGGTGATCGGCGCGACTTCAGAAAAGTTGATTTTCACATTCAACCCTATCGAAAAACCGTTGAAGTCGAACAACAACAAAGAAGAAAAGGTGACCTGAAAAAAAAACAGGTTCCGAAAACAGATAAAAACGAGCGGCCGGGATGCAATATTTCCGCCGCTCCTTTTTATGGCTTAATCCGCTGCCGGACAATAAATTATATTTTCTCTTGCCAAATTTTTGGAATTTGTTATATTTGAAGACTTTTTTGAATAACTTTGAGGCTCTGAAAACAGCCCGATAAAATTGTAAATATTTATTTTTCGAGGTTAATATGGCGCATAAAAAAGGTGTAGGCTCTTCGCGAAACGGCCGTGACTCCGGCGGGCAAAGACGGGGAACGAAAGTCTTCGGCGGGCAGGCCGTAACGGCCGGCTCGATTATTGTCCGCCAGTGTGGCACTCCGATCAAAGCCGGACATAATGTTGGTGTCGGCAGGGATAATACTCTGTTCGCCAAGATCACCGGTGTGGTGACATATGAACGGGTCGGCAAGAGCGGCAAGCAGGTGTCCGTTTACGAATAAACGGCAACACGGCTTTAAATTTAAACGCCCCCGGAAGGTTCCGGGGGTGTTTTTTTATGCTCGTCGGCCGGTAATTCTTCGATATTTTTTATTAAAATACATCCTTTGGGGCTTGAGCTTGATGGGGAAAAGTATATATTACCACAAAAATCCTCGCTAACTTTTTTTCAGGAGTGTAACTATGGAATATCGTATAGAAACAGATTCAATGGGAGAGATAAAGGTCCCGGCCGATGTATATTATGGAGCCCAGACCGCACGTTCGCTGAGCAATTTCAGAATCGGCGGAGAACGCATGCCGCGGGAGTTGATTCGCGGTATGGGCATTTTGAAAAAAGCCGCCGCCCTCGTGAATATGGAGCTGGGCTTGTTGCCCAAGGATAAAGGCGAGCTGATTGTGAAAGCGGCCGATGAGGTTATCGAGGGCAAACTCGATGAGCATTTCCCGCTCGTGATCTGGCAAACCGGTTCCGGCACGCAAACCAACATGAACACCAACGAGGTTATCTCCAACCGGGCGATTCAAATGGCCGGCGGCGAAATGGGTTCCAAGAAGCCGATACATCCCAACGACGACGTCAACAAGGCTCAGTCTTCGAACGATACCTTCCCGACCGCCATGCATATCGCCGCGGTCGAGGAAATCCATCGGCGGTTGATTCCGATGGTCAGGCAGCTTCGCGACACCCTGCAGAAAAAATCCGAGGCTTTCAAGAATATCATCAAAATCGGCCGGACGCACCTGATGGACGCCACTCCGCTGACGCTGGGGCAGGAATTTTCCGGCTATGCCGCCGCCCTGACCAACGGCCTGGCGCGTATCGACGACTGTCTCCAACGGCTTTACCCGCTGGCGCTGGGCGGCACCGCCGTCGGCACCGGCCTCAATACCCATCCCGATTTCGCCGTCAAATCCGCGGCCGTTATTTCCAAGTTGACCGGCAAGCCGTTTATCACCGCCCCGAACAAATTCGAGGCGCTGGCGACCCATGACGCGATTGTCGAGGTTTCGGGCGTTATGAAAACCCTCGCCTGCTCCCTGATGAAAATCGCCAATGACATTCGCTGGCTGGCCTCGGGTCCCCGCTGCGGAATCGGCGAGATTATCATCCCTGCCAACGAGCCGGGGTCGTCGATTATGCCGGGGAAGGTTAACCCCACCCAACCCGAAGCTATGACCATGGTCTGCGCCCAGGTGATCGGCAACGATGTTTCCGTCAATATCGGCGGGGCATCGGGTAATTTCGAACTCAACGTCTTCAAACCGGTGATGATTTACAACCTGCTGCAGTCGATAAGGCTGCTCGCCGATGCCTGTGAGATGTTCAACGAGAATTGCGCGGTGGGTATTGAGCCGAACGAGGTCAATATCAAGAAGAACCTGAACAACTCGCTGATGCTGGTGACGGCGCTCAACCCGCATATCGGTTACGACAACGCCGCCAAGGTCGCCAAGAAAGCCCATACCGACAACAGCACGCTCAAGGAAGCGGCGGTGGCGCTGGGGCTGCTGACTGCGGCTGAGTTCGACGAAAAGGTTCGTCCGGAGAACATGATTAATCCGAACCTGAAGCCGAAGAAGTAAAACAAAAGGAGCAGCATCACCGTACGCTGTCGGATTGAAAAAATCAAAAGTAACGCCGTCAGGGTATTGACCCTGACGGCGTTTTAATGTGTACGAGGGTGACGGGTGGGACCTCTGCTTAAAAGTAAAGGCTTAATTGGTTAGGTTTCGCCTTAGAAAAGCATCGGTTATATTTATTCCGTCAGACCCGTCTCTGACGAAAAATTTTTATTCCCAGGAAATCCGCGGGTTATCCATTCCCAGATCATAGGTATCGAGAATATAATACATGGTCGGATCGCCGTAATAGAACCTGACATAGGATACATCCTGCATCAAGGTTTGCCAGTTGCCGGTGGCGGGCTTGGAGCCACCAGCCATGGAATTACTCCAGTTTTTCCAACCGCTGGGCAGGCGTTTGGATTGGGATGGAATAACGAAATCGTAAGAAACCCAGCCGGGAGCGTTGAGGGTTTCGGCGGCCGCCAGCATCGGAACATATTTCGACGGCACTTTGTCCGGACCGATAATATAGGCGCCCCAGTCATCGGCGACATCATACGGCGTGCCGTTGTCGTTCATGAGAAAGAGTGTAAGATAACGGCCGGAGATGTCTCCGTCATAATCGAAACTTCGCAGGTCGATCCCCAGCGAAACAACATTGCGCAATTTGTAGTTGCCGGTAAAGATGGATTCCATACCCAGGCTGGTTTCCGGGTGCGGGGCGAAGGAAACCACGAGTGTGTCGTGCAGGTACCAGTCGGGGTTGCCGCCGGTTTGCTCGATGACATAGCCCGAGGTGGTGGCGTAACTCCAGCCGCCCTCGTTGCTGTAATTGTCGAAAGTTTCGACGAACGACCCGGCCTCTGTGACAGCCTTCTGGTCGATACCCGTTTGATCCAGAATCACAAGTTCTGAATCGGTGTTTTCAAGGGCAGTGTCGACCGGGTTGTCCTGTGAACAACCGAGACCGATGAATACCAGGGTTGTCGCCATTAACAAAAACGAAACGGAGAAGGACATAATTCGCTTCATCAAAATACTCCTGACCTTATGTTGTTGTAAACGGTTGTTAACGCGCCGATAGCTTGAAGTTTTCCGCGCGACGAGCGGCCGGCCTGTTTGAAAGACACCCGTTTTTTCCTGCCTGACCCCTCAAGCGGGCGGGTATTCCTTAACAGTCCGGTGCCCCGGTGACTTGCTATTGACCTTATATATATACTAAAACTGCCATGATTTGTCAAGGCAAACCAGGTTGGAACGATTATCGGGATAAAACTTGTCTGGCGTCATCAACGGTTATATTGTCGATATAGATAAAACGAATTATAAAGTGATGAACAAGGCGTGTATGAAAATATGTCCATCAGGAGAATATTCGCGGCGTTGGTAATCGCTCTGACCGCGGCGGTCGGCTCACTTGAAGCTCAGACTTATTGCTGGTTTGACAGTCGTGGCCGGTCCGGCGAGCTTGCTTCCCGAATCCCGACTCCGAAAGGTTACTTTCGGGTGGCTGTTGACAGTGGAAGTTTCGCGGTCTGGCTGAGGCAGCTCCCGTTGAAAGCTGAAAACAGCCCGGTGTATTTGTACGACGGCTCGCAAAAAAGAAATCAAAACGCGCATTGTGCCGTGGTTGATATTGATGTCGGCGATAAAGACCTGCAGCAATGCGCCGATGCCGTTATCAGGCTTCGAGCCGAGTACCTCTACTCGAAAAAAGAATATGACAGCATTTCCTTCGTTTTCACCAGCGGCGATGTTTTCCCGTTTCGGAAATGGCTCGAGGGCGTCAGGCCGGCGGTGCATGGCAACGATGTAATATTCGAAGTCTCGGCAATCCGCGATTCGAGTTACAGCAGTTTCCGTCGTTATCTCGAAATAATCTTTACCTATTCCGGGTCCTATTCGCTCGCGCGGCAGATGTCTCCCGAGCCCGCTGACAACGGAATAGCGGTCGGCGATGTTTTTATTCGGGGCGGTTTCCCCGGCCATGCCGTTATCGTTATCGATAAGGCTGTCGATACCCTGTCTGGCGACGAAATATTCTTACTCGCCCAGAGTTATATGCCCGCTCAGGAGATT
Organism: Candidatus Zixiibacteriota bacterium; assembly: GCA_049324195.1. Classification (GTDB taxonomy): domain Bacteria; phylum Zixibacteria; class MSB-5A5; order GN15; family FEB-12; genus JAFGNW01. The sequence goes on along the minus strand of JBMOKZ010000236.1, from coordinate 2,302 downwards.
CACGTTTTGAAAAATCCGGAAAAAGACGATTTGAGCCCCTGGTACGAAGCTGCGTTCGGCGATACACTGGTTACTCCGGAATGGATTTTCACCCGCGATGAGTTACGGCGGTTTTAAAAACCTGTTGTTTTAGTGGAAATCCCGCATTTAATTTCTAGTTTATTAATCAGTAATTGTTTTTTTAAAAGACTTTTATTGAAACGGGAAAAAGATATGAAAATAAGAATGAGGTATCTTATGAAAAAGTGCGTATTGGTAGTCGCGGTTTTAACGCTGGTTATGCTCAGTGTCTCGTCGGCAACGGCCGGAAAAATAGGTTTCGGGGTGCGCGGCGGTTACAGCAGCAATCCCGACCAGGTTGTATTCGGCGCCCAGGCGATGTTCGGAAAGTTTATGAAAGTTGCCCGGTTCGTGCCAAGTTTCGATTTCGGCACCGGCGACAATATCACCACCTATACTTTTAACGGTGATTTTCGCCTGACGATGAAAATACCCAATTCCTCGCTGTCTCTTTACGGAGCGGCCGGACCGACCGTGATTTACTGGGATGCCGACAAGGGAGGCACCGATACCGAGATTGGGGCGACGCTGACGGGTGGAGTGGCTTTCCCGATGGGCGGCAAAGGACAATATAATCTCGAGGCCCGGTTCGGGATTGGCGATGTTCCCGATTTTAAGATCATGTTCGGGATTATGTTCGGCGGTATCTGATTTACGAAAAAGAAATATTAAATATAAGAAAAGCGGAGCCGTCCTGGCTCCGCTTTTACTTTCCGGGATGTCCTTCCTGGATGTCTTACCGCTGTCACTGCTGTTGTATTTCCAGTTGTATAATCTGTTGTAAGGCCACCCCAACCCCCTCGGGGTGGTTATAGCTAAAACCGGCTAAATTGCTATTTGTTCCCTTTTCGAAAAAATATTTTAAAAAATTATACACTTCTAAACTTGTTTTATGACATTGACTTAAGTATCGTATACTCATGCTGACTGCTTTGCATATAAGGAATCTGGTTGTCGAGTTTCAAAAAGAGATGACCGGCGAGATGAAAATTGTCTCGACCGAATTCTACAAGAAAGAACGGACCGCTTGTTTTTTTATGAAGGCCAAGGGGAAATCGCTGCAGGCTCTGGTTTACAGCTACCATCCGTCGGCCTACGGCTTTTATCTGGCGCCGGCCTCGAAAGTAAAAATGGCCACCCGCGAGAAACCCTGGCCGGTGTTCGGGCTCGACGGCGCGATGGTGGTCGGAATAACACAGCTCGGACTGGACCGGATTGTCCGGCTCGAGGTGGAGCAGGGCGGGAAGAAAGGCTCGGTGATATTCGAAGCGCTCGGAGCCAACGGCAATGCCTGGTATGTCGATGCCGAAGGCGGGCTGGCAGCGACCCTTCGTAACCGCGATTTCACATTTGGCCGCCGCTACGAACCGCCGCCGCCGCTTACGGGGTTGAATCCATTCGAGATTACGGTCGAGAGTTTTGGGCGAGTCGTACGCGAGACGGCCAAATCGACCACGCTGGCGTTTTTTATCGAGAAGCATGTGCTTGGATTTAACCGCACGCTGGCGCTGGAGGCGGTTCAAAGAGCCGGACTGGATTTTGTCGAAACCTCGGCGATTGACGATATTTCGGCGATGGACAACCTCTGTACCCAGATAAAACAGATCGCGCGCTGGTTCGAGACCGGCGCCGCGGGTTATCTGTACACGGTGCGGCGGGCGCACGAGGCGTATCCGTTCAAACTCAAGATTACCGAGCAGGAGCCGGAGAAATTCAAGACCCTTTCGCTGGCGGTGATGGCGCTGGCTGAACGGAGGCAGGCGGGGGTCGAGGAAGCAGACGAGGAAAAGCAGGTTTTGGCGCTGGTCGAGCGGGCGATTAAAAAAATCCAGATGCGGGTTCCCAAACTCGAGCAGGATATCGCCGAGGCGTCCGGGTACGAACTGTACAAAAAACAGGGAGAACTGCTCAAGATAAACATGGACCGTTTGGAAAAGGGGATGACCGAAATCGAGGTGGACGATATTTTTGCAGAGCCGCGCGAGAAGATGAGAATTCCGCTCGATAAGGCGCTGGCGCCAAAAGATAATATCGAGAACTATTTCAAGAAATACCGCAAGGGTCGCGAGGGCCTGCAGCTGCTCCAGCGCCGTCTGGAAATCACCCGGGGCGAGTACGAGGAGCTTTTGAAAATGCTCGCCGACCTCGAGAACCATTTCGAGCGCGCGGTCGATAAATACAAGAACGAAATCGCCTCGCTGGCGCCCCGGGCGGCGCAGATGGACGAGACCGGACCGCGTCT
>JBMOKZ010000235.1:0-1472 GCA_049324195.1 Candidatus Zixiibacteriota bacterium | reverse complement strand
AACCGATTCCTGGTGGAACGGCTTAAAAGCAATCTCTTCACGATTGAATTATTATCGGTCAAGATTTTGGGCGCAGAGCCTGATTATCTGGAAGCGGAATGTTATGCCCTGATGGCGGCTCTGGCAATTAAAGAGGTCGCCGTCGGTTTGCCGCATATTACCGGCGCCCGCAAAAAAACGATAGCGGGAAGAATCATAAGATACTGATATTATCGTCTGCAGCGATATGAAAACCAAGAACTTCATAAAGAAACTAATGCTCCCGGGATATTTCTGGCGCATTCTGGGCGGCGCCGTTCTTACCCTGATTATCTGGGGATGCGGCGCAGTGCCGCAACTCAAAGAGGGGACCGAAGCGATTCATGTCCGGCTTCCCTTTGTCAGGGTCCTTCTGGAAAACAGCGCTCAGGAGATTGAAGTTGCCAGCAATGGCTCATTCGCGCTGGAATGCCGTCGCGGGGGGCGCAATACGGTCTATTATTCCTCGCAATCGCTTACCATCACCCAGGACCGGGGGTTGCTCATCGTTCGCACCAGGAAAGGGATGCTGGGAGAGCGGTTTGAGGAAATTCTCGTGTCGCCCCGCGGGGGAAAAAACTTCCTCGAATATAATAATCGCCGCTATCGCGGGCTGTTTCGGATTTTCCCGAGCGGGATGAATCTACGCCTGGTAAATATAGTCTATATGGAAGACTATCTAAAAGGGGTGGTCCCTCCGGAAATCGGAAAGGTAACGGAAGATGATTTTGAAGCTATCAAGGCGCAGGCGGTCGCGGCGAGAACCTACTCGCTGCGGTATCTTTCGCAGTATCCTAACGAGCCGTACGACCTCAAATCGGACGTCGCCGACCAACTGTACGAAGGGGTCGAAGCCGAAGTTCCGCTTATATCAAAAGCGGTGGAGGAGACCCGCGGTTATGTAATCAAGTTCGAGGACTCTCTCATCAATGCTTACTACCATTCCACCTGCGGCGGATATACCGACGACATCGACGAGGTCTGGGATAAACCGTCAGCGCCATATCTGCGCGCCGTTAACGACAGCGGCGCCTGTCAATGGTCCAAATATTACCGCTGGCAGGAATCATTCACTTCGGAGCAACTGAAGATGCGACTGGAGCAGTACCTCTCGGCTGACCGGGGGAAAGATATCGAAATCGGGGAAATTACCGGCATTGAAATAGTTGAGCGGACAGCCGGTGGAAGAGTTTTTGATATTCTGGTCAAGACCGACAGCCGCGATTATCGTTTTGGCAAAGACAGGGTCCGCTGGGTCTTTAAGCGGGCTTCTAACCCGGCATTGATTCTGCAGTCAGCACGATTCGACTTAAATCCTCAGTACAATTCCGCCGGAAAATTGATTGGGGTATTTACCACGCACATCTCGATATTCAAGCCCGACCAATCTTAATGACTCCACCATCGCGTCAACGGCTTCATTTTTGTTCAGCCTAGCGACTTTCTTAGCCGTG
>JBMOKZ010000234.1:0-11501 GCA_049324195.1 Candidatus Zixiibacteriota bacterium | reverse complement strand
GTCTATATGGGGACCGACAGTACCCGGATTCGCGAAGGCCACGATATCATCCTGAAAGAAATCGGGAAAGTAAAAAGAAACCGCCTGTCATTGTCACGGCTGGTGCAAATTAAGACCCAATTGAAAGGGAACTTGTTGCTGGGAATGGAATCGATCTCGAACCGCATGAACCGCATCGCCCGCCAGGAACTACTGAGTGGCAAATATTATTCCCTGAAACAGGTCATAAATAAAATTGACAAAGTGACCTCTTCCGACCTTCTTGATATGGCTAACAGGATTTTCGATGAATCGAAAATGGCCATCAGTGTTCTGGGGCCGGTTAACGGGGATGTTTTTAAAGATGTCGGGTAAACTGACCTTCATAAAGCGGCTCCGGCCGCTTTTATTTTATCCGCAAATCCTTACTTTCCACAAAATATTGCCCGAATTCACCTTCGGGTCGACTAATTACAGCCCGCACCGCCTTGACCTTCTGCTGGCAAGCCTCTTGGAAATCGGATATTGCTTCGAAGCCCTTGATATCACCATTGCAAACCAAAACCCGAAACAGATAGCCATCACTTTCGACGACGGCTACGCGCATCTGGTCCGTTACCTGCCGCCCCTGATTGACAAATATGGAATCCAGCCGACTGTTTTCGTACTGACCGGATATCTCGGGAAAGCCAACCGGTGGGACTACAGTTACTTTTTCAAAGAGACCCGGCATCTGAGCAAGCAGGAGATTTTGACCCTGGCAAGTCAGGGCGTGAAATTCGGCTCACACGGTCATCGACATCTCAACCTATCGGAAAACAACAAGTCGTTTATTAAAAATGAATTACGGGAATCTAAAAATATTCTTGAAGATTTGCTCGGTTATAAAATAACTGCAATCAGTTATCCTTTCGGACAAGCAAACGAAAAAGTTATAGAGACCGCCGCGAAATGCGGCTACCAATCGGGCTTCACCATGGCCTTTCCGTCTCCGACCGACAGGCCATTGGCGCGGGGAAGGTTGACAGTTTACGGTTTCGATTCCCGTTTGGCTGTACATCAGAAAATCAACAGAGGACCTCTGTTCGGGTTGGAGAAATTTAAAACTGAGCTAACTCACCGACTTTCGGTAGGCACTGCGCTCTTCAATAAAATCCGGGGCTTCAGATAAGCTTTTATAATTCCTTGCAAAAAAGCCAATAATTCACTAAAATATCCGACAATTAATGATATAAGAGGTGTGAGATATGACCGTGAAAGAATCAAGCAGAAAATACGACTACCAGAGCATAGAGCGAAAATGGCAGGAAAAATGGAACAAGACCGGGCTTTTTAAAGCCCCCGTAAAACCTGATGCTGACAACAAGTTCTATATGCTGGTGATGTTCGCATATCCGTCAGGTGACATTCACATGGGACATTTCCGCAATTACCTGATAGGCGATGCGGTCGCCCGACAGCAAATGATGCTTGGAAAAGCTGTTTTACACCCCTTTGGCTGGGACGCTTTTGGCCTGCCGGCTGAGCGGGCGGCCATTCAACGTCATATCCATCCTGAAGAATGGACGCTTAAAAATATCTCGGTATCCCGGAATACCCTGCAAAAAGCCGGGATTTCGTTCGACTGGAGCCGCGAGGTAACCTCGTGTTTGCCTGATTATTACAAATGGACCCAGTGGATGTTTATTCAACTCTTTAAAAAAGGGCTGGCTTACCGAAAACGGGGATTTGTCAACTGGTGTCCCGAAGATAAAACCGTCCTGGCCAATGAACAGGTCAAGGATGGCCGTTGCGAACGATGCGGCACCTTGGTTGAGAAAAAAGACCAGATTCAATGGTACTTCAAAATAACCGATTATGCTGACCGGCTAATCGACGACCTTGAAAAGATTCCAGACTGGCCGGAAAACGTCAAAACCATGCAGCGTGAATGGATCGGCCGTTCGCACGGGCTGGAGGTTGATTTCATTATCGAGGATACCGGCGAAAAACTTCCGATATTCACCACTCGTCCGGATACTATTTACGGGGTGACCTATACCGCCATCTCGCCGGAGGCGGAACTTCTCGACCGGTTACATCTCAAGGGCGAGTACGCCGAGAAGGTCGAAGCTTACAAGAAACTGGCGGCCAGTCGCTCCGATATCGAACGGGCGGCCGTAAGCGGTGAAAAAGACGGTGTGTTCACCGGCAAGTATGCCATTAATCCCTTCAATGGCGAAAAAATTGAACTGTGGGTGGCCGATTATGTTCTGGCCGGTTACGGTACCGGCGCTGTGATGGCCGTTCCGGCACACGATACCCGGGATTTCGCATTCGCCAAAAAATATGACATCCCTATAAAGGTCGTGATTCATCCCGATGAAAAAACTGTTCTGAAAGCCGGGGAGATGGAAAATGCCTTCGTGGAATACGGCCCGATGGTAAATTCCGGGGAATTCAACGGTCTGGCTGGCAAAGAGGCGATTGACGCTGTCAATGATTTCGCCGTGAAAAAAGGTATCGGCCGCAAAAAAGTCAATTACAAGCTCAAAGATTGGTCGATTTCTCGACAGCGTTACTGGGGCTGTCCGATTCCGATTGTTCATTGCCCGAAATGTGGCGAGGTTCCAGTAGCAGAAGATCAGTTACCGGTGCTGTTGCCCAAAGTAGAGAATTACATTCCCAAAGGGCGTTCGCCGCTGGCCGACGTCCCTGAATTTATAAATGTCAAATGTCCGAATTGCGGGGGGGAGGCTCAGCGCGACCCGGATACGATGGATACGTTTGTCTGCTCGTCATGGTATTTCCTGCGTTATATCGATCCGCATAACGATAAGTTACCATATGATAAAGACCTGGCCAACCGGTGGATGCCGATTGACTTGTATGTCGGTGGCGTAACCCATGCCACCGGGCATCTGATTTATTTCCGCTTTTTCTCTAAATTCCTGCATGATATTGGCTGGTTGAAATGCGAGGAACCGGCTACGGTCCTGTTCAACCTGGGGATGGTGATGGACGAAAAAGGCGAAGTCATGTCCAAATCAAAAGGTAACGTAACCTCGCCCATCCCGCTTATGGAAGAACGCGGGATCGATATCACCCGGCTGGCAATGTATTTTACGGCGCCCTCGGAAAAAGAAGTGCTCTGGAGCAACGAAACGATTACAGGGGTTGAGAAGTTCGTTATTAACAAGCTGTTCTCGATAATCACAGCCTATCGCGGCAATCATCCTGACTTAAAGCAATACTTTAAGTCTGAAGATTTGAACGCCGACGAAAAAGCTTTGTATATCAAGCTTAATCAAACAGCTAAGAAAGTATCAGAAAGCTTCAAACAGCTGCATTTCAACACGGCTATTTCAGCTATTATGGAGCTGGTCCGGGATTTCGACACCGATAAAATCGAAAATTCGACCTTAAACGACCAGGTTATCTTTAAGATTATCCAGATGATTGCACCGCTGGCACCGCATCTGGCCGAGGAACTCTGGGAAAAGACCGGACATACAGAATCGGTTTTTAAATCCGGCTGGCCGGGGTATGACCCTGATGCCATAATCGGTGATTCCATAAAAATTGCGGTTCAGGTTAATGGTAAGTTGAGAGATACAATCGAGGTATCTGTTGACGCCGACAATAATATTATCGAAAGAGAAGCCTTTAAGAGTCTCAAAGTAATGAAGTACACCGATGGCAAAATGATAATTAATAAAATTCACGTAAAAGGCCGGTTACTGAATATTGTTATTAAATAGTCACAAATAAACTTCTATAAGATTAAAGCAAAATAATAATTACTATATGTTAACATAATATATATTATGGGACGTTATTTTATGCGTAAGATTATAATTCTCATATTTTTTACTATAATTATTAGCTCTTCCTTTTTCATAACTGACTGTCGTAACTCCAGCATCAAATCTGATTACTATCTGATCCTTTATGCTTTTGATACTGAAGGCGCTTTATTAGCTGATAGCATGCAGATTACCCGGACCGAAACGGTTCTCGGTCGGACAGTTCATATCGGAACGCTTTGCAATCGGAAAATAATTCTGGCTGAATCCGGAATGGGTCTGACAAATGCCGCTCTCACCGCTCAGAAGTTGATCGATCTTTATTATCCCTGCGGTGTTTTTTTCACCGGAATTGCCGGAGCTGTTGACAGTACGGTGAAAATCGGTGATATCGCCGTTTGTGACCGCTGGTTGACGCATGACTACGGTTATCTTGGAGCCGAGGGTCTGAAGACTTCAGAGGTTAAAGTTACCAGTATTTCAAGTGATACTTTAAGTAAGATACTTGAATTTCCGGTTGATTCGTTTTATTTTAATCTGGCACTCAAATTAACCGACAAAGCTCTTTCGTTAGAATCCATCGGTGAGCGGCAGCCCCGTTTAATATTTTCCGGAATCGGGGTTAGCGGCAATACTTTTATCGATAATATCGACAGACGCCAGGATCTTTCCGGGCAGTTTGGGGCTTTGACGGTCGATATGGAGACGGCCGCGGTGGCACAGGTTTGTTATGTCAACGAAATCCCTTTTCTGGCGTTTCGTTCAGCCTCGGACCTTGCCGGCGGGTCCGGTTCCAGTACCGCCGATAAAGAAATTGACCGCTTTTTTAAGATCGCCGCGGTCAATTCCTCGAAAGTTTTGATGAGTTTTCTAAAAGAACTTTGATATCAGATATTATTGAAGCCCCAGTCCGCCAGTTTGCGAGCTTCTCTAAAACGAAGTTTATCGCCAGGTACGCCCAAAACCACCAGAGTCAACCTCTCCCCTTTCCTGTTTTTCAAAAGTGTGGTCAGGCAATAGTCGGAAGCTTTAATGTACCCGGTTTTCCCGGCCAGAACGTTGTATTTGGAAAACACCATCAGATTGGTGTTACTCATCTGGCGATAAGTATTTTTCCGATTGAGAATAGTAACCCGGTATTTTTTGGTCGACGTTATTTTCCTTATCAGACTGTAATCATAGGCGAAATGCATGATTTTGGCGACCTCATGCGCGGTGGAGACATTGCGCTGGTCAAGGCCGGTTGGTTCGTAGAATATGGTGTTGTCCAGTCCGAGCTTGACGGCTTTGCGGTTCATCTCGGCCACGAATTCTTCGGAACTTCCACAGGTCGCCCGCGCCAAAGCCCTCGCGGCACGGTTATCGGAATTTAACAGCGCCGCATAAAGCAAGTCTTTGACTGTCAATTGGAATCCTTTCGCCAGTCGCGATTTAGACGACCGGTAAGTGTCTTCCTTCGTTATCTCCATGACACTGTCCAGCGGAACCTCATGGTCAATAACCACCATGACCGTTATCAGTTTGGTAATAGACGCAATCGGCCGTATCTGTTCGGCATTCTTAGCGTAAAGAACATCGCCGTTGTCGGCGTTTACCAGAATGGCCGATTTCAGGTTGAGCCACGGACCCTTCTGAACGGTTTCGAAATTGAGATGATAAGACTCGTCAATCGAGGCCAGAACCGGCCCGTTAGGGTCTTCGAGAAAATAAACGGTGTTGGCGGAGAAAAATACAAACGCCGCCAGTAGAAGCAATACTTTGGGGAACGATTCCTTTCTTACCATCTTTCCTCTCTTTTAATATTTAATCCATTTGACGATTTCCGGCAGAGTAGGTCTTTTGCCGTACATTAATATCCCTACCCGGAATATCCGGGCGGTCAGCCAGACTGCGAAAACGGTGAATATTATCAGAATTATTAAGGCCAGGATAGCTTCACCCAGAATACCGGATAATAAAGAATATTCTGTCAGAGTCGGAGCGATAAAAATAATCCGCAGCATCATCGTCGTCGGTGTGAAAAACGGTATAAACGACAGGACCATCGACAGCAACGAATGCGGTTCCTGAATGATATGCACTCCTATCATGACCGGTAAAATCAACGACATGGTAATCGGGAAAATGAAAGACTGGGCTTCCTTTTCGTTATTGACAATCGAGCCGACCAGGGCAAACAGGGTCGAGAACAGAATATACCCGACAATCATGTACAACACGAAGAAAGTGACAATCATCGGGTTAAAAACCAGGCGGCCGATGGCTGAGCTGATTTCCACGCCCGAGGTGGCGCCCATGAAAAACAAGCCGGCGCCAACCGCCACCCATACCGCTACCTGGGTGAAAGTCGCCGCGCCCAGACCCAGTACTTTTCCCAGCATCAGTTGAAAGGGGCTTACCGAGGATACCAGTACTTCCATAATACGGGAATTTTTTTCCTCGATAACCGAGCGCATGACCAGTGTACCGTAGGTGATAATCATGCCGAACATCAGCATGATAAATATCAACCCTCCGAAATATTTCACCTGGAACGGAATAGCCTCTCCCTTAGTATCCTGCAGTTTCAAATCGATTCTTCGGGTAAGGTTCAATACCGAGTCGACCGGAAGGTTCACGTTGGTGAGTTCCAGCCGAATTGACGAAAGAATATTGGAAAGCTGGTATTCAAAACGGCTGAGAGAACGGAAATTGTCCGAATTGGTAACCAGATACAGATTGTCATCGGACAACTGTGGTTCCGGTTTAACCACCAAAAAATATTTTAATTCTTTATCGTTAATCAATACCCTCAGCGAGTCATCGACCTTTTTAAAACGGGCTGAATCTTCAGGGGAAATATTGAATATTTCTCTGACGATATAATAAGGTTCATCGGAGTCCTCGAGTTTATATTCTTTCAGTTCATCCGCGAATCTCTGCCCGACATCACCGCCGCTGTTGTCAATAACGGCTAATACTTCACTGGAGGTGGATTTCTTTTGCGCCAGCCAGGCCGGCAAAAGCATAAAGGCCGCCATCAGCACCGGGGTCAGAAAAATGCCGATAATAAAAGATTTTTTCTTGACGACCTGTACGTACTCTCTTTTCAGGATAACCCAGAATTTAGACATTTTTCGCCCCTCCCTCGTTTTCACGCTGAGATTTGGTCGGATCGGCTTTGGCCATATCGATAAAAATGTTGTAAAGCGAGGGTTCCACCAGTTCGAAACGGTTCACTTTCACTTTCTGGACAACCGCTTTCAAGATCTCATTGGGCTCGACGCCCTCTTCAAGATGCAGTTCGATATAATTATTGAACTCGGTCATATTATGTACCCCGGGCAGTTGCTTGATGAACGCCCCGTCGCCCTCGATAACTATTTGAATCGAGTTCTTGCCGAATTGAGCTTTGACTGCCGACATGGTACCGTCGATAACCTTTTTCCCCTGCGATATCATACAGATATTATCACACAGCTTTTCCGCCTGCTCCATGACATGGGTCGAAAACAGAATGGTCTTGCCGGCGCGTTTCAGTTCCATGATGACGTTCTTAATCAGCTCCATATTAATGGGGTCAAGGCCTGAAAAAATCTCGTCGAGGATAACGATATCGGGATTATGCAGGATAGTGGTAATAAACTGTAGTTTCTGTTGCATCCCTTTGGAGAGGTCCTCGACTTTACGTTCCTTGTACTCCAGCAGGTCCATTTTCGTCAACCAGGAATCAATATAATTTCGGGTAACGCTCGCTTTCTGGCCTTTCAATTCGGCCATGTAAACCATAACTTCATTAAGCGTCAATTTCTTGTACAGCCCGCGTTCCTCGGGCAGATAGCCGACCCGGTTCTTGAAATCGTCATCGATTTCATTGTTATCGAAATAAATTTTCCCGGCGTCGGGGGCGATAATATTCATTATCATCCGGATAGTCGTGGTTTTACCCGCTCCGTTGGGACCGATAATTCCGAAAATGACTCCCTGAGGCACCTCCAGAGACAGATTGTCGACCGCGACCTTTTCGTCGAATTCCTTGCGGACATTTTCGAGTCTTAAATACATACCACCAGCATACTTTCATTAATAATTCGGTTTGATATTTAATCTATCTTATTCTTAACGTCAACTAAAAACGTCAGAGATTCAATTGATTCTTGAATTCCTGAGCGTTGCGGGCGGCCTGACCGTGATGACAGTTATTAAAAAAGACATAAATGCGTTTTACTTTCATTTTCAATTTTTCGACTTTTTCCTTCCAAATTTTCAACTCGTTTTCGGAATAGTTATAATCGTAACGTTCGGCGCCTCCCGCCCACCATTTCTCGGAGTTGCGACCGTGCAGACGGATATAAGCCGTGTCGGTGGTGGCGAAAACATCAGGTTTCAAAAGTCCTCGCAGCGGCGGTTCGTCGACACAAACATAACCGATGCCCTCGGCTTTGAGATAGTCGTACATCATCCGATTTACCCAGCCGTCGTGACGGAATTCAACGAACAAGGGCGCCGGCGCGACGGCATCGCGACAGATACTGAGATATTCGAGATGATTGTTGTTGAATTTGAAAGAATACGGGAACTGTGCCAGCACCCCGGACAGCCGCCCGGATTCGGCCATCGGTTTGAGCGCTTCGTTGAAAGCGGCCGTATCTTTTTCGAGATCGCTCCGGGTATGCGTAAACGATTGTGGCGCTTTGACCATGAAATCGAATCCCTCGGGCGTTTTGACCGTTATTTTGGCCATCGCCGCCGGGTGCGGGATGCGGTAATAAGTCGAGTTTATTTCCACGGTCGGGAAACGCTGAACGTAAAAATCCAGCATTTTCCCTTTTTCGATATTTTCCGGATAAAAAGAACCGCGCCAGTCCTCAAAACTGTAGCCCGAGGTACCAATCCTGATATCCATATCCGCCTGTTCCTGTAATTTTATAGATATTACTTAAACAACGGAATAATATTCAAGATGTTTCGTAAATATTTTCAGACTTGAAATCAATCACTTTTTTTGACAATCTGGAACCGAACCTTGCCGCACCGAGGGCACACCCATTTCCGCTTTTTGTGGAAACTGCGCTTGAGCTCTTTCATCTCGATTTTACACTTCGGGCATTTCATGACATCAGTTGGTCAGTTTTAAAAAGTCGGAGAGCAGAAATTCCACGCGGCCGATGAAGGTCGACATGCGTGACATGACGGTATAGGCAAAGGTCGTCCCGAAAAAAATCATCAAAAAATACGTCCCGACCGTGGCTGCCCGACCCCAGGTTCCCCGGTGTTCGCGGCTGAAAAAGAAATATATCAGGGTCGTCAGCACCCCGATAATAACCACTATTTCGGAAAAGTTGGGCCAGCCGCTTTCGTTCAGAAGCGGCGCTACCGTGGCTGAAATCTGCTGCAGAGTACGGGCGTCGAGCATGGCCGGAATCGCCACCCCAGCCCCGGAGCCGATTAAAACCGCGATCGGAATCCGCGACAGCACCGTTGTCTTGCGGCTGAACCGCCCGAACATCATCAACCCGAGCACGAGCGGAATTACCAGCAGGTATTCCCCCTTTGAAAACAGCGGGACAAACATCAAATCCATCAGAGTATTGGTCCAGGTGACGACGATGAAATAGCCGATTGACACGCCGATAAGAAGCGACTCCGCCAACTTATAGATGGGGTTATCACGGTAAAGGAAAGTAAGCACGGCCAGAGTCAGCATCCCGGCGATAAGAGTTCCGACATCCATGCTAAGCTTTCCTCCGGCGCGACACGAAATACACGATATTGCCGATTATTATCATGGCCAGAACGTAAATATGGGCGCTGGTCTGAGCCAGCATTCCCCGCCGGCCGCTCCCGCCGATTTTGAGCAGCTTTTCATATTCGGCCGCGCCGCGCAAACCGCCCACCATGGCGTGCAGTTGACCCGACGCGATATACGGGTCATAGGTAGTCATCATCACTGCCGCCACCGCCGCTGAAACAGGAACGTTATAGCGGGAGTGGGCGTACTCGATCCAGTGAGTGGTCAAAGAACCGTCAGCGACAGAAACCACACCCGCGATATCGTCGTAATTTATCACCGAATCCAGAAGCGGGAAATCGCGGTAGGATTTTCCGAGATAATCTTCGGGGAAAGTAGCCGGTATTGATTCCCCCATCGAGAGAATCGCCGCGATATACTGCGGTTTGAACCCGAGATAGACATAGTCCCGGCCGTATTCCCTGTAATATTCCTTCGCCGTCATTTGCATCAGACGATAACCGACACCTGTGCCCTCAGCCAGCAACGACACCCCGATAAGTTTATGCCCTTTGAGGAAAGCATGGCGCAGTATGGACAAGGCCAGGGGGCGAATTTCGGGGATAGCCGAGGCTTCATGGTCAAACGAAACCATCAGCACCGAACCCTCCGGCAAAGAATCGATATAGTCGTACATTTTTCGTGTCTCGGCCGAAACGACGATATCGAGTTTAATATTGATAAGCATTGCGACCACAATCAAAACGAACAACCCCAGAAAAACATAATGGCGACTCTCGAATTTTTTCATTTGTCGCCTCCCAGCCAGGTGCGTTCGATCCCGATGATAACGCGCAGCGAGGTTGTCAGCGAACCCAGGCCGATGCCAATCAGAATCGCCCGGCGGGCGGACATCGAAGGATAACTGCGTACCCAGTCGGCGAAGCGCGGTATTTCGTCGGTAATCATATCCCCGATCGTCGAGCGGCTGATAAGCATTATCAAGGCCGCTCCCAGCAACACCGCGGCCTGCGCGGAGCGGGCGCGGAAACCCCGGAACGAGGCTGAAACCACGAAAAACGCCAAAAGCGCGAAAACAGTGGTCTGCATCGGCACCTGGATATTCTCGAACACCCACATAAACGGCGAATTTCCCTTAATGCCCCAAATCAAAGCCAGCACAGGCATGGCTATAACCCCGAGCAGAGAAACCAGCCGGAAAAGCCGATCCTCTCCCCGTTCGACCCCTTTCAGATTAATTTTGATGAAACTGACCACCCCGACCAGCAGCGTGAAAGCGAAAATAATCTGAAAATATTCGTTGAGAATTGTGAGATTGAGGCTCCTGGCTGTGGGATGCTGCGAAAAATACAGCATGAAAAGGGTAATTCCGAACAGGGCGCAGACCAGTTGCGGGATTTTACGCGCCATCAAAACCTCCACCAGTCCCCGGCCGGGTCAAACGACGCCCAGATTACGGCCACCAGGATAAAGATAAAAATCAAAATCTTGAGAATATCCTGCGCCCGAATCGAGGCCAGAACGGATTTATCACCGGAAAGATAACCCGAAGCCGCGAACAGCTCCTCCCCGATTAAAGTATAATCGCAGGCGACAATGAAAAACGAAAGCTGGATAGTGGAATCGGTGCCGGCGATCTGGATGGCTCCGGCAATATTGCCCGTTTCGGCGAGGATGAGCGACTCCGCCTCGAACGTACCCAGCAAAAAAACCGAGGCGGGTTTGAGCCGGCTGATGAGGCCCTCGACTGCGGCGGCGTAACCGAACTGCGACGATGTCACATAGCAGATGTTTTCCTCGCGGAACCGGTCGGGAAACCCGGAGCGGGCATAGCTTTCGCGGACGACCTCCTGAGCCACCGACATGATAACCGGGTCATGGGTGGGGAAAATCAGGTCGCAATGATACCGGGCGGTTTTCTCGGCGACATGGCTCAGAATATTCATCGAGGCGATTGTGGTCGGGCGCTGAATATCCCCGCCCCACCCGGGCGTATAGAGAATTGG
>JBMOKZ010000233.1:0-1474 GCA_049324195.1 Candidatus Zixiibacteriota bacterium | reverse complement strand
GGAGCCGCACCGGTCAAGTACGACAACCGGTGTTACGCTTTTTATTGTGGATTGATGTAAAGTATTAGCAGGCAGAACTCTTAAGTGTTTCTACTTTTAAAAGTAGTGTCGGGTTCTGACCCGCTTTTAGCAGGTAGTTACCCGACCCTTTTTAAGTTATCCGTCAGGTCACCCACCTTCGGCGAAACCGGAACTGATCGTATTTTGTTTCTTGTCGTGTAATTAAGGAACCTCATCCCGAGCATGGTCAAGGGATGACTGATATTGTTATTCAACAATGAATGGTACCCACAGCAAGCTGTGGAATACTGATTTACACTTATGTGAACGGCGGATGTTCACATTTACCGTCGGTTGCCCGTTCCTACCAGGACTTGCCGCGGCGGTTACGTTCTCGTTTTATATTTTTCTGATGATAATCGTCGGATTCAAAATTATCTTTGGAATTTTCTCGCTTCGAGGGTCTCGTCCCTTTGAAACCCTTGTTGTGCATCTCGATGATCTCGTCGCAATCCTCGCAAATTATCAGCAACCGGTCCTTGCCTTCTTCCTGCTCGATATGAAGGTTACGGCTGCCGCAGCGGGGACAACTTCTAAAAGACTTGTTTTTCGACACTTACAGAACCCCATCAGGAAAAAAATAAGTTAAAACATTCGGTTTTTATTGATTAAATTTTCAGCCCCAAGATTTCTTACGTAAGAACTATCCTCCAGGTTAAGCCCGAAGCATATTAAATCAGCCTTTTTCTAAATAATTATAAAGCGATTAGGTGATTTTTGGCAATAGATTTTTTTAAATCCCCAGCGTTTCGAAAGCCTTTGGCAGATAATCGATCAGGTCCCCGGCAATAAGCGCCCGTTCGGTGAGTTCCTCGGCGGCCAGGTCCCCGGCCAGACCATGGACGAATACCCCGCAGAGGGCGGCGTCGAGAGCGCCCATCCCCTGCGCGAGAAACGACCCGATAATCCCCGAAAGAACATCGCCCGACCCGCCTGAAGCCATTCCGGAATTACCGGTCTGGTTGAAATAGCAAATGCCGTCGGGAGCGCCGACCAGAGTCGGACTGCCTTTGAGAACCAGAACGACTTTATACTCGGCCGTAAAATCACGCACGATATCGGCCCTGGCCAGATAATCATCGGGAATCGTCAAGCCGGTCAGGTTCCTGAATTCCCCCGGATGCGGCGTCAGCACCAGCGGCTCTTCACAGTTTTTAATCAGATCGGTATAACCGACCAGAGCGTTGAGACCGTCGGCGTCGATAATCGCCGGCCGGTTCAATTTACTGACCAGCCTTCGTACCAGTTCGAATGTCTCGCGGTGTCGCCCGATTCCGGGTCCGATTACCGCCGCGTCGTGTTCGTCGAAATATTTTCTGATCTCCCCCAATCCCCGCAGTGCCAGGGCTCCTTTTTTAGCGACATCCGGCAAAGGAGCGGTCATAACCTCGGTCAGCTTCACGGCCAGCACCGG
>JBMOKZ010000232.1:8390-11639 GCA_049324195.1 Candidatus Zixiibacteriota bacterium | reverse complement strand
TGACCATGACCCTGGGTATTACCGATACCCGGGACAGTTCGACCTGGGACTTCACTTTTTACATCGCGGCTCTAGGCTGTTGCGAGGGTGACCGCGGCGACGCTAACTGCTCGGGAGGCGACCCGGATATCGCTGACATCACCCGTATCATCGATTATTTATATCTGACTCACGCCCCGTTATGCTGTCCGGAGGAAGCCGACGTCAACGGGTCGGGCGGTAATCCCGATATCTCGGATATCACCAGATTGATAGATTTCCTTTACCTGGCGCACTCTCCTTTGGCGCCGTGCGAGATTACGCCCTATGCGGGCACAGCCAGCAACAGTTCCTGTCTGGAATTGGAGAAGGACGGAAACGATATTATTCTGGATTGTGTCGATTACAGTTACGACGAAAACATGAGCCTCTCCATCATCCATCACAACACTACTTTTAATTGTTGTATTGAGAATACTTATATAAATATAAGCTTGTCGGGGGACACTCTTTATATTACCGAGACGGAAAATGCTCCCACCCCCTGTGATTGTATGTGTCTGTATGATATTAATTATACAATATACAATTTACCTCCGCGCGCCTATACTGTCTGTGTCGATGAGCAATATTACTTAGATAATATATATTTTGAAGTTGATTTACAGAACCAGCCGACCGGCAGTCATTGTGTTGAACGTCCCTGGTAGGCCAGGGTAAAAAGGGCATAAAATACCAATCGTTTCAGGTTTTAGCGGATGGGTTCTTTTTTATACTTGCATAAAAAGATTTTAATTATAAATTATAAGTAGGTATAGATATCTACGAATGTCAGCACAAATCTTATTATTAGCCTTTAAACTCATATCTTTAAAGGTGATTTATGAAAAAATTATTACTTGTCTTAGTTACCCTGGCCATTTTCGCAGAGACAGGGTACAGCCAAACCGCCCGGATAGAAATAGACTATGAAAATAGTGTCGGGCTCTGGATGGACTCTGATACGATTTTGACCTGTACCGATGTTGAAATAGCCTTTAAATACACATGTGATTACAGTTGCCATCTCTTAACTTCGGTGGGTTTTTTGATTTACACCGATGACGGGGGTACCTGGTGGGAGCTCGAGGGTGAAGCTATCGAGTCGGACCCTTTTTATGACGGGGTCGATGAAATCTTTGTCAGTCACTTACTGGGAGCCAACGATGGTCCGCCTTCAGATACGGTCGGCCTGGCCACTGTCGCGATTTTCAATACCGGTTGGGTCACTCCCGATGTCGCGACACCCTTTAAAATCAAGTTCTACTCAGGAAATACTGGCGGCAGTCATATTAAAATCGATGTTATCCAGTATACCGGCTATGAAATGTTATGGCAGACTTTCGGAACACCCTGCGATGATTACGAAGGAATCGCTATCGTTCCCGAATGGAGCGGCCCGTATGAATTCACCCTGCTTGAGCTGCCCTGCCTTTACCAGCGGGGAGACGTCAACTGTAGCGGCGGCGATCCGGATATAGCGGATATTACCAGGCTGATCGACTACCTCTATCTCAGTCACAATCCCATTTGTTGTATTGACGAGGCCGACGTCAATGGCAGCGGCGGCGAACCGGATATGGCCGATATCACGAGACTTATCGACTATCTCTATCTCTCCCGAGAACCTCTGGAAACAATGCCGGGGTGTTTCTAAAAAAAATCGTATTTTTCCTGAGCTTAAAGCCGTGTCAGGAGAACCTGAAACGGCTTTTTTAAATAAACCTTGCATAAATATTTAAATAGCTTAACTTTTTTACAGGTAAGACATTCTACTAATATCTTCATCCATAATTATATCTATGAATTATTTTTATAATGGAGTAAGAAATGAAAAAGTTATTCATAACCATTTGCTCCCTTGCTATTCTTTTTTCGATATCCTCCGTACAAGCGCAAACAAGCTGTTGCGAGGGGATGCGGGGCGATATTAATTGCTCGGGCGAAGCTGATATCTCCGATGTTACCCGATTGATCGACCATCTGTACTTATCGCATCAGGAGTTGTGCTGTTTCGAGGAGACCGACGTCAACGCCAACGAGGAGATTGACATCACGGACATCACCTGCATTATCTCGGATATCTATTTGTCCCATTCATGTATCCAGCCCTGCCCCGGTTTTATGGACGAGGCTTACGGGACAGTGGACAGTTATACTGACTGCAAAGCGTTCGACAAAGCCGCCGACTCCGTAACCTCGGCCAACGACTGTGTGGAGTATCATTACGAGGCCGGCACCCTGTCAATCACCCATATCAACGCCGGCTTCAACTGTTGTGTCGATGAACTGGGCGCGAATATTACTTTCACGGGTGACCGGATTATGCTCGACGAGTATGAGGTCAATCCGAGCTGCTATTGCCTTTGTCTTTATGATTTGAAATACACGATTCACAACCTGTCACCGGGCATTTATACCCTGACTTTTAACGAACCTTACCGGGAAGAATTCGACCAGGTGCTGGAATTTACGGTCGACCTGGCCGCTGAACCGGACGGTATTTTCTGTATCGAACGACTGTATTATCCATGGGGATATTATTGATAAGCTTTCTTCTTTACAACATCGACAAAAAAGCCCGCCGGAAGCGGGCTTTTTTAGTCATGAAATAATAAAATCAAATCGTAAATTTACCGTTGCGGTAAATGACCTTGCCGTCGGCTTTGATTTCCGAGTCCTTTTTCAAATCGCAGACCATGTCCCAGTGAATGGCGCTTTTATTCTTGCCGCCGGATTCGAGAATCGACGCCCCCAGTGCCAGATGACAGGTACCGCCGATTTTCTCGTCGAATAGCGTATTCTTGGAGAAGCGTTTGATTTCATAGTTGGTCCCGATCGCGAACTCACCGACATAACGGGCGCCCTTGTCCGTCCCGAGCATTTTCCGGAGAAAATCGAGGTTCTTGTCGGCCGTTTCGTTGACGACTTTCCCCTTCTTGAACTCCAGCCGCACGTTTTCGACCTCGCGACCCATGTACACCGCCGGGAAACTGTAGCGGATGAAACCCTCGACACTGTCTTCGAGCGGGCCGGTGAATATCTCGCCATCGGGGAAATTTTCCGTTCCGGCGCAGTTGATCCATTTGCGGCCCTTGACGCGCAATTTCAAATCGGCGCTCGGGGACTTGATATGAATTCTGTCGAACCGATTGAGAATTTTCACCAGCCGGTCCTGTTCCTTGTGAATTTTCTTCCAGTGCTTGACCGGATCGGGAGAATTGATATGTC